>SFNW01000159.1 GCA_004554105.1 Clostridiales bacterium | reverse complement strand
GACGGCAGCACCGTCCGCACAGCTTCCGCCCGAGGTGTGGTAAATCTCGCGCCCTTGGGTGTGCAGAGTCATCAGCGCGGTCGGGTGATTGAAGCGCAGAAAGTTGCAGAGTGCGCCGGTCTCCGGCTCGCTCTCGGGGGACAGCCCCGCAAAGCGGGTCGGACCGCCGCCCTCGATGCCGAGCGAGGGCTCGAGGGCTTTATATTCGGCAAAGCCCGCGTTGTAGTTGTGGTTTAAGTCGACGCCGCGCGCGTTTGCCTGCCAGTGCGTGAAATCCTCCGAGCCGCCGTTCATCTTCACAAGCCGCGGATAAAACAGCGACGCGCGGTCGGCTTTGCCCGCCGCGATCTCGGCGCCGTCGACATTGAGGACAGGGAGGACATAGAGCGTGCGGCTGCGCAGCAGATAGCGCAGATTGACGCCGAACGCCTGCCCGTCCCGTGCGCAGAGCGCGCAGAATTCCGCAAGAAAGCGAATCAGCAAAGCTCCCGTGATGCGTTCTGCGCCGTGGTGCGCGCCGATATAGTAGATTTCCTTTTGCCCCTCTCCGAGCGAAAACAGCGGAATTCCGCGCCCCATGACGCTCTCGCCGAGATAATTAAAGGACAAAAACCGATAGCTGTTTGCAAGCAGCTCTGCGCACCCGATGAGCGCCTCGTAGTCAAAATCGCCGACCGTTGCGTTTCTTAAGGCTTCACGTTCACTCTGCGTCATACCGCACCCTCCGACATGGTTTCTCGTAAAGGATATGCGGGTGCGGCGCACGCTATGCGGTTTATTTGCCCGCCGCCTGACGGCGGCGCATTCGCTGCCAGCTGACAAAGCCGTAGAGGTCGTTTAGGAGAAACATGACAAAGCAGACCACCATCGAGAGATAGCGCAAATCGGCTGCCGCCGCCAAAATCCACAGCACAATCAGCACAAGGTCGTTTGCCGCATAGCCGATTGCGTAATAGGGGCTGCGGCGGAAGGTCAGGTAGGCGGCGACAAAGCTGGTTGCGACCGACAGCGTGCTGACGCCGAGGTTGGCAGTGTGAAGCGCTTTCAGAAGAAAATAGAAAATCAAGGTGACCAGACACGCGAGGGCAAACAGCAAAACCGCTTCGGGCGCGCCGACGTGTCCGACGGCGACCTCCTTGCGCTCTTCCGTCTTGTACGGGTGACGAAGCCACGAAATCAGCGAGAGCAGTGCCATCGGCAAACTCATGCCGAGGTAGGTCAGCACCTCGCCGTAGTAGGAAAAGGTCAGCGAAATTATACCGTACAGCAGGGCGAAAGCAATCGAGAGAATCTGTCCCAGCACATCGCCGCGCGCAATGAAGATGAGCGCGGTCACGCCGATGAGCGAGCAGAGCGCCGAGGGGAGATTCTCCTTGCCGCCGAAGATTGCCGAAACAAGCACGGCGGCAACCGAGACGAGCCAAAGTCCCCGCTCGAAGCGTGTGAGATTTTGAAATGATTTGAGCATGATTTCCTCCAAAAAAAAGAACGCCGAAGCATATCTTCAAAGACCTAACGATATGCTCGGGCGCAAAAGCGCGCTACCCGGTGGCAGCCGATATTGATTTCGTAAGCATTGTAACACGGCGAAGCGGCGCTGTCAAGTTTTTTTCCGCCGCGCGAGCAAATTGCACGATACGCCTTGCAAAATGATGTCAGTTTTGCTATACTAATATATCAGATATTTGCTTTTTCAGGTTTTAAGGGGGGCTTTCATGGAAGAATTTGAATTCAGTCTGCTGTATCCGTCGCGCGCCTCGCGCGAAGCGCACGCGGCGGCGCATGCGCGCCCGAACGTGTCGGCGGAAACGGTTGAAAGCCTCGGACTTTCATCGCTGATTAAACTGAAAAACAGCTCGCTCGTCGAGTATTTCACGTCAGACCCTGCGGTCATCGCCTACCGCGCCGAGAATTTCGGGGATATGCTGGCGCACGGCGAGATTGCCGAGACCTTTGTCAAGGTGCTGCCGATTCTTTCGGACATCGGCGAGCTGCGCCGTATGTCGGCGGCAAATGAGCGCACCACCGACGAATATCTGCTTTCGCTCTCCGAAATCGAGCTGTATATCTCCGCCGTGGAGACGCTGCGCGACGGACTGTCCCCCGTAGAAGGCGAACTGAAAAGCCCCGCGCTTCGTTCGCTCTGCGCCTATGTCCGCAAAATCACCGAGAGCGACTACTATAAGGAACTCAACGAAAAACTGCGCGAGTTGACCGTGCGCGTCCGCGACATCAAGAGCGTGACCATCGGCGTCAACCTCGATTCGACGCTCCGCGCCGACAAATGCGGCGTGTTGTCGATCAATCCCCGTCCGTTCAAGTCGGGCGACACCATCGAGAAGATTCTGCGCATGAGTTTTGCCAACGATGAGTACACGCTCGCCGCGCCGCTCTCGCCCTTTGCCAAGGGACAAAACGACAACCAAAAGACCGCGATGAGCATTGCCATCAGTTCGGCAATCAACGACATTTTCAAGGGCTCGGTGCGCGCGTGGAAGAAAATCGTGCAGTCCTATGTCCTCGACAACGCGAATTTCTTACTCGAGGTCATGCCCGAAATCGAATTTATGATTTGCGCCGTGCGGCTGATGGAGTCGCTGCGTGCAAAGGGGCTGCCGCTCTGCACACCGACGCTGTCCGATGGGACGGGGACATTTGCAGCCGAGGGGCTGTACAATCCCGCCGTCGCGCTTGCGATTGCGGGCGACAGCGTCGAAAACGACTTTGCCTTTGACGAAAACGGCAGGATTTTTGTCCTCACGGGGCCGAATCGCGGCGGCAAAAGCGTCATTACCTGCGCTGTCGGACTTGCCGCGGCGTTCTGCCAGCTCGGACTGCTCGTTCCCGCTCGGAAGTTTACCTTCTATCCCGCGGACGGCATCTACACACATTTCCCGACCGAGAGCGGAGACACGGTCGACAAGGGCAGACTCGGCGAGGAATGCGCACGTCTGAGCGAAATCCTCGCGCACTGCACCTCGCGTTCGCTCGTCCTGCTCGACGAATCGCTTTCCTCGACCGGCGCGTACGAAGCCGCCTACATTGCGTCGGAGGTACTGCTCGGCTTCTCCAAGGTTGGCTGCCGCACGCTCTTTTCGACGCACCTGCACACGCTTGCCGCGCGGGTCGACGAACTGAACCGTGAGGCGGCGGCATTCGGCGGTGCGAAAATCGACACGCTCGTCGCCAAAATCGAGCAGAACGGCGAGCGCTCGTTCAAAATCCTGCGCATAAAGCCCGACGGCAAGTCCTACGCCAAGGACATTGC
>SFNW01000158.1 GCA_004554105.1 Clostridiales bacterium | reverse complement strand
ACTACTTTAAACCCATAGAATAGTATGACCAAAAGAGAATGGAAACCAATTAAGGAGTATAGCGACATACTCTTCGACCAATATAAGGGTATAGCCCGCATAACAATCAACCGACCGGAAGTGTACAACGCTTTCCGACCGCAAACCAACGAGCAAATGCTCGACGCTTTCGACATCTGCCGCGACCGCGCCGACATTCGCGTCATCGTACTCACCGGCGCCGGCGACAAGGCGTTCTGCTCGGGCGGCGACCAAAACTATAAGACGCGTGGCGGCTACCGCGACAGCGACGGCACACCGCGCCTCAACGTGCTCGACCTCCACAAGGTGATTCGCTCGATTCCGAAGCCGGTAATCGCTATGGTCAACGGCTACGCTATCGGCGGCGGAAATGTGCTCAACGTGGTGTGCGACCTCTCGATTGCCTCCGAAAACGCGCGCTTCGGCCAGACCGGTCCGAAAGTGGGCAGTTTCGACGGCGGCTTCGGCTCGTCGTATCTTGCGCGTTGCGTAGGGCAGAAAAAAGCGCGCGAGATTTGGTATCTCTGCCGTCAATACACCGCAGCCGAGGCATTGGAAATGGGTATGGTCAACAAAGTTGTGCCGCTGGAACGTCTCGAAGACGAGGTCGTGGAGTGGTGCGAAACGATTATGATGCGCAGCCCGTTTGCAATCCGTATGGTGAAACGATGCCTAAATGCCGAACTCGACGGGCAACGCGGTTTGATGGAACTTGCCGGCGACGCTACGCTGATGTATTATCTTATGGACGAAGCGCAAGAAGGCAAAAACGCGTTCCTCGAAAAGCGCGACCCCGACTTCGACCAATTTCCTAAATTCCCGGGATAGATGATTGCTAAATATTGCAAATACATTCTTCGGTTCAAGCAGCCGGCAGGTACGTCGCGCGGCGTGCTTACCGAGAAAGAGACGTATTTCATCAAGGTCTATGAGCCGTCGACGCCCGAGGTGTTCGGCATCGGCGAATGTGCGCTGTTCCGCGGGCTGTCGGCAGACGATGTGCCCGACTACGAGCAACGCCTCGCCGCTCTCTGCCAAGCCATCAGCCGCGACGAGCAGAGCGACCTCACGCAGTTCCCTTCGATGCTTTTCGGACTCGAAACGGCTGTCTACGACCTTTCGTCGGGCGGACGCCGGACGCCTTTCCCCTCGGCTTTTACCGACGGGCAGGGCGAAATTCCTATCAACGGGCTGGTGTGGATGGGCTCGCGCGACGAAATGCTCGCGCGAATCGACGATAAACTGAAAGCGGGCTTTACGACGATAAAAATCAAGGTGGGCGCTATCGACTTCGAGAGCGAACTCGACCTGCTTCGCCACATCCGAAAGGTGTTCCCGGCTGAAGCAATAACGATTCGACTCGACGCTAACGGCGGTTTTTCGCCCGACGTTGCTCTCGAGCGTCTCGATGCTCTTGCTCGCTACGACATTCATTCCATTGAGCAACCTATCAAGGCGGGACAATGGGACGAAATGGCGAAACTCTGCCTGAATTCGCCAATTCCGATTGCCCTCGACGAAGAACTCATCGGCATCGCCGACACCGCGGAGCGCTGCCGCATGCTCGACACGATTAATCCGCAGTTTGTGGTGCTCAAGCCGTCGCTCGTCGGCGGTTTCCTCCAAACTCAACAGTGGATGATGCTCGCCGCACAGCGCGGCATCGGCGGCTGGATTACGTCGGCGCTGGAGTCGAACATCGGGCTCAACGCCATCGCGCAATGGACCGCCGCAATGGGCGCCGACATGCCGCAAGGGCTCGGCACGGGCGCTCTCTTTACCAACAACTTTGACTGCCCGCTGCGGCAAATCGGCGAGTCGCTATGCTACGACCCGACTGCCCACTGGCAGTTGCCTGAACTCGACTGGCGATGACCGTCGACGATTTTTTAGCCGAATGGCACAACGCCGACGACTTCATCACGGCGCATACATCGGGCTCTACGGGCACGCCGAAGGTCATTCATCTACTCAAAAGCGATATGCTGGCTTCGGCACGCGCCACTAACGCTCGTTTCGGCATCGGCGCTCGCAGCAGGCTCTTGCTATGCCTCTCGCCTGACTATATTGCCGGAAAGATGATGATTGTACGCGCCCTCGACGCACGGGCGCGACTGACTGCCATTGAGCCGCACCGCGACTTGCTTGCCGACTACCACGGCGACTCGTTTGACTTTGCCGCCGTTATCCCGGCGCAAGCGCAGACGCTCGCCGACCACCCCGACCGGCTTGCCCGACTCGCAACTATCATCGTCGGCGGAGGTCCTGTTTCGCCGGAACTCGAGAGTAAACTCGCCGACCTCAACGCCAACGCTTACAGCACTTACGGAATGACTGAAACGTGCTCGCACATCGCCGTGCGACGCATAGGCATCGACCGTCACTATACCACGCTGGCACCAACGACAGTGAGTGCCGACAGCCGCGGTTGCCTGGTGGCTTGCATGCCGCATCTCTCTGTGGGAGAGGTGACGACAAACGACATTGTAGACATCCTGTCGGCTACGGAGTTTCGCTGGCGCGGACGCATCGACAACGCCATCAACAGCGGCGGCGTGAAAATTATACCGGAAGAACTTGAGCGCGAAATTGCCGACTTGCTCGACGTGCGCTACTATATCGGTCGCCGACCGTCGCCGACGTGGGGCGAAGTGCCCGTGCTCGTCGTCGAAACCACCGACATGAGCGACCGGCGCCGCGACGCCCTACTCGCCGCTCTGCGCTCTCGCCTGGGCGTCCGCGCACCACGCCAAATCGTCACCCGCGCCCGATTCGAAGAAACCCCAACCGGGAAGGTGGTTAGAGTAGAGAGGTAAGAGGTAAGAGGTAAGAGGTAAGAGGTAAGAGTGGAGAGCGTCCTCAAGAGCGATGCTCACAGCCGATGTAGTGCAAAGTCTCCGACTTAGCACGGACAATGAGCAAAATCTATGCAATTTAGCTCATTGTTAGTTTGTTTTCTGTCTCTACCCCACCTAGCCGCGAGCGGCAAGGTGGGGTTAAACGAGTACCGCAAGCTCTCCAAGCTTGCATCTTGACGTTGTCGAGTTTCTCATCACACTCGTCCCTCTCGATCGATGCAGCCCGGAACGCAGCCGTGTCGTAGATACGGCTGCGGCAGCTGTGCCGGAGGTACAGCTATCATGGGTAACCCCATGCTCAGCGTCGGAGACGCTTAGCGTGGGGCATAGAGGACGCTCCGTTATATCGAGCATCGGAGATGCTCGGTTGTGATAGCATAGAGGGATGCCGATATATATCGTGGATTCCCACATTCCATACCACGA
>SFNW01000001.1 GCA_004554105.1 Clostridiales bacterium | reverse complement strand
ACAGCTTCCCCCCGAGGGGAAGCCTAAAGAGTGCAAAGCCTTCCCCCTTGGGGGAAGGTGGTGCGTCAGCACCGGATGAGGGGTAGCCGTTCGCAGAACGGCGTTGCCGCAGCCTCGACCGAAACCGAGCAGACGGACGCTTACGCGTCCTACCCCTCATCAGTCGCGTCCCGCGACATGCTTCCGTCGCGCTTTTTTAAGCGCGACGGAGTTTCTCTTTACAGAGAAAGATTTTGGGGCAGTGTCATGAAACTCAGGGAGAACGCTTTGCGTTCTCCCCCGAGGGGAAGCCTAAAAGAACGCTTCGCGTTCTCCCCCCGAGGGGAAGCCTTCCCCCCCATTTCTTTCGCCAACCTGACAAAAAACGCGGCAAATAATTACTAAACAGGGTTTAATATTACAGTTTGGTTACATCTTGGGAAAAACACTTGCAAAAAAATCCGCCATCGCTTAATATAGCATCAGGATAAAACCGATACCGACAGGTGGCGGCGGTATCCAAAAAATTTTGAAAAGGAGAACACACCATGAGAAACTTCAAGAAATTTCTCTCGCTCGTAATGGCGACGCTCATGATCCTGAGCGTAGCAGTCATTACGACCGGCGCTGCGGACACGACGGCTGATTATACCGACGCTGCGCAGCACCTTGTTGCCCTCAAGATTATGAAGGGTGACAACGGTAATCTGATGCTTGATAATGGCGTTACCCGTTATCAGGCGGCTCTGTTCTTCGTTCAGGCGCTTTCCGGAGAGACTTCGGTAGACGTTTGGAACGCACAGAAGACGAGCGCATACTTCAAGGATGTCGTTGAGTACGGCACCGCGATTGACTACGCTTACGGCAGAAAGCTTGTCGTAGGTCGTGGCAACGGTATCTTCGGCTACAACGACCCGATCACCTATCAGGATATGCTCGTTATGGCAGTCCGCGCGCTCGGCTACGAGACCGAGGATATGTCCTATCCTTACGGCTACATCCTCGCTGCTCAGAAGCTGGGTCTGACCGACGATGTTGCAAAGACGGTCAACTACACCGCTCCTCTGACCAGAGGTGAGACCTCGCAGATCATGTGGAACATGCTCAACACCGAGATCGCAGTTGTCGATCCGCTGAGCGACAAGATCCTGTACCCCGGCGAAACCGGTTTGACTGATACGCTTCTTTCCGGCAACCCCAACGCTAAGCCGATTGAGCGCGTTACCCTCCTTGAGGACGCGGGCTACGCTTCGGGCAAGATCAAAGGCGTTATCACCGAGTTCGTTGAGGCTGAGAACGACGACGAGGTCGATACCGTTGTCGTCGAGTCCGAAGTCGGCACTCTGACGCTCGCAGCTGCTGACCTCGGCATCACGGCAAAGACCCCGAAGGTAGGTTACCTGGGTCTGCCCGTAACTCTGCTTGTTGACGTCGCTGCTAAGGACTTCGAGGCGAAGTACAGCACCGATGCAGACGAGTCTGAGGCTGCTGTCGTTTACGCTGAGTTCAAGACCTTTACCACGGTTGAAAACCTCGGCAACGCAGGCAACATCAAGGCTACCGAAGACACGCTGACGCTCGGCGGCACGAAGTTCACCGCAAAGAACACGGTTGTGGTCGTTGCAACCTTCACCGAGGATGGTTGGGCATTCTCCAACACCGCTGCCGATGCGTTCTTTGACGCATTTGTCTATGACTCCAAGGACGGCTACGATAACGCTACCAACTCCAACGGTAAGGTTCAGTACTACGTTGAAGAGGACGTTACCATTGACGACAAGGGCACCGATGACACGAAGGACGACGTCGTTGCCGACGTTGTAGTTGTTCTCTACACGCCCTATTCGTTCGGTCAGTACTTCACCCGTACGCTCCGTTATCAGACCACCAGCAAGGATGTGGCTTTCACGACCATCGGTGAGTATGATGCGACCGCTTATAAGAACCTCGACGGCGAGTCGACCAACTTTGTTGAGTACCTCGTAGGTGCAACGACGAAGTCGGCTGCAAAGGTCAGCGAGTCCACCACTTCGGTTTCCAAGAATGCAGGTGCAAAGGCTATGGCCGTTACGCTCGAGGGCGAATCGGTTAAGTCCGGCGACTTCGTATTCTACAGCTACAACGCTGTTGATAACATTCTGACCGTTGCGCAGAACAACGGTGCCTTCAAGGAAGGCAGACTGACCGGCGCGAACTCCAAGAACTCGACCGTTAAGATCGACGGTGCAAACAAGACTGTCGGCTTCAAGGGCGCGTTCGCGGGCGACCTGGCTGACAAGCTGGCTGCGTTCGACGTAACCGAGTTCACCGCTGCTCTGACCGCAGGCAAGAACAACGTTAAGTACATTGAGGCTGACGGCAACGTCGTCTACATGGAAGTTGTTGACGGCTCTTCTTCGAGCGACGGCGCAATCTTCGATTACGCAGTTGTAACGGTTGATGAGGAGACCATGGCAGACCTGCTCGGCCTGACCGTTTCCAAGTACAACGCTTCGCTGACCTCGGGTCTGTACATCGATGACAACGGCTACGTTGCTATCGCAGTTCTCGACAAGGCAACCGGCAACTGGAAGCTTGCTTCGCTGAAGAACTTCCACTACGGCGCATTTGACGCTGAGGACGAAGTCTTCGAGACGAGCAAGGACGTTGCAACCCTCGCAAAGTATGAAGACATGATCGGTGCTTCGTACAAGGATCATAAAGCGCTTGTTGACATCAAGGGCGCTCTGACCGGCGCTGCAATCTTCCTCGTAGTTGACGAGAAGAACGGCGTATATGACCTCGCCGGCAACACCGACGGTTTTGAAGACACCCCCGGTGTTGACATCTACTCCGGCAACTTCCTCGCATTCGGTACCGAAGCAGTTGCTTCCAACAAGGCTCTGACCTTCTCGGATACCAGCGTTAAGACCAACATGCTCACGACCGACAACGATGTTGATGCTGCTCGTGTATCGCTCGCTAGCGACACGGTTATCGTCCTCGTTGACGGCACGACCGTTGCAGTTCGCACCGGCGTACAGAAGGCAAGCAGATCCGTAAGCTTCGACAAGGTTAAGGTTCTCTCCGCGAACTCCTCGCTGATCCTGATGGATATCACGGGCGCAAAGACGACCTTCAAGAACGATGAGATCAAGAAGCTTGCTGACTGGGGCAAGTCTGTCGGCGCAAGCGCAGATGCTACCTACTATGTAGCTCTTGCCGATGTTGACGTCGATATCAACATCGCTGACGATGAGACCTACGATGTAACCGTTGCTAACCTGTTCGACCTCAGAACCCTGAAGAAGGTTGACGCCGTTACGGTTAACGTTGAGACCTACAAGGATGCTGACGCATTCAACAAGGTTGTCGGCGGCGACCTCCTGTACCTCAACGACAACGGTGTTCTTGCCGCAGAGGGCGTCCTCTCTGTTGCCGAGGCAGCAAAGAAGCTCGCTGACGACGAGAATGTCAAGGTTGTTGACCTCAAGGGCATGAACTTCGTTGACGGTGAGTCGATCGGCCTTGCTGATCCCGAAATCAGCGCAGACGATGTCACGAAGATCAATATCAAGGTTGTAACGCTCGATGTTACCGGTATTGACACGAAGGCATACGACTACGAGAACGCAATCCTTGCTGATTCCGCTTCCGAAGAGGATCAGGAGACCTACAAGGATGTCGCTCTGATGCAGGAATACGCAGACAGCTACTTCTTCTATGCACTTGCTGCAGATGAGGTTGTAGATGTTGTCGAGCCTGCTGCAGGCGTATTCGATAACTTCGTCAACGAGTTCGCAGGCAAGACGATTATCGTTCCTGCCGCAGACGTTGAGTACGGCGATTATGCAGACCTTGCAACCTTCGAGAAAGAAGCTGACTACGAGGAGATTACGGTTGAGCTTACCGCTACCGCAACCTACTCGAACGGCGCGCTCGAGATGACGGTTTACAAGATTGTAAAGTAATCGAACAAACCAATTAAAAGAGAAGAGAGCTTCGGCTCTCTTCTTTTTTTGCGCCTGACGGCAGCGCGGGCAGGGCACACTGTCCCGAAGAAGCCGTGCGCAGCCCGACTTGCGGGGCGATTTGCGGCGAAATTCGGCGAAAAAGGCGCAAAAGCCCGACTTTGTGCAAGAATTGCCGGTATTGCGGGACGTTTGAGGTTTCCTCCGGCGCGCATACCTATACGGCGGAAAATTGCTACCTCGCAGGCGACTACAGTGGCATCACGGTTTCGGGCGAGTACACGCTCGACGTCACGGGCAGATATATGCGCTCCGGCGATGCAATCGTTGAAGACACGATCGTAAAGTATACGCCCGCAGCCGTCATGGCAATCGTTCGCCCGAATGCGGTGACCGAGAACAGCGCGATTCTCTCAAAGCAGACGCTGGTACTGAAGTCTTCGGTCGAGTATAAGATTCAGGCACGCCAGGCGACTGTAGATGCGTATAAAGCGTTCTATGCGGTCATTGACCTTTGCAGCGCGGACGGAAGCGATATCACGTCCCCGACGGCGGATGCGAAGGCAAGACGCCTGATTATTACGGATAAGGTTTTGGAAGGCAGCACGTATATCTATGTTGCGGACGGCATACCGGCGTCCTGCATGGGTAACACAATCCGCGTAACATTCTACGGCATCAATGCGGACGGCACGGTCGATTACAGAACGCTGAGCGACAACTCGATAGCGGCGAAGCTGTATGAGTTCGGCGCGACGGGCGATGCGGAGATGAATCTCGCGGCGGCACTGTTGAACTACGGTGCGGCGGCGCAGACCAATTTCGGCTATAACACGGCGAACCTCGTCAACGCAAGCCTTGCTGCAGAGCTGCAGAGAAGCAGCCTTGCAGACTACAGCAGCGATACGGTGCTGGCCGGAACGAGAACGATTGACGAACTGGTAGAGGGCGAGACGGCAGTCTTCACGGCGACGAAGATCACGGGTGAACTGCTGGATAAGATCGTTCTCAACATCACGCTGAGACCTGCGGATACAGCGAACAAGGACTACAGCGACCTTACGTTTGTCTGCGAGTATACCGACTATCTGGGCGCAGCGCAGACGGTTGTCATTCCGAGCAGCGAGTGGAACACGAGCGGCAGTATGCCGATTGTCAAGCTGGATCGGTTGTCGGCGGCGAACCTGAGACAGAAGCTGACGATCAACATCTACAGCGGATACGGCACGGAAGCGCAGTCGCGCGTACTGAAGACGCACTACCTTGACGGCTTTGAGTACACGGCGACGACGGGACAGGCGCTGAGCAATCCCGAAGCCCTTCGCGTATTGTACTACTCGATCATGCATTACAGCGACATGGCAAAGGCTTATTTGGCGCAGTAATCCCAATACAAAAAAGCACCCTTCGGGGTGCTTTTTTGCGCAGGGGACGCTCGGGACAGCGGCTCTGCATGAGCCGCGATTTATAAAAAACTTACAGATTTGTATTGACAAAGCGGCAAATATGTGGTAATGTATACATACATGATGCGGATATTTACATTGGAGGATTACATAACCATGAAGTATGTTGCACCTGCTGCAGAGCTCGTTAGCGTCGAGACTGTAGAGATCATCGCTTCTTCTACTTGCCCCACGTACAACCCCAGCTGCCCCACCGATATGGGCGAAGAAGAAATGTCATAAGGCTTTTGCCCGAAAGCAAAGGAGTGGAGTCTTTCCACTCCTTTGTTCTTCTAAGGAGCTTATATACCGAAACCGATAACAGAGTATTTCTGCTGCATAAAAGGATAGATTTACAGGGGAAAACACGATGGTATATCAGATTGCGGGATTTTATATAGATATAGAGCCGCAGTATCGGAAGCTGGAGAGAATGTGCGAGACATATCGCTGCGATAGCGCACCGCGCGTCGACCTTTGCGTTCGCGTAACAGCGTCGGATATGCAGGCAGAGGGGGACGGCACCGCGGTTATCCCGAATGAAGAGCGCGAATCGCTTGCCGTTTACCGTAAAATTTGCGCCTATGCGCTTGCACACGACGCTTTTTTGATGCATTGCGCGGTCATCGAATATGAGGGGCGCGGCTATGCGTTCTCTGCGCCGAGCGGCACCGGAAAGACGACACACATTCGCCTATGGCAAAAGGCTTTCGGCGAGGATAAGGTGACGATTGTCAACGGGGACAAGCCGATTCTGCGCGCAATCGACGGCAAGATTTATGCTTACGGTACGCCGTGGTGCGGCAAGGAGGGGTATAATGTCAATACCCGCGTGCCGCTTTGCGGTCTTTGTTTTCTCAAGCGCGGAACAGAGAACGGAATCCGCCGTATTTCCGCCGAGGAGGCTGTTCCCAAACTGTTTGGTCAGATCATGGTAAGCGATTCTACCAATCTCGCACGTCAAATGGAACTTGCAGACGCCCTGATTCAAGCCGTGCCGTGTTATTTGCTCTTCTGTACTATAAATCCCGAGGCGGCGCATGTTGCGTATGACGGGATGAAAGCGCACGGAAAGGAAGGAAATGCGGATGCTTGAACTGGTTCAGCAGGATAAACTGTTTTTAAAATTGCTTGGCGAGCAGCCGGTTGAAACAGATAAAATCTATCGCCCGATTTCCTTTAGCATTTTAACCCAAGCGGACGGCGCGGACATCGCATACAATACGCTGACCGGCGAAATGCTTGAGCTTGAGCCCGACGAAGCCGCCGTACTTCGCAAAGAGACGGTGGCGGCGGAGGGGGCAGCCGTGCCGCTTATCCGCAAATGGTTTTTGGTGCCGACCGACCATGATGACATTGAGCTTTCCTGCGAGGCGCGGGCGCTGGCGCGGGATTTGCAGAGAAACAAGGGGCTGTCCGGCTACACGATTTTCACAACCACAGACTGTAACGCACGGTGCTTTTACTGCTATGAGCTGGGCACGGCGCGTGTCCCCATGTCGGAGCAGACCGCGCGGGACGTTGCGGATTTTATTCTTCGCACGCACGGCTCGGAGAAGATTTCGCTGCATTGGTTCGGCGGAGAGCCGCTGTACAATGCGGGCGTGATTGACATCATCTGTACCGCTTTGCGGGAGGCGGGCGCCGAATACAGTTCGGCAATGGTTTCGAACGGCTATCTGTTTGACAGTGAGATGATTCAACGGGCGAAAGAACTTTGGCGGCTGCGCCGTGTGCAGATTACGCTGGACGGAACCGAAGCCGTTTATAACAAAGCGAAAGCGTTTATTTATAAAGACGGGCGCAGTGCGTTTCGCGTCGTAACCGATAATATCGAACGCTTGCTGCAAAGCGGCATTCGCGTCTCGGTCCGTATGAATATGGGCGAACATAATAAAGAGGATTTGTACGCGCTGGTTGATTGGCTCTGCGAGCGTTATTCGGAGCGAGAGCTGCTTTCCGCTTATCCGCATCTTTTGTTCGACTATACGCAGAATCGGATTGTCGCGCAGGATTCTGCGGCAAGGCTTGCGCGTGCGCAGGAACTGCTTGCGTTTGAGCAGTATTGCGCGGACAAGGGGCTGCTGCGAGCGGCACCGATTGAAAACGAAATCAAAATCAATCATTGCATGGCGGATTCGCCGCGTGCCGTCACGATTTTGCCGAGCGGGAAAATCGGAAAGTGTGAGCACTTTGCGGAAAGTGAGTTCGTCGGGGACATCTACAGCGGCGTCAATAACGCCGAGAAGGTTACGGAGTTTTCCGCATACCTGAACAGTCGAGCGCTGTGCGGCGGGTGTCCCGTTTTTCCGCGCTGTATCCGGTTGAAGAAATGCCCGGACGAAGGGCACGACGCCTGCGACGAGGCAAAGCGTTTAATCGAGGAGACTGCGCTCAAGCGGCGCGTGGAGGCGACTTATCGCGCGGCAAAGGAGCGGCTTGCCAATGAAGCGGCGGAAAAAGACGCTGCGGCGGAAAGCAAAAAATAAAAAGTATATGTGTAAAAAAAGTGCCCTGCGGGGCACTTTTTTACACATATAAGAAAACTTATTTGATATACGGCGAAAGCAGGGCGACCAGCTCTGATTTTTTGTTGCAGCCGGTGGCTTTGCACATTCGCTTGATGCGGTAGGAGATGACGTTTTCCGAGGTGAACAGCCGCTCTGCGATGCTCGGATAGGTTTCGCCTGCGAGAATGCCCGCGAGAATGCCGTGGTCCAGCTCGTCGCAGCCGAGCAGCAGGCTTTCCGCCTCAAAAACGCGCTGTGTAACCGGGTCGTCGTAGAAGTTGACGTTTGGCGTCTGCGGCAGGAACGAGGCGAAAATGTCCTTGCCGTGATTCTCCATATTGGCGGTGGAGGCGCGAATATTCAGCTTGGCGTCGACCTTGGCGGTCAGCGTGATGTCGCCGGGGTTTTTGTAGAGATAGGCGTAGGCGAGGATTGCCTGCTTGCCCAGCTCCTCGTGGTCGACCGCCACCGTGGTGATTGTGGGATTGGACATCGAGGCGAGAACGGTTGAGCCGAAGCTGACGACGAACAGGTCCTCGGGTACGCGCACGCCGGCTTCGCGCAGATGGCAGATAAGCGCGAGCGCGACGACGTCGTTGGCGCAGATGACCGCGTTGTAGCTGTGGCAGTTCTCGGTAAAGCGGGCGTAGCAGCCGCGCAGCGATGCGTAGTTGTAGTAAATGTCGCGCGAGGGGTTACCGCCGCGCTGACCGAGATAGTCGGCGAAAAACGCGTCCTTGATCATATCGGTCGAGGAATTGGGATTGATGCCGTAGAGCGCGATGTTTTCCCTGCCGCAGGCGACGAGGTAGTTGATCGCCTTGCGCATACCGTCCTTGTAGTTGAGCAGAATCTTCGAGTGTCCGCTGACCAATTTCGGCGACTCGTAATTGAGAAAGACGACGTGTACGCCGCAGTCGTTGAAGCGGGCGAGTACCGCAGGCGTGACTGCAATCGACGCGCCGATGTAAATCATCAGCCGCTTTTCGCCCGGCGCGTAGAGGTGGTCGAAGTCGATGTCGCCGACCTCGGGCGCGTCGATAAAGACAGGCGTGTAGCGCTTGCGCATGATTTCGATGTTGATGGCGCGAATCGCAAGCGTGCTCCACAGCGCGTCCTTGTATTCGGGGTTGACGTAGATTTTGACGTCCATATTGAGCCTCCTTTACGACCGTGATATTCGGCGGTTATCGCGGCGGGAGCAAGCCCCCGCCCTACGGCGGAATGTGTGCGCCAACCCGTAGGGGCGGATTCCATATCCGCCCGCGGACAACGCAGACCTTGGCGGGGAGACCGTTGGTCTCTCGCAAGACAGGGCGGGCGACCGACGGTCTCCCCTGTTTAGTTCTTCAGCGAGTGAATCGGCGCGGGAATGCGTCCGCCGCGGGCGATGAATTTTTCGCAGGAGACGGGGCTTACGCGCATGACCGGTGCATAGCCGAGCAGACCGCCGAATTCGACGCGGTCGCCGACCGACTTGCCGGGCGCGGGAATCACGCGCACGGCGGTGGTTTTGCCGTTGACCATGCCGATGGCGATTTCGTCGGCGATGATGCCGCTGATGGTTTCGGCGGTGGTGTCGCCGGGAATGCAAATCATGTCAAGCCCGACCGAGCAGACTGCGGTCATGGCTTCGAGCTTTTCAAGCGTGAGCACACCCTGTTCCGCCGCGGCAATCATGCCCGCGTCCTCGCTGACCGGGATAAACGCGCCCGAGAGGCCGCCGACATGGCTCGACGCCATGACGCCGCCCTTTTTGACCGCATCGTTGAGCATGGCGAGTGCCGCCGTCGTACCCGGACCGCCGCAGGTCTCAAGTCCCATGGATTCGAGAATGCAGGCGACGCTGTCGCCGATTGCGGGCGTGGGCGCGAGCGAGAGGTCGACGATGCCGTAGGGGACGCCGAGCCGCTTTGCCGCTTCGCAGGCGACGAGCTGACCGACGCGCGTGATTTTGAACGCGGTTTTCTTGATGACGTCGGCGAGCGCCGAAAAATCGCAGTCGCCCGCGCGGCGAATCGCCTTTTCGACGACGCCGGGACCGCTGACGCCGACGTTGATCACGCAGTCGCCCTCGCCCGTGCCGTGGAACGCGCCCGCCATGAACGGGTTGTCGTCCACCGCGTTGGCAAAGACAACGAATTTTGCACAGCCGATGGCGTCGCGGTCGCGCGTCAGCTCAGCCGTCGCTTTGACGGTTCTGCCCATGCGCGCGACGGCGTCCATGTTGATGCCCGCGCGCGTCGAGCCGACGTTGACCGACGAGCAGACCATGTCGGTCTCGGCAAGGGCTTCGGGAATCGCGTCAATCAGCCTGTCCGCGCCGACGGTCATGCCCTTCTGCACGAGGGCGGAGAAGCCGCCGATGAAGTTGATGCCGAGGTCGTGCGCGGCGCGGTCGAGCGTCTTGGCAATCTTGATGTAGTCCTCGCTTGTGCAGGCACCGCCGATTTGCGAAATCGGGGTGACCGACACGCGCTTGTTGACAATCGGAATGCCGTAGAGCTTTTCAATCTCCTCGCAGCAGGAGACGAGGTTTTTCGCGCAGCGCATCAGCTTTGCGTAAATGTTATCGCAGAGGCGGTCGACACTGTCGCTGACGCAGTCGTAGAGCGAAATGCCCATTGTGACCGTGCGAATGTCGAGGTTTTCCTCGCGAATCATATTGATTGTTTCGAGAATATCTGCGGTGTTAATCATGGAAAAATGTCCTTTCAGCGCTCAGATAGTATGCATCGAGTCAAAGATGTCCTCGTGCATACAGCGGATTTCGAGACCTTTTTCCTTGCCGAGCGCGGAAAGTGCGTCGGAGAATGCGGAAAAGTTGCTCTTCAGCGCGTCGATGTCCGCGATCATAATCATGGCGAAGTAGCGGTCAAGGACGCTCTGCGTGATTTCGAGAATGTTGACGTCGTACTCGGCGCATTTTGCGCTGACTGCGGCGATGATACCGACCTGGTCTTTGCCGATGACCGTAATGACTGCTTTCATGTGGGTTTTATCCTCTTTTCATAATTATACAATTTTATAATACTATAAAACCCGCTGTGTTTCAAGAAGATTTGCTAAAAATAATTGAAATTGCTTCGCTCTTATGGTATACTAAATTGTTCATAATGGGATAAGTGTATGAATTCGACTTTTCCGAATCGGGAGGGAATCATGTACGAACACGATTTTTGCGAATACGCGGTCAAAAAAGCGTGCGCCGGACGCTATCTTGCGCTGCTTGTGTGTGTCTCGGTTGCGCTGCTCGCCTTTGTCGTCTGTTTTTTCCTGTTTATCCTGCCCGCGGCGGGGCTGTTCATCGGCGCAGTTGTGCTGACGCTGTTCGGCACGCTTGTCTGGTATCTGTCGCGCTTTTCTTTCATTGAATACGAGTATACGCAGACTGCGGGGATTTTCGACGCGGCGTCGGTCTACTGCAAGCAGTACCGCAAGGAGCGCGTCTCGGTCGACTTGAAGAAGTCGGCGCGGCTGGTCGCGCCCTACAAGGACGGGCGCATCGAGGGCGGGTATTCGCCGCGGCGCATTCTTGATTTGCGCTCATCGCCCGATGCGGCAAACGCCTATATCATCGTCTACGAGACCGAGAACGGCACCGAGGCTCTGCTCTTTGACGCGACGGCGCGCATGATTGAAAATATCCGGCATCAGGTGCCGTCGGTGACGGTGCTTGCGGACGGGCTGCCCGAGGAATAAGGCAGACGGGGTTCATCATACTCTGCAAAGAGGAGGTGGACGCATGAAAAAACCGAGTTTAACAGCGGAGAACGACAGCCTGCTTCGCAGGGGGCTGGCCCGAGGCCTTCCCCTTTGGGGAAGGGGGACCGCGATAGCGGTGGATGAGGGATTTATGCGTGCTGGCACAGCACGGTGCGGCGGGTTGCTTTGCGCAGTCCCTCATCAGCCGCCGTTCGGCGGCAGCTTCCCCGAGGGGAAGCCGAAGAGACGGCGCGGGCGACGCCTGCTGATCTTACCCATTCTTGCCCTGCTGCTTTCGCTCGCGTCCTGCGGCGCAAAAGCGCCGAGCGCACCCCGCTTTTCGGACGGCAATCTGACCGTGACGGCGGAGGTGACGCGCGGCGACCTTGCCTACGCCGCCGAATTTTCGCGGCGGGACGGTGCGCGGACGCTGACCTTTCTTGCGCCCGAAACGCTTGCGGGGCTGACCGTGACCGACGCGGGCGGCGTTTGCAGGCTCTCGCTCGGCGAATTGTCGGTGGAATCCCCCGATGCGGCGGCGTTTTTCACGCCGTTTACGCTCTTTGACCTGCCCGAGGGCAGTCTCACGGGCAGCCGCGAGGAAAACGGGCTGACCGTATACGAGGGGACGCGCGGCGAGGAACGCTTCCGCGTCGCGGTCGACGCGGCGGGACGACCCGTGCGGCTGGAGGGCAACGTCGGCGGCGAGGAAATCGGCGTCACGGTGACGAAATTTGAGTTTGACACGCCGTCCGAGGGGACGGAACGGGAGAGGAAATCGGCATGAACGAAAAAAACATCGCGGAAATCGACCTTTCCGCGCTGAAGCAGAATTTCACGCACCTGCGCGGGCGCGTGCGCGCCGTTTCGGCAGAGACCGAGCCGATGTGCGTTGTCAAGGCAGACGCCTATGGGCATTCGGTCGCGCTCTGCGTTCCCGCGCTCTATGAGGCGGGCGCACGGCACTTCGCCGTCTCGAGCATCGAGGAGGCGGAGCAGATTTACGGCATACTCGACGCCGCAGACCGCGCGGCGGAAACCGTGCTGATTCTCGGCTACACGCCGCCCGAGAGCGAGAACGTCAAGGCGCTCGCGCGCGAACACATCACGCAGGCGGTCTACTCGCTCGAATATGCGCGCGCCCTCTCCGATATGCTCTGCTCACTGCGGGCAGGCGGCGTTCTCGACGACAGCGACATCGTTCGCTGTCACATCAAGCTTGACAGCGGCATGAACCGCCTCGGATTCGACACGCACGAGGCGGCGGCGGACGAGACCGTGCGCGAAATCCGCGCACTTGCCTCGCTGCCCGGACTGCGCATTGACGGTGTGTTTTCGCACTTCGCCTGCGCGGACGAGGAGGACATCGCGATGACCGAGGCGCAGTTTGCGCGTTATCGGCGCGTGGTCGACGCCTGTGAGGCGGCGGGCGTGCATTTCGATAAAAAGCACATCTGCAACAGCGCGGGCGCACTGCGTTTCCCCGCCATGTATCAGGATTTTGTGCGGCTCGGCATCGTGCTGTACGGGCTTTCGCCCTCTCCCGCCGCCGCAGACCCCGCGCTGATTCCGGTCATGCGGCTCAAAAGCCGCATCGCGCATATCCACACGGTACACGCGGGCGACTGCATCAGCTACGGCGCGGAATTCCGCGCAAGCGGCGAAATGCGGGTCGCCACGATTCCCATCGGCTATGCCGACGGCTTTCTCCGCGCCTATAAAAACGGCGGCACGGTCATGGTCGGCGGCAAAGCCGCCAAATTGCTCGGCAGAGTGTGCATGGACCAGTGCATGGTCGACGTGACCGACTGCGACGCCAAGGTCGGGGACTATGTTTATATCTTCGACGCGAGCGGCGGGAACATCGAGCGGCTCTGCCGTGCGGCGGGGACGATTAACTACGAGGCACTCTGCCTCGTCAGCAAGCGCGTGCCGCGCGTCGCCCTGTAAGTCGGGCGCACAAATCAAACGAAAGCGAGGAGAGACGGCATCAAAACCCGAAGAAATTATCTGTGGCTGCTCTGCGCGGTCCTTGTCGGGCTTCTCGGCGGCGCCGCGATCCTGCTTGCCGTCTCCCGCGTCGACAAGAACAACATCGACGAAATCAACGGTGCGCGGGCGGCACTGAAAAGCGGCGCGCTTGTCGCCTTTGACGTGCCGGACACCGAGGGGTTTGTCCTGCATACGCTGTGCGATGCGCGGGCGGAGAAATTTTTCCTCGCCGACGAGACCGGTACAACCGCGCTTTCGCACCGCGTATACGCGCGTGACCGCCATCTCGAAGAAGAGACCGGCGCGGTTTTAGTCGAATCGGCGGTGTCCGACTTTCTCGCGGCGGCGAAAGCCGACCTGCTTTCGGGCGCATATACCTACAATCTATACACCGCCGACGCGGGCGGCAGCCTGTCAAAGCTGCTCGCCTCGGCGTCGCTGCACGACGTGACCGACAGCGCGTATCTCCGCACGGACGAGCCGTGGTTTGACCGAAAGGTCATGGACGAGCTGGCGGTCGGCGGCAGACGCTACCTGATTTCGTCCTCGGCGGTCGACGCGCGCCTCGGCGCAGTCGCGGTGGTTTACCGCCGCGCGCTCGAGGACGGCGGAACGGGCGTCAACGAGAGCGCGGCGATGACGGCGGTCGCGCTCGAAGGAGCGTTCACGCTCGAATATCTGCTTTCGGCGTCCCGCGCATCGGGCGCGGAACAGACCGCCGCCGCGGTAACCGACGGCGAGAAGCCGGTATCCTACGGTTTTGCATTTGACGCAGACGACGTTTTTGCGCTGTATTTCGGCGCGGGCGGCGACTTTATCGACGCAGGAAGCGGGACGGCGGTCGAATACGAGACCTTTGCCGAAAAACTCGCGAGCGTGCTTGCGTTTTACGGCGAGGCGAGCGTCACCGACAGCACCGCCGCCTTTGAACGCGGCGAAGCGCTCTTTACGCTGATGAAGCTCTCGGATCTGCAAAATCGCGGCGACGGCGGCACGCTCGGCATTCTGCCGCTGCCGAAAGCCGCCGCGAGCGACGCATACCGCTCCTACATCGACCTTGGCGGCACGCCGATGACGGCGATTCCCGCGGGCGTCCCGTCGGCGGGCAAGGCGGAATACCTCGTCGAACGCATGGCGTTCTTGTCTTACGGGTATGTCGAGCCGCTCATGCGCGAGCAGATTGACGGCGGCGACGCGGACGACGGCGCGGTCCTGCGCCTGATTTTCGACGGCGCGGCGTGCGAGTCGGCAAACCTCTACGGCTACGGAGACCTGCCCGGCTGGCTTTCTTCGGTGGCGAAGAACGGCACGGCGCGGCTCGAAATGGAGTATTATAAACGGAAGACCCTCTGTGAAAAGGCGCTGTCGATCGTCGAAAAGCGACTCGCGGCGGCACAGAATTAAAATAAAAACACGGACTCGATATAAGGAGAACAGACATGGCACAGTTATTAAACAAAGATGACGTGAGAACGGCGCGCTGCGGCGAATTTACCGCCGCGGACATCGGCAAAGAGGTTTGCGTGATGGGCTGGGCGCAGCGCCAGCGCGACCTCGGCTCGCTGATTTTCATTGATTTGCGCGACCGCAGCGGCATTTTGCAGCTCGCCTTTGACGAGCAGACCGACAAGGCGGTGTTCGACACCGCGTTTTCGGTGCGCAGCGAATTTGTGCTGCTGGCAAAGGGCGTGATCCGCGCACGCGGAGAGGGCGCGGTCAACAAGAATCTGCCGACCGGCGAAATTGAGGTCGCGGTGCGCGAGCTGCGCGTCCTGTCGACGGCGCAGACCCCGCCGTTCGCCATTGAGGAGAACAGCAACGTCCGCCCCGAGCTGCGGCTGACCTACCGTTATCTCGACCTGCGCCGCCCCGACATTCAGAAGAATATCATCGCGCGCTCGCAGATTACGAAGATTGCGCGCGACTACTATGCGTCGCAGGGCTTTATCGACATCGAGACGCCCGACCTCATCAAGCCGACGCCCGAGGGCGCGCGCGACTACCTCGTACCCAGCCGCGTACACCCCGGCAAGTTTTACGCGCTGCCGCAGTCGCCGCAGCTCTACAAGCAGCTGCTCATGGTTGCGGGCTTTGACCGCTATTTCCAGATTGCGCGCTGTTTCCGCGACGAGGATTTGCGCGCAGACCGTCAGCCCGAGTTCACGCAGATTGACGTCGAGATGTCCTTCGTCCGTCAGGACGACGTCATCGCCGTCACCGAGGGCTTCCTCAAAAAGCTGTGGAAGGAATTTCTCGGCATTGAGCTGGAGACGCCTTTTCTCCGCATGGAATACAAGGAAGCAATGGAGCGCTTCGGCTCGGATAAGCCCGATTTGCGCTTCGGCTTTGAATTAAAAGATTTGTCCGACCTTGTTAAGGACAGCGAATTCAAGGTCTTTTCGGGCGCCGTCGCCGCAGGCGGCAGTGTCCGCGCCATCAACGTCAAGGGCGGCGCCGCCTTCTCGCGCAAGGAGATTGACGCGCTCGCCGAGTTTGCCAAGTCCTATCGCGCAAAGGGACTTGCCTGGACCAAGATGCACGCAGGCGAGACTTCTTCGTCGTTTGCAAAGTTCCTCACGCCCGAGGAGAACGCCGCGATTGCTTCGCGCATGGGGCTTGAGGACGGAGATTTGATTCTCGTCTGTGCCGACAAGAATCAGGTTGTCTTTGATACGCTCGGCGCGCTGCGCGTCCACTGCGCGAAGAAGCTCGGTCTGCTCGACCCGCACGACTTCAAGTTCCTGTGGGTCACCGACTTCCCGCTGTTCGAGTACTCCGAGGAGGAGAATCGCTACTGCGCAAAGCATCACCCCTTCACCATGCCGAACGCCGACGACCTCGACCTCATCGAGAGCGACCCCGGCGCGGCGCGCGCGATTGCCTATGACATCGTGCTGAACGGCACCGAGCTCGGCGGCGGCTCGATCCGTATTCACGACCCCGAGATTCAGAGCCGCATGTTCCGCGCGCTCGGCTTCACCGAGGAGGAGGCAAAGGCGAAGTTCGGCTTCCTGCTTGAAGCCTTCAAGTACGGCGTACCGCCGCACGGCGGCATGGCGTTCGGGCTTGACCGTCTGGTCACGCTCGCGCTCGGACTCGAGGATATTCGCGACGTCATCGCGTTCCCGAAGGTACAGAACGCCTCCGAGCTGATGACCAAATGCCCCTCGCTGCCCGACCCCGGCGCGCTCGACGAGCTGTCGATTGCCGTCACCAAGAGCGAGGACGATGAATAACGAATCCCCCTGCGGCATTCTCGTCGTCGATAAGCCGACGGGCATGACCTCGCACGACGTTGTCAACCGCGTTCGCCGCCTGTACGGCACGCGGCAGGTCGGACACACCGGCACGCTCGACCCGCTTGCCACCGGCGTTCTGCCGGTGCTGTGCGGCAGGGCGGTCAAGGCGTCCGAATACCTGACCGCGCACGACAAGGCGTACGAGGCACGCTTTCGCCTCGGCGTTGTCAGCGACAGCGGCGACGTGACGGGACAGTTAACCGAGACCGGTGCACCGCTGCCGACGGCGGACGCGGTGCTTGCCGCCGCCGCGTCGATGCGCGGCAGGCAGCTGCAAACCCCGCCGATGACCAGCGCGGTGAAAATCGGCGGCAAAAAACTGCTCGATTATGCCCGCGCGGGACAGACCGTCGAAGTCCCCCCGCGCGAGATTGAGATTTATGAGATTGCCGCCTCACCCGCCGCGGACGGCGAATACGCGCTTTCGCTGCGCGTGTCGAAGGGCACTTATGTGCGCACCGTGATTGAGGAAATCGGCGCACGGCTCGGCTGCGGGGCGGTGATGACCGCGCTGCGCCGAACCGAAAGCGGCTGCTTTTCGCTCGCGGGAAGCCATACGCTTGAAGAACTCGAGGGACTGGACGCAGACGCGCGCGCCGCGCTGCTTCTGCCGCTTGAAGAAGCGTTCGGCGACCTTGCCTGCGTGACGCTTGCACCCTTTTTTGCGCGGCTGGCAAAGAGCGGCTGTGAAATTTATCAGAAAAAAATCGGCACGGCGTTTGCCGCCGGTACGCGCGTGGCGCTTGCGGACGCGGACGGCTTCTTCGCCCTCGGCGAGGTGCGGGACTACGCGGACGGCAGCGCGATAAAGCCGATCAAGCAGTTCAGATTGGAATAGAATGTGAGATGGACCGGCAGGAGACGGCGGGAGCAAGCCCCCGCCCTACGCCGTATATGCGCGCAAATCGTAGGGGCGGATTCCATATCCGCCCGCCGTCGGCATTCGCAGAATTCCCCGAGAGAGGGAAACAAACCTGATTTTCGCGAAAGGAATGACACGTTTTCAATATGCAGAAACGCACGGATTATAACGGCGTGACCTACTTTTACTCCGAGGGGCTTTACCCGGTGCGTCACGGCTTTTCCACCCGTCTCGGCGGACTGTCGAAGACGCCGCACACGGCGACGCTCAACACCGGCTTTTACCGCGGGGACAAGGATATTATCGTGCAGAAGAATATAGAACGGTTCTGCGAGGCAATCGCCGTCGACCCGCACACGCTCGTGGTGATGCCGCAGATTCACTCGACCGAGGTGCGCGTCGTCGACCGCACGATGGGCGGACACGGCATTTACACGCCGCCGACCTTTGAGTGCGACGCGCTCGTCACCGATTCGGCGGGGACGGCGCTCGGCGTCCGCATCGCGGACTGCGTGCCGATTCTGCTTGCCGACCCGGGCGCAAAGGTGATTGCCGCCGTTCATGCGGGCTGGCGCGGCACGGTCGGCGACATTGTCGGCAAGACCGTCAAAAAAATGTGCTATCTCGGCGCGTGCGCGGAGGACATTCGCGCGGCAATCGGACCGCACATCTCGATGGCAAACTATGAGGTCGGCGAGGAGGTCGCCCGCGCGGTGCTCGACGTTGTCGGCGAAAAGGCATTGACCCTGCGCCACCTGCGTCCCGCCGCCGAAGAGGGGAAATTCCTCTGCGGGCTCGGCGCGGTCAACGAAACGCTGCTGCTGCGCGCGGGGCTGCTCCCCGAACACATTGATGTCTGCACGCTCTGCACCTACGAAAACGCCGATTTGTTTTATTCGCACCGCCGCATGGGCGAAAAGCGCGGTACAATGACGGCGGTCATCGCAATTTAACGTAAGCGGAAAGAGAAAAAGAAAGGACGCTTTTGCCTGCAAAAGCGAAAAGGAGAAGACGAATGAGACAGATTTTGACAGGGATTCTTGCATTGCTGATCATTGTGCTGGTGGTGGCGGCATTTGCCTATTCTGCCCCGCTCTCTCAGATTGAACACGGTATGCGGAAGTACAATGACGGGAATCTGGTGTCCGAGTCGCTCGGCGGCTATATACCGACCGACCCGGTGCAATCGGCGCAAACGACCGAGCCGACAGAGGAGACGGCGGAGACGACCGAATCCATCTATGACGGGGCAGTGCGCCGCATGACCGAGCGCGGGCTTCTCCCCGCAAATTTCAACCCCAACGCCAAGTTTACGCGTGCGCGCCTTGCGGCGATTGTCTGCGATGTATCGGGCGCACTCGAGGAGGCGGCGGCACTGAAGGGCGAGACGTCGTTTGCCGACGTGCCGGGAGACTATTGGGCGAGCGGCTATATCAATTATGCTGCGCAGAACGGCATCATGGACGGCGACAAAAGCGGGAACTTCAACCCCGATTCGGTGGTGAAGTTTGAGGACGCGATCAAGGTCTTTGTCTGCATGGTCGGCATGGACGACGAACTGTGGATAGACCCCGAGGATTGGTCGAGCGCATATCTCTACTGCGCCGAGCAAAACGGACTGCTCGACGGGCTGACCGGCAGCAAGGGCGAAGATATGCGGTGCAGTGACCTTGCGATTCTCGCCGACCGCATGGTAACACTGCTCGGCACCGAAAAGGTCGCGCCCGCAGAGACGGTGACGGCAGATACCGAGGTTGTGACCGAGCCCGAGACGACGTCCGAGACGACGACCGAGGCGGGCTGAGCCTACGGGACAAACCGTGCGGCAGTTTGCCGCGGAGGAAAGAAAAATGAAAAAACGCACAGTTCTTTTGCTTTGCGCCGCCCTGTTTTGCGCGGTGTTTGCCGTCGGCGCCTCGGCGCAGACGACGCTCACCTATACCGAGGCGTTCACCAATCCCGTAGCGAACGGCGCAGACCCGTTTGTCCTCTATGACGGCGGGACTTACTACCTCTATGCCACAAACGACGGCAACTACGGCTATATCGTCTACACGTCGGACGACCTCGTCAACTGGAAGGCGCGCGGCTACGCGCTGAAAAAGAACGGCGCCGCCGCAGGCGGCCTGTGGGCGCCCGAGGTCTTCAAATACGGCGACACCTATTACATGGTCTATACCGCGCAAGAGCATATCGGTATTGCGACGGCGGACAGCCCGCTCGGTCCCTTTATCGACCGGAGCGGACGGCTGCTTGAAGAAATCAAGACCATCGACGGTCACTTTTTCCTCGACGACGACGGCAAGGTTTATCTCTACTTCGTCTCGACCGGCGACTGGAGCTACAACGGCTTTACCGCCAAACACCAGAACAATATCTGGGGCGGCGAGTTTGACCTCGCGACCTTTCAATTTGTATCGGGTCCCAATCTGCTGGTGGAATGGGAGGAGGGCGAGTGGCTGGTCAATGAGGGACCGGAGATGCTCAAGCATAACGGGACGTACTACCTGACCTTTTCGGTGCAGGGCTACGGCTCTACGACCTATTCGGTGCATTATGCGACCTCGGGTGACCCGATAGGAACCTTTGTCAAGCCTGCCGACAACACGGTGCTTGTGACCGCAGACCCCGGGCGCACCGACCCCGACGCCAATCTGTACGGCACGGGACACCACTGCTTCACCACCGCGCCGAACGGCGATTTGATGATTGTTTACCACGCGCATCGCTCGGGCAGGTCGTCCGAAATTCTGGTGGCCGCGGGCAGGAGTCTCGGTCTCAGTTTTGTGGAGGAGCGCCGCGTCTGCATTGACCGCGCCTGGTTTGACGAGGACGGCGTTCTGCGTGCCGGCGACGTGAACAATCCCGGACACCCGACCGTAACGGCGGACGTCGCGCCCACAGGCGCGTCTGCGGCAAAAACCGTCACGCTCGACGGCAACTTCGCCGCGCTGGCGACCTTGCCGACCGTTTATGTCTCGATGTACGACGGACTGGACACGAACGACGGCTCAAAGCTCTCGCCTTTCCGCACGCTGGACGCGGCTTATGCCGCGCTGCCGAAGGGGGGCACGATTGTTCTGCGGCAGAAGTACGATATGCAGAGCGCACAGTCGAAAAAGTACGGTCTTGCCACCGACAATGCGTACTATGTCTCGCCCAAGGTTGACGGCCCTATCCTGATTCGCGGCGAATTTTCCGCCGTGCCGGTGCTGTTCAAATTCTGGACGATTCAGTCGGATACCTATCTTGACAACATCGTTTTGCAGCCCCGCCTGACCGGCAGTCTCGCGGGCGGCAACGCGTTTATCGAATGCGGGCAGAACAATATCGTCATCGGCGAGGGCGTCAGCTGCACGGCACGCCCGAACAGCGCGCAGTTCCCGACGCTTGTCGGCGGCTGCTGGCAGTACGGCGCGGAGTCGACGACCTCGCCCTACAAGTATTACACGGCGTCGGCGCGTCCCGATTCGATGCTGACGACCGATAAGGCGTACAGCCTGACTGTTCTCGGCGGCACATGGGACGCCGTTGTGCCGGGCAGCATGAAGCACACGACGCCGCTTGACGCCTCTGCGCCGAACGCGAAGCTCACGCTGGGAGAGGGCGCGGCGATTCGCCCCGGCAAAGTCTCGTCTGCCAAGATAACGCCGACGGCTGACGGCGCGGTGATTACTTACTCCGCCGCGGAGAATGCACAGACCTACCGCATTTGCGACGGCGAGGACAACCTCATCGGCTACAGCGACACGACGAGCTTTACCGATACCGGCCGCACGCCGGGCACGTCCGTGACCTATACGGTAACAGCTTACCGCGACGGTGCCTGCATGGGCGACAAGCTGACTGCGGGCAAAGCCGTAATCGGCGACCTTGACGGCGACCGCAGGCTCACGCTGCGCGACGCGCTGACGCTGCTCGCCGATGTACGGGACGGCAAGCAGGGGGCAACGGTTGACGGCGCGTGCGCCGTTCTGACGGCACTTGCCTGCACGGAAAACTGAAAAAGCCACGGGGAGACGGAACCGCGGACGGCGTTTCCGTCTCCTTTTCCGTTTGCTTTTTCGGAGAAGCGGCGGCGGGCGAGAAGCAAAAAAACACACCTCTTTTGGCAAAAGTTATCCCAAAATTCTACGGATTTTACAAAAAACTTTGATTTCGCTTGACTTTATCCGTAAAAATTGTTACACTTCTCTTGTAAATTGCGCGCGGTGGAGAGATCGCGCAGGAGGGACAGTTTTATGAAAAAATGCTACTTGTTTTTGCTGATTGCCGCACTGCTTTGCGCGGCATGCGTCGTCGGCGCTTCGGCGGAGACCGTGATTACGTATAACGATACGTTCACGAACCCCGTTGTCAACGGCGCAGACCCGTTCGTCCTTTATGACAACGGCACATATTATCTGTATGCTACCAACGACGGCAGCTGGGGCTACATCGTCTACACGTCGGACAACCTCGTCGACTGGAAGGCGCAGGGCTACGCGCTGCGCAAGACCGACGTGCCGCTCGTTGACTCTACCGCTTACGCAGGCCTGTGGGCGCCCGAAGTCTTTAAGGACGGCGACACCTACTACATGGTCTACACCGCGCAGGAGCATCTCGGCATCGCAACGTCCGACAGCCCGCTCGGCCCCTTCAAGGATAAGAGCGGCAGACTGTTTGAGAACAAGGCGATCGACGGTCACCTCTTCCGCGACGACGACGGCAAGATTTATCTCTACTTTGTCTCGTGCGGCGCGTGGACGCTGAACGGCGACTCGGTCACGACCGGCAACAACATCTGGGGCGGCGAGTTTGACCTCGACACCTGCACGTTCGTTTCGGGTCCCCAGCTGCTGATTCAGTATGGCAGCGGCGAATGGAACGTCAACGAAGGTCCCGAAATGCTGAAGCATAACGGCACCTACTATCTGACCTATTCGGTCATGGGCTACAGTTCTCCGAGCTATCGGGTTCACTATGCGACCTCGAGCAGCCCGCTCGGTACGTTCGCAAAGTCCGAGAACAATCCCGTTCTCGTGACCGCCGACCCGAACCGCAATGACCCCAATAACAACCTCTACGGCACGGCGCACCACTGCTTTACGCAGCTTGCCGACGGCACGCTGATGATTGTTTATCACGCGCACCGTTCGGGCACGTCGTCCGACCTGCTGACCGATGCTGCTGCAACCTATGTTGAGGAGCGTCGTATCTGCATTGACAAGGCATGGTTTGACGAAAACGGCGTCCTGCGCGCAGGCGATGTAAACAACGTCGGTCACCCGACCGTAACGGCGGACGTCGCACCGACGGGTGAGTCGGCGGCACGCTCGGTCACGGTTGACGACAACTTTGCCGCACTGGCAACCCTGCCGACCGTCTATGTTTCGATGTATGACGGACTGGACACGAACGACGGCTCGAAGACCGCGCCTTTCCGCACGCTGAATAAGGCATACGAAGCGTTGCCGAACGGCGGTACCATCGTTCTGCGTCAGAAGTACGATATGCAGAGCTCGGTTGACAACGGTTTTGCCACCGACAGTGCTTACTATGTTTCGCCGAAGGTTAACGGTCCTATCATGATTCGCGGCGAGTTCTCCGCAGTTCCGGTTCTCTTCAAGTTCTGGTCGATTCAGTCGGATACCTATCTTGACAACATCGTTCTTCAGCCCCGTACGACCGGTACGGTATCAAGCGGTATTTCGGTCATTGAGTGCGGTCAGAATAATGTCGTCTTCGGCGAAGGCGTCAGCTGCACGGCACGCCCGAACTCCGAGCAGTTCCCGGTTCTCGTCGGCGGCTACTGGCAGTACAACACCGAGGCGACAACCTCTCCCTACAAGTATTATTCGCCCTCTGTGCGCCCCGATTCGACGCTGACGACCGATAAGGCGTACAGCCTGACGGTTCTCGGCGGCACTTGGAGCATCGTCACTGCGGGCAGCGTTCGCAACACGACGCAGCTCGGCAGTTCCGCGCCGAACGCGACGCTGACGCTCGGCGTGGACGCGAAGATTCGTCCGGCAAAGATGGGTAAGGTCAGTGCTTCGGCTACGAGCGCGGGCGCGGTCCTCACCTATCCCGAAATCAAGTATGCGCTCAAGTACCGTATCTGCGACGGCGAGGGCAACCTTGTCGGCTACAGCGATACGACGAGCTTTGTCGATACGACCTACACGCTCGGCGACACCAAGTCCTACACGGTTGCGGGCTATGTCAACGGTGCCTGCATCGGTGACGCGAGTGCCGCGGTGACGGTCACGTCCTACGGCGACATGAACGGCGACGGGGCGATTACGATTGCCGACGCGCTGATTCTGCTCACCGATATTCTGAGCGGTCAGACGACCGATGCGGGTCTGCTTGATGTTCTTTATATTCTCAAAGCTTGCGTATAAGTAAACGAAAAAACCGCCCTTCGGGGCGGTTTTTTGCGGAAAAGAGAAGCGCGAAGAGTGAAAAGAGAAGAGATGAGGTTGAAAACCGCCGTAAGGCGGTTTTCTCATTGTTGCGAGGGGATTTTGCAGCTTGCCGCCGCTTTGCTCTTTACAGGATAAAAGAAATATGTTATAATACTATATTCGGTATGATTCGCCCGTTTTGCATAGGCGTTTCGGACGGGAAAATCTGCCGACTGATGCAAAAACAGGAAATGCTTCCGCGCGGCGGGGGCGGGGGAGACGGTATGACAGAATTTCGGACAGCGGGGGACGCGCGCTTTACGCGGCTTGTTGAAACGACCGATGCGGGCGGTGTGATTGTGAAAATTGTCGGTGAAATGACGCCCGAAGCGATGCGGCCTTACGCGGCGGATTTTCCCGAATGCGTTGACGCTTCGGGAAATGTGCTTGCGCCTGTGCAGAGCTTTCTGCTCTTTGCTGACGGCAAGCGGATTTTGATTGACGCCTGCAGCGGCAACGAAAAGCCGATCGGCGGCATTTGGGGCAATCTGCACACCGACTTTTTCGAGCGCCTGTCGGCGCTGACGCCGCCCGAAGATATTGACTTTGTTATCTGCACACATTTTCACGGCGACCATGTCGGCTGGAACACCCGCCTTGTCGACGGCAGGTGGATTCCCGCCTTTCCGAATGCGGCGTACATCTTTTCCGCCGCCGAAATCGAGCGCATTCGCGCGATTCTGCCCCGTCTTGATGCGACCGGTTTTGCCGTGTGGCGCGATTCGGTCGAGCCGATTTTAGAGTCGGGACAGGCAAGGCTCGTCGCGGACGACGCGGCTTTGACCTCCTCGGTCAGGCTTGTGCCGACGCCGGGGCATACGGCGCATCACCTCGCCGTTTCGCTGTGCGGGGAAAAGTCGGTGCTGTTTTGCGGCGACTTATTCTACCATGCTTGCCAAATCGAGCACCCCGACTGGGGCGCAAAGACCAATCCAACGCTGCTTGCCACGCGGCTTCGCGTGCTTGCCGATGCGGCGGCAAACGGTACGCTGCTGTTTTTCGGGCACGCGCCCTACCCGCTCAAAGTTTCCCGCAAGGCGGGCGGCTATACCGCGCAGCCCGTCCGTGAATTGACTCTCTGAAGGGAGAAGCCTGTATGCAGAAGAACAAATTTGAACTGCATTCGGCGTACAAGCCGACCGGCGATCAGCCGGACGCGATAGATAAGCTGACCGCGGGCGTCGAGGCGGGGCTGTCCGAGCAGACGCTGCTCGGCGTCACCGGCTCGGGCAAGACCTTTACGATGGCGAACATCATCGCCAACGTCAACCGTCCGACGCTTGTGCTTGCGCACAACAAGACGCTTGCCGCGCAGCTCTGCACCGAGTTCCGCGAGTTTTTCCCGAATAACGCGGTCGAATATTTTGTTTCCTACTATGACTATTATCAGCCCGAGGCGTATATCCCGGGCAAGGATATCTATATCGAAAAGGACGCGATGATCAACGACGAGATCGACAAGCTCCGCCACAGCGCGACCAGTGCGCTGTTTGAGCGGCGCGACGTGATTATTGTCGCCAGCGTGTCCTGCATCTACAGCTTGGGCGACCCGTCCGAGTATCAGGAACTGCAAATCGTGCTGCGGCGCGGTCTGCCGCTCGAGCGCGAGGAGCTGCTGCGCCGCCTTGTCGCCATCGGCTACGAGCGCAATGACGTCGGCTTTGAGCGCGGCAAATTCCGCGTGCGCGGCGACACGGTCGAAATTTTCCCCGCCTCGGAGAGCGAAAAGGCGGTTCGCGTCGAGTTTTTCGGCGACGAAATCGACCGCCTGAGCGAAATCAACGTGCTGACCGGCGAGCTGCTTCGCCCGCTCGACGTGACGGTCATCTTCCCCGCGACGCACTATGCCGTCACCGACGACAAGCGCGAGGAAGCCTTAAAGGAAATCGAGGACGAACTTGAGGAGCGCATCGAGTTCTTCAAGTCGCAGGGCAAGCTCATCGAGGCACAGCGCATCGAACAGCGCACGCGCTATGACCTCGAAATGCTGCGCGAGGTCGGCTTCTGCTCGGGCGTCGAAAACTATTCGCGCGTGCTGTCGCGCCGCCCTGCGGGGTCTACGCCCTATACGCTGCTCGACTACTTCCCGAAGGACTTTTTAATGTTCATCGACGAGTCGCACGTCACGCTGCCGCAGGTGCGCGGTATGTCGGGCGGCGACCGCGCGCGCAAGACCAACCTCGTTGAGTACGGCTTCCGCCTGCCGAGTGCCTACGACAACCGCCCGCTCTTTTTCGATGAGTTTGAAAAGCGCATCAATCAGGTCATTTACGTCAGTGCCACGCCCGGCGAATACGAGCGCACGCGCAGCGGGCAGATTGTCGAGCAGCTCATTCGCCCGACCGGACTGCTCGACCCGCTGGTCGAAGTGCGCCCGATTGAGGGGCAGGTCGACGATTTGATGGGCGAAATCCGCACCCGCGCGGCGCGCGGCGAGCGCGTGCTCGTCACCACGCTGACCAAGAAAATGGCGGAGGACCTCAGCGGCTACCTCGACGCCAACGGCATCAAGGTCAAGTACATTCACCACAATGTCGAGACGATGGAGCGCATGGAAATCGTGCGCGACCTGCGGCTCGGCGTGTTTGACGTGCTGGTCGGCATTAACCTCTTGCGCGAGGGGCTCGACATTCCCGAGGTGTCGCTCGTCGCGATTCTCGACGCCGACAAGGAGGGCTTTTTGCGCAGCGAGACCTCGCTGATTCAGACCATCGGGCGCGCGGCGCGCAACGCCTCGGGCAAGGTCGTGATGTACGCCGACACAATTACCGATTCGATGCGCGGCGCGATTGAGGAGACCGAGCGTCGCCGCGGCTTGCAGGACGCGTACAACGTCGCGCACGGCATCGTGCCGAAGACAATCAAAAAGGAAGTCCGCGACGTCATTTCACTCGGCGGCAAGAACAAGAAGGAAGCCGCCGCAGAGCGGAAAAAGCTCACGCGCACCGAGCGCGAAAACCTCATCGAACAGTACACCAAGGAAATGCGCGCCGCGTCCGCCAAGCTCGAATTTGAAAAGGCGGCGTATCTGCGCGATAAAATCCGCGAGCTGCGCGGACTGTAAGCCTGCCGAAGAATTGCCAAAACAGGCTCCCTCTTTGAGGGAGCTGTCACCGAAGGTGACTGAGGGAGTATTGCAGAGAGTGAAACTCCTTCCGTCACGGCTTTGCCGTGACACCTCCCTCGGGGAGGGAGGCATCTTTCCGAAAGCCTTCTCTAAGGGAAGGCAGACCAACCGAAGCATAACAGGAGAAAACCATGGCAAAGGATATTATCATTAAGGGCGCGCGGGTCAACAATCTCAAAAATATTGATTTGACGATTCCGCGCGACAAACTGACCGTGCTGACCGGACTTTCGGGCAGCGGCAAGTCGTCGCTGGCGTTTGACACGCTCTACGCCGAGGGACACCGCCGCTTTGTCGAGTCGCTGTCGAGTTACGCGCGGCAGTTCCTCGGGCAGATGGACAAGCCCGACGTCGACTCCATCGAGGGGCTGTCCCCCGCCATCGCCATCGACCAGAAGACCACCTCGAAGAACCCGCGTTCCACAGTCGGCACGGTGACCGAAATCTACGACTATCTGCGTCTGCTCTACGCGCGCTGCGGTGTGCCGCACTGCCCGATTTGCGGCAGGGAAATCAAGCAGCAGACGGTCGATTCGATTATCGACGGCATTTTGTCCATGCCCGAGGGGACGCGCTTCATGGTGCTTGCGCCGGTCGTGCGAAACGCCAAGGGCACGCATGAAAAGGTGCTTTCCGACGCGCGGCGCAGCGGCTATTCGCGCGTGCGCGTCGACGGCAGTCTCTACGACCTGTCCGAGACGATCACGCTCGACAAAAATCTCAAGCACACGGTAGAAATCGTCGTCGACCGTCTTGTCAGCCGCCCAGACGCGCATACCCGCATCGGCGACTCGGTCGAGACCGCCGTCGCGCTGACCGACGGGCTTGTGCGCGTGGTCACGGTGCCGCGCGAGGCGGACGAAGCCGAGACCGAGCGCGACTATTCGCTCAAATACGCCTGCGAGGAGCACGGCATCAGTTTCGGCGAGCTTGAGCCGCGTATGTTCTCGTTCAACGCCCCCGACGGCGCCTGCCCGCGCTGCGCGGGACTCGGCGCGCTGACCCGCGTGTCCGAGAAAAAACTCATGCCCGACAAGAGTTTGTCGCTGCGCGAGGGCGGCATCGCCTGCAACGGCTTCAAGTCGCTCGAGGAGGAGAGTTGGAACGGACCGCTGATTGAGGCGGTCGGCAAAAAGTTCGGCTTCACGCTCGATATGCCGCTCGAAAAGTTCACGCGCACCGCGATGAGTGCGCTGCTCTACGGCACGGGCAGGGAGACCTACACGGTCACGCGCTATTTCGGCGGCGCGGCGCATCGGCAGACTGCTGTGTTTGAGGGCATTATCCCGATGATTGATCGCCGCCGCGAGTCCTACGGGCTGGATTACTACGAGAGCCTGCTCGAGGAGCAGATTTGCCCCGAGTGCGGCGGCGGGCGGCTGAACAAAATGATGCTCGCGGTCACGGTCGGCGGCGTGAATATTTACGAACTTTGCCTGATGCCGATTGACAAAATGCTCGACTTTATCACAAATCTCGAACTCGACAACGAGCATAAGCAGATCGCGTCCGAAATCGTCAAGGAAATCCGTGCGCGGCTCGGCTTTTTGTGCAGCGTCGGGCTGGAATACCTCAATCTCGCGCGTAAGGCGGGGACGCTTTCGGGCGGCGAGGCGCAGCGCATTCGGCTTGCCACGCAAATCGGCTCTTCGCTCGTCGGCGTGCTTTATATCCTCGACGAGCCGAGCATCGGTCTGCATCAGCGCGACAACGACAAGCTGATTGCCACGCTGAAAAAGCTGCGCGACCTCGGCAATACGGTTGTCGTCGTCGAACACGACGAGGACACGATGCGCGCCGCCGATTATCTCGTTGACATCGGCCCCGGCGCGGGCATTCACGGCGGGCATATCTGCGCGGCGGGTACGCCGAAGGAGGTCGCGAAGAATAAAAATTCGATTACCGGCGATTATCTTGCGGGCAGACGCCGCATTCCCGTGCCGAAGACGCGGCGCGCGGGCAACGGCGCGTTTCTGACCGTGCGCGGTGCGCGCGAACACAATCTGAAGAACATCGACGTCACCTTCCCGCTCGGCAAATTCATCGCGGTCACCGGCGTTTCGGGCAGCGGCAAGTCGTCGCTGGTCAACTCGGTGCTGTACGAGAGCCTTGCGGCGACGCTCAACCGCGCGGTGACCTTCCCGGGCGAGCATGACGGCATCGACGGCACGGGGGCGCTCGATAAGGTGATTTGCATCGACCAAAGCCCCATCGGGCGCACGCCGCGCTCGAATCCCGCGACCTATACCGGCGTCTTCTCCGAAATCCGCGAGCTGTTCGCCAAGACGCGCGAGGCGAAGGCGCGCGGCTACAAGGCGGGGCGCTTCTCGTTCAACACCAAGGGCGGACGCTGCGAGGCGTGCGAGGGTGACGGCGTGAAGTGCATCGAGATGCACTTTTTGCCCGACGTTTACGTCAAATGCGATGTCTGCGGCGGCAGACGCTACAACCGTGAGACACTGGAAATTAAATATAAGGACAAGAACATTTACGAGGTGCTCGAGATGACGGTCGAGGAGGGCGTCGAGTTCTTCTCGGGCGTTCCCTCGGTCAAGCGGAAGCTGCAGACGCTCTGCGACGTCGGGCTTGGCTATATCAAAATCGGGCAGTCCTCGACCACGCTTTCGGGCGGCGAGGCACAGCGCGTTAAGCTCGCGACCGAGCTCGCGCGCCGCTCGACCGGCAGGACGATCTACATTCTCGACGAGCCGACCACGGGACTGCACGCCGAGGACGTCGCAAAACTGATTACCGTCCTCGACCGACTGGTCGACGCGGGCAATACGGTCGTTGTCATTGAGCATAACCTCGATATGATTAAGGTCGCCGACCACATCATCGACCTCGGTCCCGAGGGCGGCGAGGGCGGCGGCAGAATTGTCGCCGAGGGGACGCCCGAGGAGGTTGCCGCAGTCGAGGGGTCGTATACGGGGAAATATTTAAGAACGAAGCTGTTTGAACAGTAAAACAGGCAATCGGTAAGCGTATATCGTGAAGCCGTGAGGCAGAAAACCGCCGAAAGGCGGTTTTCTGCTTTTTTGAAGGCGCTGCACGACACCCGAGAGCCGCATTGCCGCAATCTGCGGGTGATTTGCGGGGGTGGCACAGAAAATGCCGTCGGTCGGCCGCTTGCGGCGTATCTCTTGACGCGGAATTCACATAATAATAAACGATTCGCAAATTTTTCGATTTCCTATTGACATATACCGCGTGGGGGTATATAATCATAATACCCCAGAGGGGTATAAAGGGAGGCGTGACAATGTCGGATAAAGAAGAATGCGGTTGCTGCGGAAAAACAACAGACCGTTCGGCGGAAGAACGCAAAAAACTGATTCACCGCCTGAATCGAATTGAAGGGCAGATTCGCGGGATTCGCGGAATGGTCGAGAAAGATGCTTACTGTGCGGATATTCTGGTCCAGTCCGCCGCCGTGAACGCTGCGGTCAACGCTTTTAATAAGGAGCTGCTGGCAAGTCATATTCGGGGCTGTATTGCCAGGGATATTCGTGCCGGCAAGGACGAAGTGATTGACGAGCTGGTGGCAACGCTGCAAAAACTGATGAAATAAAAGGAGATTGCAAATCAAGAATGGAGAAATATACAGTAACCGGTATGAGCTGCGCCGCCTGCAGCGCCCGGGTGGAAAAAGCGGTATCGGGCGTGAAAGGCGTAACTTCCTGCTCGGTCAGCCTGCTGACCAATTCCATGGGCGTGGAGGGAACTGCCTCTACCGAGGCGATTATAGCGGCGGTTCGTGACGCAGGTTACGGCGCCGCCCCGAAAAAAGGAAATAAAGAGCAAGGCAGACCGTCGTCTTCCGACGAGGACGCGCTGAAGGACAGAGAAACGCCCTTGCTGAAAAAGCGGCTGATTGCGTCGCTCGGCTTTTTGCTCGTGCTGATGTATGTTTCTATGGGGCACATGATGTGGGGCTGGCCGCTGCCGCCGTTCTTTAACGGCAACCATGTGGCAATGGGACTTTTGCAGCTCTTGCTGACGGTTGCAATCATGGTTATCAATCAGAAGTTTTTCATCAGCGGCTTCAAGAGCCTGTGGCACCGTGCGCCGAATATGGACGCATTGGTTGCGCTGGGGTCTGCCGCCGCCTTTGTTTACAGCACCTTTGCCCTGTTTGCCATGACGGACGCCCAGGTTAAGGGCAATGCAGATGCCGTAATGTCCTATATGCATGAGTTTTACTTTGAATCCGCCGCCATGATTCTTGCGCTGATTACCCTCGGAAAAATGCTGGAGGCACGCTCAAAAGGCAAAACCACCGACGCGCTGAAGGGGCTGATGAAGCTGGCGCCCAAGACTGCCACGCTCGTTCGGGACGGTGCCGAAATCACCCTGCCGATTGAACAGGTGGCAAAGGGGGATGTCTTTGTCGTGCGTCCGGGTGAAAATATCCCCGTGGACGGAATCGTTTTGGAGGGAAACAGCGCAGTGGACGAATCTACCCTGACGGGGGAGAGCATTCCGGTAGACAAAACAGAGGGAAGCACGGTTTCCGCCGGAACGCTGAATCGGTCGGGATTTATCCGCTGCGAAGCGACAAGAGTCGGCGAGGACACCACGCTCGCGCAGATTATTCAGATGGTCGGCGATGCGGCTGCAACAAAAGCGCCGATTGCCAAGGTTGCAGATAAGGTGTCGGGTGTATTTGTCCCTGTCGTTATTGCCCTTGCGGTGATCACCGTTTCGGCATGGCTGATTGCCGGTCAGACAGTGGGCTTTGCTTTGGCGAGGGGCATATCGGTATTGGTGATCAGCTGTCCCTGTGCGCTTGGTCTTGCCACGCCCGTAGCGATTATGGTCGGCAACGGAATGGGCGCAAAGAACGGCATTCTCTTCAAGACGGCGGTATCTCTGGAAAAAACGGGGAAAACGCAGATTGTAGCGCTCGATAAGACCGGGACGATAACGCAGGGAAAACCGAGCGTCACGGATATGGTTCCGGTAAACGGCAGCAGCGAACAGGCGCTTTTGTCTGTCGCCTATGCGCTCGAGAAGAAAAGCGAGCACCCGCTAGCGCGGGCGATCAATGAAAGGGCGGAGCAGGAGGGTCTGACAGCCGGTGAGACAGAGCAGTTCAAAGCCTTGCCGGGCAATGGGCTTACCGCTTCTCTTGACGGTGCGGTCCTGCTTGGCGGCAGCTATAAATTTATCAGCGAGCAAGTCCCCGTACCCGATGAAATAAAAGCAAAATCCGAGCGGCTCTCGGAAGAAGGAAAAACGCCGCTGTTCTTTACCCGCGGCGGAACGCTTTGCGGGATTATCGCCGTCGCGGATATGATCAAAGCGGACAGCCCGCAGGCGATCAAAGAAATGCAGAACATGGGCATTCATGTGGTGATGCTGACAGGCGATAACGAGCGCACAGCGAAAGCCATCGGCGCAAAGGCGGGCGTCGACGAAGTCATTGCCGGTGTGCTCCCCGACGGCAAGGAAAGCGTAATCCGTGCGCTACGGCAAAAAGGAACCGTCGTCATGGTCGGCGACGGCGTCAATGATGCTCCGGCGCTGACAAGCGCCGATATCGGCATTGCCATCGGTGCGGGCGCAGATGTCGCGATTGACGCGGCGGACGTGGTGCTGATGAAAAGCCGCCTGTCCGACGTTCCTGCGGCAATCCGCTTGAGCCGCGCAACGCTGCGCAACATTCACGAAAATCTGTTTTGGGCGTTTATCTATAACATTATCGGTATTCCTTTGGCAGCCGGCGTATTTATCGGTGTGCTCGGCTGGCAGTTAAATCCCATGTTTGCTGCGGCGGCAATGAGCTTGTCCAGCTTCAGCGTAGTCACCAACGCACTGCGCTTGAATTTCTTCAGAATGTATGATTCGGGGCGGGATCACAAACTCAAAAACAAATTAAAAATCACAACCGAAAAGGAGACAAAAACAATGGAGAAGACATTAAAAATCGAAGGTATGATGTGCGGACATTGCGAGATGCACACAAAAAAGGCACTTGAAGCGCTTGACGGCGTGAAGAAAGCCGAAGTCAGCCACAAGACCGGAAATGCCGTTGTAACGCTGGAGAAAGAAATTTCTGATGACGTTCTGAAGCAGACCGTTGCCGATCAGGGCTATCGGGTAACCGATATTCGATAAATCGCCCCATACAGCATAAAAAACAGGCACCGACGGCGCATTGCAGCGCATCGGTGCCTGTTTTACCGTAACCGCCTGATAGACCTGAAGCAGCGTAAGCTGTTCCGGCGCGACAGACAGACTGTAACCGCCGATCCCCCTGGGGCTGTCAACAATTCTCGCCTTTTTCAAAAGCGCCGGTATTTTGCGGATATAGCCGGCATTCGTGCCGACGCTCTCTGCCATTTGGTCGGAGTTTATCGGATTCGGAGACGCCGAAATCAGAATCAGCACATGGACAGCGACCGAAAACTTTGTATCCATTTTTCCTCCTTGTTTCGTCAAAGCGCGGTGTAATATTTTCTATGTTGTGCTTGTATCAGATACAAATACATTATACGGCACACCGTCCCCGCTGCCAAGAAATTTTATTCGGCTTGCGCCGCGCACGCAAAAAACCCCGCAAGGCATTTGCCTTGCGGGGTTTTGCGTATTTGCTTAGTTGAAGAGCTCGCCGTACTTGACAAGTCTTTCGTACTTTGCCTTTGCGGCTTCCTCTGCCTTTGCGAAGAGGACTTCCGCTCTCTCGGGGAACTGCTGTGCCAGGCGGCTGTAGCGCGTCTCGCTCGTGATAAAGTCACGGTAGGACGCGGTGGGCGCCTTGGAGTCCACCGTCAGCGGGTTCTGACCCTTTGCCTTGAGCGTCGGGTTGTAGCGGAACATCTGCCAGTAGCCGGCTTCAACCGCTCTCTTCATCTCGAGCTGGCAGTTTGCCATCGTGCCCTTAATGCCGTGCATCTCGCAGGGCGCGTAGCCGATGATGAGCGAAGGACCGTTGTAGGCTTCTGCTTCGGTCAGTGCCTTGAGCGTCTGGTTCATATCCGCGCCCATAGCGATCTGTGCGACATAAACGTAGCCGTAGGACATGGCAATCTCGGCGAGGTTCTTCTTGCCGATTGCCTTACCTGCTGCCGCGAACTGCGCGACCTGACCGATGTTGGACGCCTTGGACGCCTGTCCGCCGGTGTTGGAGTAAACCTCGGTGTCGAAGACCATGATGTTGACGTTCTCGCCCGAAGCGATGACGTGGTCAAGACCGCCGAAGCCGATGTCGTATGCCCAGCCGTCGCCGCCGAAGATCCAAATCGACTTCTTGGAGAGGTAGTTCTTCTCGGCGAGAATCTGCTTTGCGAGGTCGCAGCAGGGATCTGCTTCGAGCAGAGCGACAAGTTCCTTGGTTGCTACTTCGTTCTTCGGACCGTCGTCGACGGTTTCGAGATACTTCTCGGCAGCCGCCTTCTTCGCTTCGTCGGTGGTCTTTTCGGCAAGTTCGCGGACGAGGTCAATCAACTTCGTGCGGATTGCCTTCTGACCGAGTGCCATACCGAGACCGTGCTCGGCGTTATCCTCGAACAGCGAGTTTGCCCATGCGGGACCTCTGCCGCTCTCGCGGTTGACCGTGTAAGGCGTAGCCGGTGCGGAACCGCCCCAAATCGAGGAGCAGCCGGTTGCGTTCGAGATGTACATTCTCTCGCCGAAGAGCTGGGTGATCAGTCTTGCGTAAGAGGTCTCGGCGCAGCCTGCGCAGGAGCCGGAGAACTCAAGCAGCGGTTGCTTGAACTGGCTTCCCTTGATGGTGGTGTTGATCAGCTCGGGCTTCTCGGCGACATTTGCGACTGCGTAGTCGAACGGAGCCTGCTGGTCGAGCTGGCTGCTCTGCGAGGTCATCTCGATAGCGACCTTCTCGGGCGTGTTGTTTGCCAGCGCCTTGTTCGAAACGGGGCAAGCCTTGACGCAGAGCGTGCAGCCCATGCAGTCCATCGGCGAGATCGCCATGGTGAACTTGTAGGGGGTCTTTGCGACCGGCTTCTCGGTGAACTTGGTCTGCGCGGGTGCCTTTGCAGCCTCTTCCTCGGTCATTGCGAACGGACGGATAGCGGCGTGCGGGCAGACGAATGCGCAGCTGTTACACTGAATGCAGTTTTCGGGGTGCCATACGGGAACATTGACGGCGACGCCGCGCTTCTCGTAGGCAGCAGCACCCTGCGGGAGGGTACCGTCGACGTAGTCCATGAACGCCGAAACGGGCAGCGAGTCGCCGTCCATCTTGGAGACGGGCTCAACAACCTCTTTGACGAACTTGACAAGCTCGGGGCGGGTGCCGGTGACGGCGCTCTCGACGGGCTTGACTTCAATGGTCTTCCAAGCCTCGGGAACCTTAACCTCGACCATGGCGTTTGCGCCGGCTTCGATTGCCTTGTAGTTGAGGTCAACCATCGCCTGTCCCTTCTTGATATAGGACTTGTACGCCATCTTCTTCATGTACTCAACCGCTTCGTCCTTCGGCAGGATATTGGCGAGTGCGAAGAATGCGGACTGCAGCACCGTATTCTTAACCTTTGCGTTGCCGATGTCCTTTGCGGCAATCGAGGTTGCGTTGATGATGTAGAACTTGATGTTGTTCTTTGCAATGTAGGACTTGACCGATGCGGGCAGGTGCGCGTCAAGCTCCTCGGGCGTCCACTGGCAGTCCAGCATGAAGGTGCCGCCGGGGATAACGTCCTCGACAATCTTGTAGCCCTTCAGAATGTAGGACGAGTTGTGGCAGGCAACGAAGTTTGCCTTGTTGATGTAGTAAGGAGACTTGATGGGCTTGTCGCCGAAACGCAGGTGCGAAATCGTGACGCCGCCGGTCTTCTTGGAGTCGTACTGGAAGTACGCCTGAATGTACTTGTCGGTGTGGTCGCCGATAATCTTGATGGAGTTCTTGTTTGCGCCGACCGTACCGTCGCCGCCGAGACCCCAGAACTTGCAGGAAATCGTGCCTTCGGGCGCGGTGTTCGGTGCGGGCTTCTCCTCGAGCGAGTGACCGGTTACATCATCGACGATGCCGATGGTGAAGTCGCCCTTCGGCTGCTCCTTCGCGAGGTTGTCGTAAACCGCGAAGATGCTTGCGGGGGTGGTGTCCTTCGAGCCGAGACCGTAGCGTCCGCCGACGACCTGTGCCTTGACGCCCTCGCGCTCCAGTGCTGCGACAACATCGAGGTAGAGCGGTTCGCCGAGCGAGCCGGGCTCCTTCGTTCTGTCGAGAACGGCAATCTTCTTGACCGTCTTCGGCAGAGCCGCTGCGAGTCTGTCTGCGCAGAAGGGTCTGTAGAGTCTGACCTTAACAAGACCGACCTTCTCGCCCTTGGCGGTCAGGTAGTCGATGACTTCCTCGGCGACGTCGCAGACCGAGCCCATCGCAACGATGACGCGGTCGGCGTCGGGTGCGCCGTAGTAGTTGAAGAGTTTGTAGTCGGTGCCGATCTTCGCGTTGACCTTGTCCATGTACTCCTCGACGATTGCGGGAAGCGCCTCGTAGTACTTGTTGCAGGCCTCTCTGTGCTGGAAGAAGATATCGCCGTTTTCAGCCGAGCCGCGGAGAACCGGGTGCTCGGGGTTGATGGAACGCGCGCGGAATGCCGCAACGGCGTCCATATCGGTCAGCTCCTTCAGGTCGTCGAAGTCCCAGACCTCGATCTTCTGAATCTCGTGCGAGGTGCGGAAGCCGTCGAAGAAGTTGAGGAACGGAACTCTGCCCTTGATCGTCGCGAGGTGTGCGACGGCGGAGAGGTCCATAACTTCCTGCGGGTTGGTCTCAGCCAGCATTGCAAAGCCGGTCTGGCGGCAGGCGTAAACGTCCGAGTGGTCGCCGAAGATGTTCAGCGCGTGGGACGCGACGCAGCGTGCCGATACGTGGAAGACGCAGGGGAGCAGCTCGCCCGCGATCTTGTACATATTCGGGATCATCAGAAGCAGACCCTGAGAAGCGGTGTAGGTGGTGGTCATCGCACCGGCAGCAAGGCTGCCGTGAACGGTGCCTGCCGCACCTGCCTCAGACTGCATCTCCATGACCTTGACGGGCGTGCCGAAGATGTTCAGCGCGGGCTTGCCGAGAATGTTCTTGCCCGACGCCGACCACTGGTCGACATAGTCTGCCATAGGGCTGGAGGGGGTGATGGGGTAAATGCCTGCGACTTCGGTAAACGCATAGCTTACGTGCGCCGCGGCAGTGTTGCCATCCATGGAAAGTTTTTGTCTTGCCATTTGGAATATACCTCCGAAAAAAATTTATTGTATTTTTAGTTGTACTCCAGTCTAATATTATAGCATTTGCGCGTGTCGTTGTAAAGGGATAATGACGCTTTTTTTGCAGAAAATCCGCGGAAGAACGCGCATTTTCAGGCAAATCAGAAAAAGCTGACCTGCGTCATGCTGCGGTACATCGCGCGCAGCTCGCGCGGCGAGACGTGCTCGTGCTTTTTTAAGACGTCGCCGAAGTATTTCGTCGTGCCGAAGCCGCACTGCTTGGCAATCTCCTCAAAGGGGAGGTCGGTGTCGGCGAGCAGTGCCTTTGCCTTTTCGATGCGCACGCGAATCAGGTAGCGGATCGGCGAGCAGCCGTAGACCTGCTTGAACACGCGCGCAAAGTGGCTTTCGCCCATGGCGCAGGCGTGCGCCAGCATCGGGACGGTCAGCGCCTCGCCGTACCGCTGCTCGATTTGGAGCAGGGCGGGCGAGAGCCGCTCGGCAAGGTTGTCAAAGCGTTCCAGCTGTGAAATCATGCGGTCGCGCGCGATTTTCGCCAGTGAGGAATAGACCGCCGCGCAGATTTTCAGGCAGTCGTGGTAGTATTCGAGCGCGTAGGCACTCATTTTGGCGACCGTCGTCAGCCCGCAGCCCTCGCCGACCTCGCCGACGGCGACGTCGGGCAGCTCGAGGTGGCAGAGGAAGTCCTCCGACGCTTCAAACAGGACAAATTCACAGTCGAAACCGTCGCTCTTTTGCAGCTCGGCGAGTGAATTTCCGCGTCGGACGAACAGCATTTGCCCGCGGTCGACGGTTTCCTCGCCTGCGTCGTCGGTGTAGGTGAAGCCGCCCTCCCTGACCGAAAGGAGCAGGTGCGCTTCCTCGGCTGCGGGGAATTTGTCTCCGCTGCCGAACGCGACCGGCACGATGGGCAGCCGCTCGCGCGCTTCATCGGCTTCTTCGGGCAATGTGATGATTTTTTCCATAAGCGAACCTCCTTGACAAGGACAGCAAAAAGCATTAAACTGATAGAAAAGAGAGTGCCAAATGAAAGGGGCGGTTAACATCGACGTCTATATCCGCACAAACGATGCGCGGCTCGGACGCGCGCTCGCGCTTGAAGCGCGGGCGGCGGGATTTTCGGCGGGGTACGGCACGGTCGACGCAGACGCGCGGCTGACCGTGTGTGACTTGGATTTTGCAGTGCCTGCCGGCCTTTCGGCGGGGAGCATCTGCATTGCCCGCGAGGCGGAGACCTTGCGTGCCGCGCACCGGCTTGCGCAAACTGCCGGCGATGAGCCGCTGTTTTTGCAGCGACCGCTCGATTTGGAGCTGTTTCGTGCGCAGATTTCTTTGCGGCTTGCGCCCGTGCAGGAGACGGGAGAGCGGCGGCTGCTGCTCGAACGCGCGGCGCGAAAGGTTTCGGGCGCAGAGGGCGAGGTGCGCCTGTCGGCGCGCGAATGCGCACTGCTTGCGGCACTCGGAGAGGGCGGCGCTCTGTCACGCGAGCGTGCCGCCGCGCTGTTTGCGCACGCAGAGGGCAACGTCGTTGACGTGTACGCCTGCTATCTGCGCAAAAAACTTGCGTCGGTCTGCCGCGGCGAGGTGATCCGCGCCCTGCGCGGCGAGGGGTATGCCCTTGCGCCCGACGTGCGGCTCGAACTGCTGTAGCGCCGACAAACTTCCTTAGATATATATTAGCAAAAAGCCCTGCCGATTGCAAGCCCTGCGCGATAAAAATCGCACAGGGCTTCGTTGTTCCTCGCCTGCGACCTCGCCGACCCCGCGGTCGGCTTCGTCCGCAGTCTGCGGTACGCCTTGCCCCGCACAATTTTTATTCGCGCAGCAAGCTGCGCGAAAAAATCGCGCGATACTTCGTTGCTCCTCGGCACGCCTTGCTCAAAGGATGGGGAGTTTTTCGGTTTCGCAAAGCGAAATCGGCGGCGTGCTGCCGACGAAGAAAAACTCCAGGCGAACCTTTAGGTTCGCGGTGCGCCTCGTCCCACACAATTTTTATTGGCGCAGCGAGCTGCGCGAAAAAATCGCGCGGCGCACAAGAAGTGAAGCATTCCCCTCTGGGGAACGCGAAGCGGCTTCGCCGTGAAGTGCGCCTCGGCGCGTGAAGTGTTCGGGCATGACCTAATCGAAAAGGTTGAAAACCGCCGAAAGGCGGTTTTCGTATTTTAATGAAATCCCGCGCAAATTCGCGGGAACTCCTTCCGTCGGCTTCGCCGACACCTCCCTCGGAGAGGGAGGCCGGGTTTGCGTTTGCATAAGGGTTTTCGCATTTTTGTTGAAACCGGGCGCACGGCGCACCGCAACGCACCGTATTTCTTCTTCTTAAAAAGTTTTTGCGGATTCTCAAGGTGCTTTTTACAAAAAGCACCTTGAGCGGGGCGCGGGGCGGCGCCCCGCCGCTTCTCTTCCCGCGATTCCCGCCGCCTGCAAATTTGTATTTTTACGCAAAACGATACTACAGAATTTTTTACACGAGCGCACAAGGCAGAGCGCACGGGCGAGAACGCGGAAATCGCGGATTTTTTGTTTAATTTTTTGCACTTCGCCTCATGGCAGAAAAGGCAAACCTCTTGAGAAAAATCAAACAACCGTGCAAGTTTTGTGCGAAAATTCGAAAAAAATAAATGCTTTTTTGCACGGAAAACGCAGTAAATTTCTTCACTCGACCTTGACATTCTTTGCCGTGCGGCGATATAATTGATTCGAGAGAGAACAGGCGGCAGGTGAGAGAGCCGCCGAACACGGCAAGGAGAGTGAAACCATGAGCAACAAGCAGATTATCTTTACCGCGCCGAACACGGCAGAGCTCGTCGACGTACCGACGAGAGAACCCGGCGAATTCGACGTGCTGGTCGATGTGGCGTTTTCCACCATCAGCCCCGGCACCGAGCGCGCCAACATCATCGGCGACATGAACATTTCCCCCGCGAAAGACGCGGCGCACACGCACGGCTTCCCGCGCAAGCTCGGCTACAGCGCGGCAGGCACGGTCATCAAGGTCGGCGAGCGCGTCACCCGCGTGAAGGTCGGCGACCGCGTTGTCGTCTGCTTCGGCGTACATACCAAATACAGCCTCGTCAACGAGAAGAAGGCCATCAAGATTCCCGACGGCGTCTCCTTTGAGGAAGCCGCCATGTCGGTCATCGCGACCTTCCCCGCGGCGGGTCTGCGCAAGACGCGCCCCGAATTCGGCGAGAGCGCAATCGTCATGGGTCTCGGGCTGCTCGGACAGCTTGCGGTGCAGTTCTGCCGCGCGGCAGGCTGCGCGCCGGTCATTGCGGTCGACCCGATTGCCGAGCGTCGCGACTATGCAAAGAAGATGGGTGCGGACTACACCTTTGACCCCTTTGCGCCCGACTTCGTCGAGAACGTAAAGAAGGTCACCGACGGCAAGGGCGTCAACGTCGCCGTCGAGGTCACCGGCAACGGCAAGGCACTTGACCAGGTGCTCGACTGCATGGCAAAGTTCGGCCGCGTTTCGCTGCTCGGCTGCACGAGAAATTCCGACTTCACCATCGACTACTACAGAAAGATACACTTCCCGGGCATTACGCTGGTCGGCGCACACACCGTCGCGCGTCCGAACGCCGAGTCCTCGCCCGGATACTGGTGCTATGACGACGAGCTGTACGGCATTTTCAAGCTGCTCATCGGCGGCAGACTGCACTTTACGGACATGATTGCCGAGACGCATTCGCCCGCCGAAGCGCCCGAGGTCTACACCCGCCTCGTCAACGACAAAAATTTCCCGCTCGTCGTCCAGTTTGACTGGTCGAAGATTGACTGAGGAGGGCTGTACGATATGGAAAAGATCAAACTCGGTCACATCGGCACGCGGCACGACCACAGCCGTGCCAAGCTCGAGGGCGCGAAGAAGTTCCCCGAGCTGTTTGAAATCGTCGGCATCGTTCCCGAATCGAAAGAGGTTGCCGAAAAAATCAAAAATGACAAGGTCTACGGCGATGTGCCGGTCATGACCGAAGAGGAACTGTTCGCCGTCCCCGGGCTTGACGCCGTGCTCTGCGAGGGCTTTGAGCTGGACAGCGTCGCGGCGGCGCAGCGCTGCGTCGACCACGGCGTGCACGTTCACCTCGACAAGCCGGGCGGAGAGGATATCGCCGCCTACGAAAAGCTGCTGCGCGACGCCAAGCGCAAGAATCTCGTCGTTCAGCTCGGCTATATGTATCGCTACAACCCCGCCGTTTTGTATCTGCACGACCTCATCAAGGACGGCAGAATCGGCGAGATTACGGCAATCGACGCCCAGATGAGCACACAGCATGATTTGCGCGTCAACCGCCTGCTCTCCAACTTCAAGGGCGGCAATATGTTCTGGCTCGGCTGCCACCTCATCGACCTCATCTACCGCGTTGCGGGCATTCCCGACGAGATTGTTCCGATGAACAACCACTCGGATTTCATCATGGACAATGTCCTCGACAACACCTTTGCGGTGCTGAAATATCCCAAGTTCGTCGCGACGGTCCGCGTCAATTCGACCGAGGTCAACGGCTACGGCCGCCGTCAGCTTGTCGTCTGCGGCAGAGAGGGCTCGGTCGAGATCAAACCGCTCGAAAACCCGATTAAGATGACCTTCTCCGACCGCCGCATGACCGGCACCAATGCCTACAACGACGTTAAGGCGGAGATTCCGTTCCAGAAGCCGACCGGACGCTACGACGTGATGTTGAAAGATTTTGCTGCCTACATTCGCGGCGAAAAGGAAAATCCCTACGACCACAATTACGAGCTTCAGCTTCAGAAGATGGTGCTTGCCGCTTGCGGCTTTGACATTGATTTCAAGACACCGACCCTTCTGTAAGCCCCCGCTCAAAGAAAGGAATAGAACATTATGAAAGCAATTCTGATTGACAAGCAGACAAATGCGCTGCACTGGTCCGACGTACCGAATCCCGTTGTGGGACCCGAGGACGCGCTCGTTGAGATTCACGCCGCGGCACTGAACCGCGCCGATCTGATGCAGCGCGCCGGCGACTATCCGCCCCCGCCCGGCTGCCCCGAATGGATGGGACTCGAAATCGCCGGTGTAATCGTCGAACTCGGCGAGGAGGCAAAGAAGAAGTCCTCGTGGAAGATCGGCGACCGGGTTTGCGCACTGCTCGGCGGCGGCGGCTATGCCGAATACGCCAATGTCAAGTACGATATGCTGATGCCTATTCCGAAGAACCTCAGCTTTGAGGAAGCGTCGGCGATCCCCGAGGCGTTTGCCACCGCATACCTCAACCTCTTTATCGAGGGCGGACTCAAGGCGGGCGACACGCTGCTGATGCACGCGGGCGCAAGCGGACTTGCCAGCGTCATTATCCCGATGGCAAAGGCGTTCGGCGCGCGGGTCATCACCACGGTTATCGAGGACAGCGTCATTGACCGCATCAAGCACCTCGGCGCAGACCGCATCGTCAATTCGAGAAAAGAGGACATTCTCAAGGTGCTCGAGGAAGAGCGCGATGCGGGACACCCGATTGACGTCGCCATCGACTGCCTCGGCGGCAGCATTCAGGGCAAGTGCCTCCAGTATATGCGCTACGGCGGACGCTGGATTATGATTGCCACGCTCGCGGGCGATATTACCGAGGTCGATTTGAAGAAGCTCTACGTCCTCAACGTCCGTCTGATCGGCAGCACACTGCGTTCCAAGAGCCCCGAATTCAAGGCAAAGCTGCTGGCGACGCTGGTCGAAAACGTATGGCCCAAGGTCGAAAGCGACGAGGTTCGTCCGACGATTTACAAGATTCTGCCCATCACCGAGGCGGAGGAAGCGCACGCAATCCTTCAGCGCGGCGAGAATGTCGGCAAGGTTGTACTGAAAGTGAAATAAAATAAGAAGAGGCGGGGGGAACTTTCGTGTACGAAAGTTCCCCCCGTTCCCCCTTCAAAGGACTTTGAAGAAAAGGGAGAAAACGCTTGTCTTTGCCCTGCATATCATCGCACATTCCGCAGAGGCTTTCCGTGTCCGCCCGTGCTTCGCAAAAACCGTTTCGCACGCGCAGGGCGCGGGCTTGCGCCCCCGCCGAAAAAAATTTCAAAAAACCCTTGACAAGTCCGGCTCGGTCTGCTATAATCCCCTTGTTACCTAAGACAGCAGGTTACGGTAAAAGCGCGTGCGCTTTCCTGCCGAGGGATGCTTATAAACGAATGTTTTGTAATCTTTCTTTCGGTATATCTGTGTCTTACCGTAGAAAGATTCTTTTTTTATCATTTTAAACGGAGGTGAAATACTTATGCCAAGCAAGAAGATTCTTGAAGCAAAGCAGGCAACGGTAGCAGCACTTGCCGAAAAACTCAGAAACGCGGCGTCCGGCGTACTGGTTAAGTACGAGGGCATCACCGTTGAGGACGACACCAAGATGCGCGCGGCTCTCAGAGCGGCGGGCGTCGAGTACTCGGTCATCAAGAATTCCATCACGGGCAGAGCTTGTGATGAGGTCGGCTACGGCGCCATGAAGGAACACCTTCACGGCATGACCGCGCTGGCAATCAGCGCGGAGGACCCCATCGCTCCCGCGAAGATTCTGAAAGAGTACGTTGAAAAGGTTGAGACCTTTGAGTTTTGCGCAGGTTTCATTGACGGCGCTGTCGTCGATGTAAACACCGTCAAGGAACTCGCGGACACGCCTTCCAAGGAAGTGCTGGTCGGCAAGGTTCTCGGCTCGCTCCAGTCCCCGCTGTACGGACTGTGCTTCGGTCTCCAGGCGATCATCGACAAGGCAGGCGAGGGCAGCGACGACGTCGTTTGCGGAACGCTTGCTGCAGCGAGTGCGCCCGAGGCTCCCGCTGAGGCTCCCGCCGAGGCGTAATTCCATTGCGTAAAAATATTAAAAATATTTATATTTAACAGGAGGATAGTAAAATGGCTACCGAAAAGATCGCAAACATTATGGAAGAAATAAAGACCCTGACGATCCTTGAGCTGAAGGATCTCGTAAAGGCACTCGAGGAGGAGTTCGGCGTATCCGCTGCTCCCGTTGCTGTTGCCGCTGTCGGCGGTGCGGCTGCTCCCGCTGCTGAGGAGAAGACCGAGTTTGACGTTGTTCTGAAGAGCGCAGGCGCTCAGAAGCTCGGCGTTATCAAGGTTGTCCGTGAGATCACCGGCCTCGGCCTGAAGGACGCAAAGGACCTCGTTGAGGCTGCTCCGAAGACCATTAAGGAAGGCGTTTCCAAGGACGAAGCAGAGAAGATCAAGGCTGATCTTGTTGCTGCCGGCGCAGAAGTCGAAGTTAAGTAAGAACTGCCGCAGATTGCGCAGAACGAAAAGGAACGACCGAAAGGCCGTTCCTTTTTCTATCTCCGCGAGTCGGCTTGCTGTATCTGTATACAGCGGCGCCGATTCGCGAAGATTCTGCATCAATCTGCGGCAGTCCGACGGCTGCGTGCGGAAGCCGCAGATTGCGCAGAACGAAAGGGAACGACCGAAAGACCGTCCCCTTTTTTCTATTCGATTTGGCTTGAATTCTGCGTCCCTTTCCCGCTCTTGACAGACGTATGCGCGTGTGGTAAAGTATACCTGTAAGATATTCTGCTTGATTGCGGGAGAGGAAAGATGAAGAAAAAAGTATTTGCATTCGCTGTCCTTGCGGCTTTGGTGCTTCTCATGCTTGTATTCGGCGTGTTGGGCGCAGGCGTGGCAAGTATTTAGCCTGATTCTGCGCAGAGAGGTTATTGTTTTTCCCGAAGGGACTTTGACAAATCGCCGCGCAGCATAATTTGCCGTGATTTTTCGGAGCGGACACATAGAAAAAACCGCGGCGCGTTGATACGCGCCGCAGTTCTGTTCTTATAAAGTTTTTTGCGGATTCACAAGGGGCTTTTTTACAAAAAAGCCCCTTGTGCGGGGTTCGGGGCGGCGCCCCGAGCTTTTTTTCTTCTTCTTTCACTTCCCCGTCCGCTCTTCCCAAACCGACAGGGCGAGCGAGCCGACGGCGTTGCCCGCGGCGACAATCAGGATAAATCCGACGCTTTGCAGGCTGAAGCCGCGCGCGGCGAACAGGAAGCAGAGGTCGGCGACCGAGTGCTCGCCGCCGCACAGAATGAACGCCGCCACGGCGAGAACGATGTAGGCAAAGGCGGCGATGCCGCTGTTTTTCTTGGCGTAGGCGACGCAGGCGTAAATCAGCACGCCGCACACGACCGCGCGGATAAACACGGTGGGGAGGTCATTGGCGAGCTTGCCCTGCCACAGCTCCGCCGCACGGGCGGCTTCTCCGTTCGGCAGCAGAAACGAGAGCGTGCAGCCGAGCGCGTTTGCCAGCAGCGCATAGAGCGCGCGCAGCAGCTCCTTGCCGCTCCGCACAAAGCCGATCATGCCGGTGTAGAGATTGAAGCCGTAGGTGACGACCAAAATCAAACCGATGGAGAAGAGCAGCGCACCCGCGACTTTGCTCTGACAGCTTAAGTAGATTGCCGCGCCGATGGAAATCGACGCACCGGCAAGAAAGCCGCCGAGCGTGAGTTTGAGCAGTTGTTTCATAGCCTGCACTCCTTTTATTTTTTATTCTTCTCGGACGCCGAGGGACAACCCGAGCAGTTCGAACAGCCGCAGCCGCAGCCACCGCCGCGCTTTTTGCGCGAGCGAATCGAGAAGAGGACGGCGGCGACGAGCGCCGCGCCCACCAAAACAAGCACAACAATGTCGGCAGCGGTCATACAAACAGCCCTCCGATCGTATAGACGATAAACGCGACCAGCCATGCCACACAGCACTGCGTCAGCACAATGCCGACCGTGGCAAGGCGCGAGCCGAACTCGCGGCGAATCGCCGCAACGGCGGCGACGCAGGGCGTGTACAGCAGGGTAAAGACGAGGAAGCTGCACGCGGCGAGCGTCGACGAGAAGAGCGCGGGCAGCGCAGTGTAGAGCAGACTTGCGTCGCAGCCGACAAGGACGGCGAGCGTCGAAACGACCTGCTCCTTGGCGATAAAGCCCGAAATCAGCGCGGTCGAGAAGCGCCAGTCGCCGAAGCCAAGCGGCTTGAAAAGGATTGAAATTGCCTGACCGACGGCGGCAAGCATACTCTCGGTCGAGTCGGCGACCGGGTTGAGACGGTAGTCAAAGCTCTGCAAGAACCAAATCACGACGGTCGCGATGAAGATGACCGAGAATGCGCGCTCGAGGAAGTCACGCGCCTTTTCCCACAGCAGCAGCGCCACGCTGTGCGGAGAGGGGAAACGGTAGTTTGGCAGTTCCATGACGAACGGCACCGGCTTGCCGCGGAACGAGGTGCGCTTTAAGAAGAGCGCCGAGAGAATGGCGAGCAGAATGCCGGTGATGTAGAGCGCGAACATGACGAGCGCGCCGTGCCCCGGGAAGAATGCCGCCGTGAAGACCGCGTAAATCGGGATTTTTGCCGAGCAGCTCATGAAAGGGACAAGCAGGATTGTCATTTTGCGGTCGCGGTCGGAGGAGACGGTGCGCGCCGCCATGACGGCAGGCACCGAGCAGCCGAAGCCGATCAGCATCGGGACAAACGAGCGCCCCGACAGCCCGAGACGGCGCAGCGGCTTATCCATGACAAAGGCGACGCGCGCCATATAGCCGGTGTCCTCGAGAATCGAAAGGAAGAAAAACAGCGTGACGATAATCGGCAAAAAGGACAGCACGCTGCCGACGCCGTTGAAAATACCGTCAATAATCAGGCTGTGGACGACCGGGTTCAGCCCGAAGTTCGTCAGCGCGGCATCGACAATGTCGGTGAGCCGACCGATGCCGAGTTCAAGCAGCTGCTGCAGTCCCGCGCCGATGACGTTGAAGGTCAGCCAAAAAATCAGCAGAATGATGCCGAGAAAGACGGGAATCGCGGTATATTTGCCGGTCAGGATTTTGTCGATTGCCACCGAGTGGCGATGCTCGCGGCTCTCGCTACATTTGACGACCGAGGCGGCGACGACGCTCTCGATAAAGGAATAGCGCATATCCGCCAGTGCGGCGTTGCGGTCGAGTTCCGATTCGGCTTCAAGCTGTACGAGACAGTGCTCAATCAGCTCGCGCTCGTTTTCGTCGAGCCCAAGTCGGTCGGCGATGTCGCTGTCGCCCTCAATCAGCTTCGACGCGCAGAAGCGCAGCGGCAGTCCCGCTTCGGCTGCGTGGTCCTGCACGAGGTGCATGACCGCGTGAATGCAGCGGTGACAGGGCGAGTCGGCGGCGCAGAAGTCGGCGCGCACCGGCAGAATGTGCCGCTTTGCCACTTCGATTGCGCGGTCAATCAGTTCGGAGACGCCCTCGTCCTTGAGCGCACTGATGGGGACGACCGGAATGCCGAGTTCGCGGCTCATCTTTTCAACGTCGATCGTGCCGCCGCCCGCGCGCACCTCGTCCATCATGTTCAGCGCCAGCACCATCGGGACGTCGAGCTCGAGCAGCTGCATGGTCAGGTACAGGTTGCGCTCGATGTTGGTCGCGTCGACGATGTTGATGATGCCGTCGGGCTTTTCGTTCAGTATGTAATCGCGGGTGACGATTTCCTCCTGCGTGTAGGGGCGCAGCGAGTAGATGCCCGGCAGGTCGACAACCGAGCAGCCGCTCTTGCCGCGGATTTCGCCGACCTTTTGCTCGACCGTCACGCCGGGGAAATTGCCGACATGGCAGCGCATACCGGTCAGCGTGTTGAAGAGCGCGGTTTTACCGCAGTTCTGGTTGCCGGTCAGTGCAAATTTCATCGTTTGCCCGCCCCTTTCTTCGCGGGGGCGTCGGCGCGTGCGGCGGGGGCTGCCTCCTCCGTAATCTCGACGGTGATGTTCGCCGCGTCTTCGAGGCGGAGCGTCAGCTCGTAGCCGCGAATCAGAATTTCAATCGGGTCGCCCATCGGCGCGACCTTGCGCAGCGTCAGCTTGGTGTGCGGAATCAGTCCCATGTCAATCAGGCGGTTGCGCAGCGTCCCCTCGCCGCCGACGGCGACGATGACGGCAGACTGCCCGATTTTCAGCTCGTTCAGCGTCATTCTGCTTCCTCTTTTCTATGAGTTTGTCTTAACTAACTCATAGATGATAGCGCAAAAGCCGCCGCCTGTCAAGAGCGCGGCGGCACTTTTATGAAATCTGCCGAAAATTCGCAAATTGCGGCAAATTCGGCGCGGCAAAGTGTAAAAAAGGATTCCCGGAAAGGGAATCCTTTGAGTCGGTTGCTTATTTGGAGACGGTCGGATTGTCGGTGCGTTCGAGCAGGTAGTCAATCGAAACGTCGAAATAGTCGGCAATGCGAATCAACTCGGTGTAGCCTGCTTCGTGTTCACCGGTTTCGTAGCGGGAGATTGTGTTTTGATTCATGTGCAAATCCATTGCCAGTTTGAGCTGTGTGATGCCGCGCGCTTTTCGCAGTTCTTTCAGCCGCATGAAAAATCCCCCCTTGACATCAGTATACCGATATGGTATACTTAAAATATCCCGATTCGGTATATCCGACGGGATAGGGGGCAAACCGACGCTTTTCGATGTGCGCACGGTTGTTCGGTGCTTTGCCGATGCTCTCAAAAACAACAAAGGACAAGCATTTGCTTGTCCTTTGTTGTTTTGAGGAAGATTTTCAGCTTTCCCGCGCGTCGGAGGTGTGCGGCGGGATGCGGAGAATGAAGCGGAACAGCGGCAGGGTCAAAACGAGCGACGCCGCAAGCCATGCGCCCGGGTCGCCCGCACAGACTGCGGCAAAGGCGAGCGGCGACGCAGAAGCGTCAATCGGAGCGCCGTTGACGATTTCGGGCAGAAAGGCGCAAATCAGCATTCGCGCGCAAAGCTCCGCGATGCCCGCACCGAGGACATAGCCCGGGCGGGACACGCCCTGCACGGCGCTGCGCGCAACAAACAGAAAGCCGAGAATGCAATAGAGCGCGAGGTCGACGAGCAGATAGGTGTTGCCGAAGCGAATCGACGCTTCCGAAACCTTATCCGCACTCATGAAGATGTACTGGTATGCGCCGCCCGCCGAAAGGGAAGCCCCCGCCGCAAGGCAGACGCCGAAAATGACCAGCATGATGACAAACGCCTGCAAAGTGCCGCGGCGAATCCGCACGCGGTCGCCCTTGCCAAAGTTTTGCGCATTGTAGCCGAGAATGGCGGTGCCGAGCCCGTTAAATGCCGCCATCAGAAAATTGATGAGCTTACTTGCCGCGCCGAAGCCGTTCTGCGCGGGCGTGCCCGCCACCATTGCGCCGCTTGCCGTGAGGTCAAATTCCACCACCGCGCCCTGCATGACGATGATGCCGATTGCCAAAATCGAAAATTGCAGTCCGAGCGGCACGCCCTGCCGCAGATGTGCGCGGACGGCGGAGGCGGGCACGCGGAAGTCCTCTTCGGTCGGGCGGAGTTTTTCATATTTGATGAGGGAATAGACCATGCAGCCGATAAAACTGAGCAGCTGGGCGAGAACGGTTGCCGCCGCCGCGCCTGCGGGTCCCATGTGCAGCGGAACGAGGAACAGAATATCCAGCCCGACGTTGAGCAGGGTGGAGATTACGAGAAAGAGGAGCGGCGTGAACGAATCGCCGAGCGCACGCAGAATGCCGCAGATGAAGTTGTAGCCGACCTGCGCCGCAATGCCGATGAAGATAATCAGGCAGTAGATATAGGCGGCGCCGTAAACCGTTTTGTTGTCGGGCGTCACGTTGATGAGCCGCAGCATCTGCGGCAGAAGCCCGACGGACAGGACTGTCAGCACGGCCGAAATGCCGAGCGACAGATAGATTTGCGTGGCGAACGAGCGGCGCACGCCCTTGTCGTCCGCACAGCCGACGCAATTCGCGGTGATGACGCCGAAGCCCGCCGTACAGCCGAATGCGAATTGCAGAAAGATGAAGGTCAGCGCAAAGGTGTCGTTGACGCCCGCGACCTCCTCCGCGCGCAGCACCTGCCCGCAGATGATGGCGTCGGTGAGTACATAGATTTGCTGCAAGAGGTAGGAGAGCATAATCGGCGCGGCATAGAGCAGAATGACCTTCCACGGCGTTCCCCGCGTCAGGTCGACCGGACGGGACAGACGCGGCAAGCGCGACAGCGTTCCCGATTTTGTTTTTTCGGTTTTCATCCGATGTACCTCCTCCCGAAAAAATCATTCCATATTATATTCGGTTTTTTTGAAAAAGCAAGGGGAAGATAAAAAATTGCAAGAAGTCGATAGAAAATCGCCCGCCGAAACTTTTTTCAAAAAATCGAAATTTCCTGTTGCATTTTCATTTTGTGTGTGTTATAATAAACCCACGCGAAAAACGGAGGCATAGCTCAGCTGGTTAGAGTACTTGCTTGACATGCAAGGGGTCACTGGTTCGATTCCAGTTGTCTCCACCAACAGAAAAACCACCCGACAGGGTGGTTTTTCTGCTCTCGGAGCCCTTTACGCCCGAATCGACCGGAACGTAACGGTTGTCGCCGCGTCGCACTTTGATTTTGCAAAGGCAGAGCGCCGCACAAATGCAGACGTTCTGTCTGCCGCTCCGACGGAGCGGCGGTCGATTTTCGGTTGTCGGAACCAAGTAGCAAAGGGAGCGGTTTTCTTTCAATTAGCATGGCGAATAATCTCTGCAAGTAACTGTCCGTCAAATGCTTTCCAACTCTCTTCGTCACAGGCGATAATCAGCTGCTTCTTCGCACGGCTTAGCGCGGTATTTAGAACCGCTCTGCCGTTTGATTTGAGATTGTTGGAATCGGTAAACCACCACGGCATACGGTCACGGACACTGAGGATTACCGTGTCGTATTCTCTTCCCTGCGATGCGTGAATCGTCATGACGTTGCCGCGATACGCAAAAGGCACTGTCTTTTGCAGCAGTTTGACCTGCTCTTTATAGGGCGTTAAAATTGCAGCATCTTCAAAGTTGTTTTCTTTTAGACATTTTGAAATTTCATTCGCCTCGCACGGATTCATCTTATCTTTTATGTCTTTCGGCTTCGGGCTGCATTTCAAAACCTTGATTTTCACATCTGCATTCGGCGCACCGTGAAAATCGCCGGTGTAAACATATTGCGCAAGAACGGCGGCGAGATTCTGACCGAAGCGGTGCGTATAATTGAGCGCGGTCATACAGCCTTCCGGCAATACAGGCGGCTTTCTGCTTTGGGCATTTTCAAGAATAAGCGGTATACTACTTCTGAAAATCTCTTCGCAGTGAACAACAGACTGCGCCCACAGGACCACACTTTGGTTTTCGGCAGAAAGGGTGTACTCATCCATCTCACAGACGGGCGGTATCTGCTTATGGTCGCCCAAAAAGGTTACGGGCGCGCCAAATGAAAAGGCGACTATGCCTTTCGTCAGCGGCGCATACGCCGCCTCGTCAATAAACACATGACTGACATTCCCACCGCTGCGTTTCAAGAAAGAATCGTATTTCCCTATGATGGTGTCAAGTGTTCCGGCGATAATACGAGCGGAGTCAAAAGTGCTGTGACACGTCTCCATTACATGAATCTGCGATTTGCATTCTGCCAACCTGTATTTGAGTGTTTCGGTTGAAACTTCATATACTGTTTCGGGAGGGATTGCTTCAAGTATAGCATCGTCTATGCGGCAGTGCAGCAATGCAGAACTTTCGTCATATTGAACGCCGACAATGGCTGCGGTAAGCTGCCGCGGGCAGCCTTCCCTGTGTTTGAAATCAAGTAAGGCTTGTTTTTGCTCCGGCAGTTTTTCAGCAGCAATCGCATTCCGAAGCGCGGCGGTTTCCGAACATTTTTCATTGAGCAGACGACAACATTCTTCTGCTTCTCTTGCGCAGCATTCGGCTTGCTCCAACAATATTGCGGCGCGTATATCATTGGCAGCCTTTTTCTTCGGAAGCAACCTTTCAAGAATTGTATGGCGCTTGGCACAAAAATCATCGTATTTTTTCTTTGCGGATATGCAAAGAGATACATGATGCTTGCGTCTTTTTTCCAGCTCCGCCTGCAGCTT
>SFNW01000031.1 GCA_004554105.1 Clostridiales bacterium | reverse complement strand
TACATCGGCCAGGAGAAGGCCAAGGACAACCTGAAGGTGTTTATCGACGCTGCCAAGATGAGAGGGGAGTCCCTTGACCATGTACTGCTTCACGGACCGCCCGGTCTTGGTAAAACCACCCTTTCGGCAATAATTGCAAAGGAAATGGGGGTAAATCTGCGCGTTACATCGGGCCCCGCAATCGAAAAGCAGGGCGACCTCGCCGCCTTGCTGACCAACCTGTCGGAGGGCGACGTGCTCTTTATCGACGAGATTCACCGTCTCTCCCGCTCGGTCGAGGAGATTCTCTACCCCGCCATGGAGGACTACGCGCTCGACATCATCGTCGGCAAAGGTCCTGCGGCGCGGAGCATTCGCATTCCGCTCGCGCACTTTACGCTCATCGGCGCAACCACCCGCGCGGGGCAGCTCACAACGCCGCTGCGCGACCGTTTCGGTGTCCTCTTAAAACTGGAACTGTACACAACCGACGAACTTGCCGAAATCGTGCATCGCAGTGCCGGCATTCTCGCGGTTGAGATTGACGACGCGGGTGCAAAGGAGATTGCGTCGCGCTCGCGCGGCACGCCGCGTATCGCCAACCGTCTGCTCAAGCGCGTGCGCGACTACGCCACGGTCAAGGCAGACGGCAAAATCACGCGTGCGGTCGCAAAAGACGCGCTCGCCGCGCTCGAAATCGACGAGCTCGGGCTTGACAACATCGACCGCCGCATGATGGAGGCCATCATCAAGTTCTACGGCGGCGGTCCGGTCGGACTCGAAACGCTGGCGGCGACCATCGGCGAAGAAGCGGTCACCATCGAGGACGTTTACGAGCCGTATCTCATGCAAATCGGCTATCTTGCGCGCACGCCGCGCGGCAGATGTGTCACCCGCCTTGCCTACGAGCATCTCGGCATTCCCTATAAACCCGCAAATCGTGAAAAAAGCGCGCCCGCGCAGGCGGACACGCAAATCGGACTCTTTGACCAGGAATAGAGGGATTTCTCATGTGGATTGTTTACGCGCTTCTTTCGGCGGTTTTTGCCGCGCTGACCACGATTTTTGCCAAGGTCGGCATTACGGGCGTCAACTCGACGCTGGCGACCGCAATCCGTACCGTTGTCGTCTTAGCCGCGGCATGGGGCATGGTCTTTATCACCGGCACCCAGCGCGGCATCGGCGGCATCACGCCGCGCGGCTGGCTGTTTCTCGCCCTGTCGGGGCTTGCGACCGGCGCGTCGTGGCTCTGCTACTATAAGGCGCTGCAAATCGGCGATACCGCCCGCGTCGAATCCAGGCTCCGTGGGGCGCGGCGTCCCCTGCACCTACGGCGTCGTCACCATCGCCGCAGGAACATTGATTTTGATTTTTTGAAGCAAAACGCCTTCTCCCGCAGGAGAAGGCGTTTGCTTTATCGGGCGGATATTGAATCCGCCCCTACGGGCAGTAGAATCATTGCCGGATTCTACTCTCTGCCGCCAGACTGCCGCAGACGGATGCAGAATTCGCGAAAAAGTCGCTCAAGCCGTATATTATACGGCGAGCGTCTTCTTCGCGGATAGAAGGGCGGGAATAAATAAAATATGCAGAAAACCGCTCTTTCGAGCGGTTTTCATCTTAAATAGACAGTGGCAGAAAGCAAGCTAAACCGACCTCCCGCCCTTCGGTCTGCGCCGTATCCGGCAGTCCTACATAAGATAGCCGCCGCCGATGTTAATCACTTCCCCCGTGATGAACTCATCTTCGGCGAGAAACAGCGCGAGCTTTGCCACGTCCGCGGGCGTACCGATTCTGCCGAGCGGCGTCTCCTCGCAAAGCGCGGCGAGGTCTTCCTTTGACAGCCTCGCGTTCATCTCGGTGTCGATGACGCCGGGCGCGATGCAGTTGACCTGCACGCCCGAAGGACCGACCTCCTTGGCAAGTGCCCTGGTAAAGCCGATGACCCCCGCCTTGGCGGCGGAATAGGCGACCTCACAGGAACCGCCGACCACGCCGAAAATCGAGGAGATATTGATGATTTTGCCGCTCTTTTTGCGAATCATGGCGGGCAGGAACGCCCGCGAGAGCAGAAAGACCGACTTCAGATTGACCGCCATCATCTCGTCCCATTCGGCTTCGGTCAAATCGGGCAGCAGCCCGAAGCGCGAAATCGCGGCGTTGTTGATGAGAATGTCAATCTCGCCAACCTCGGCGACAAGCGCGTCGACCGACGCCGCCGAGGAAACATCGCCTTGAACCGGCGTAATATCAAGCGAGCCGACCTCCGAAAGCCGCTCGGGCGCATTGTGCCAAAGCGCATACACGGCGTAGCCGTTTTCGGCAAAGCGGCGGGCGGTCTCAAAGCCGATGCCGCGCGACGCGCCGGTAATCAGAACCTTCTTTTTCATGGCGAAGCCGTCACGCCTGCGTCTTGGCGGGCAGCGCATACTTTTCCTTGTACGCCTCGTAGCACGCCGTATAGCGAGGGTTGCCCTCGCTCTTGAGTTTTTCCATATACTCGTGCATATCGAGCGCGTCATGCTCGATTTCAATGACGCAGCCCGCAATGTTGGAGCAGTGGTCGGACACGCGCTCGAGGTTGGTCAGCAAATCGGACAGCACAAAGCCGAGTTCGATCGTGCATTCGCCCTTTTGCAGGCGGGCGACGTGCCGTTTTTTCAGTCTGGAGTTGATGGTATCGACGACTTCTTCAAGCGGCTCGACATTGAACGCGGCGTCCATATCGCCCGTGTTGAACGCACGCAGCGCGACCGTCATGATTTCGTCGATTGCGTCGACCATAACCGAAAGTTCCTTGGTCGCCTGCTCGGAAAAGACCAGCTTCTTGTCGCTCATCTCCTGCGCCGACTCGGCAATGTTGACCGCGTGGTCGGAAATGCGCTCAAAGTCGCCGATGATGTGCAGCAGCTTCGTGACCTCATGACTGTCCTGCTCGGTCAGCTCACAGGAACTGATTTTGACAAGATAGGTGCCGAGCATATCCTCGTATTTGTCGACCCGTTCCTCACCGTCGTAAATCGACTGCATTGCTTTTTCGTTGAAATTACGCAGCAGCGCCATCGAATCCCGCATGGTCGAAACCGAAAGCTCCGCCATATCCTGCGCAACTGCGCGCGCACGGTCGATTGCAACGGCGGGGGTTGCGAGCAGACGGTCGTCGAGCAGCTCGCGCTCGCGGTCGCTCTTGCCTTCCGGCACCGTGAGAATCGCCAGCTTTTCAAGCAGGCGGGACGCGGGCATCAGAATGCAGAGCGCGATAATTTTGAAGCCGGTGTGAATGACCGCGATGCCGAGCGGGCTGACGCTCTGCTCCAGCGGAAAGTCAAATATCGCGTTTGCAAGATAGAACAGCGGCACGATAATCAGCGCCGCGATTAAATTAAAATACAGATGCACGAAGGACGCGCGGCGCGCGTTCTTCCCTGCACCGATCGAGGAAATCATCGCGCTGACGCAGGTACCGATGTTCTGACCGACAATAATCGGCACTGCCATGCCGAAATTGACGACGCCGGTCAGCGAAAACGCCTGCAAAATACCGACCGAAGCCGACGAGGACTGAATAATCGCGGTAAACGCCGCGCCGACAATCACGCCGACAACGGGATTGGCAAATTTCAAAAGAACACTGCGGAAGGCAGGTTCGTCCGAGAGCGGCTCGACTGCGCCCGCCATAATCTCCATACCGATCATCAACACGCCGAAGCCGATGAGGATCAAGCCGATGTCCTGCTTCTTGCGGTTTTTCTGAAACATATAGAGAATGATACCGATAAACGCCAGAATCGGCGCAAAGGAATCGGGCTTGAAAAGCTGTGCGATGCCCTCGCCCTCAATCCCCGAGGTCGACAGCAGCCATGCCGTGACCGAGGTGCCGAGGTTGGCGCCGAGAATGACGCTGGTCGCCTGATGCAGCGTCATCAGCCCCGAGTTGACAAAGCCGACGACCATGACCGTCGTCGCGGACGAGGACTGAATGAGCAGCGTGACGGCAAGACCGAGCAAAAAGCCCTTAAAGGTGTTGGCGGTCAGCTTTGCGAGAATATTTTTGAGCTGGTTTCCGGCGCGTTTTTCGAGCGCGTCGCCCATGACCCGCATGCCGAATAAGAACATGGCGAGTCCCCCGAGCAGGGTGAAAAGGTCAAAAATGCTCATAACGTCTCCTTCGGTAATCTATCAACATATATTTTAAGGATTCTAAACGGGGCTGTCAAAGCGGCTTAGAAAACTCCATTCGCCGCCGTTTTACATAATACCACATTTTTGTGCGTTCGGCAACTGTAAAAAAGCACGAAAAAGAAGCGTTTTTTTGCATTATGTAACTTGAATTTGCCTTATATGGCGAAATTCAAGTCAAAACGTAAGTTTTTTGTCAAATGACCGCTTGCCCGTTGATGACAAGTCCGAAGCGCAGACCGAGCGTCTGCGCGGCGTTTTTGCACATCGACATACGGGTGTGAAAGATTTCAAAGAAGTCCATGACACTGCCGTATGCGGTATCGACGGCGAGGCGCAGCGTGAGCGTTTTGCTCTCGCAATCCAAATCAAGCGAGGTCGAATCAACCGAATAATTGACGCGGTCGTGAATATCGAACGTGCTGCGGTCGCGGTTGCGCACGCGGGTGCGGCGCACATCGCTTTTGTCTGCGAGAATCAGCGCGGCGGCAATCGGATTGACCGGCACGCCGCTTCCCTCATCGTGGTTGCCGATGGCGGAAACCACGGCGGCGAGGTCACGCGCGTCCATGCCCGCTTTGTCAAGAATGCGGAATGCCATGACCGCGCCGCTCTGCGAGTGGTCAACGCGGTTGACAAGGTTGCCGATGTCGTGCAGGTAGCCCGCAATCCGCGCAAGCTCGGCGGCGCGTGCGCCGTAGCCGAGCTGTTCAAGCAGTCTGCCCGCCGTTTCCGCGACGCGGGTCACATGCGCAAAGCTGTGTTCGGTATAGCCGAGCGCGCCGAGTGCGCGGTCTGCTTCCTCAATATAGGTATTGACGGCAACATCGTGCCGAATCCCATCGTAGGTGACCATAGTTATCCCCTTATGAATTATAAAAAGTCAAATTTCGCCTGTGTCCCCTCCAGGCGCAGCGCGGCGTCGAAGAGCTTGCCGTTTTTGGAGACAAAGCCCTTGATTTTCGCCGTTTTGCCCTCGGTGAGCAGGAGAACGATGTTCTGCTTGGAAATCACTCTGCCGCAGATGACGCGGTTGACCGTGAATTTGCAGCCCTCTTTGTAGCCGCTGCACCCGTAGCCGAATTTGGTGCGGCGGATTTTGCCGCCGCAGAACGGGCAGTCGCACAGTTCATCGCCGAGAAAGCCGTCATCGGTGTCCTCCTCGGGCGGCATCTCGCGTTTGGCAAAGACCTCGCCGATTTCGCGCTCCGCCAATTCGACGCCCCCGCTGACAGGCATCTTGCCGTGATAGATTTTTTTGAGTGCTTTGCCGAGTTCGCTCGTCTTGTACTTGTCCATCGAAATTCCCATGCGGACAAGCGATTCAATCAAAAATTCGCCGTCGGGCAGAATGCGATAGACGTCCTTTTTCAACTCGATATAGCCGCTTTTCCGCGCGTTGTCGATGATGCCGGTGCGCGTCGCCTCGGTGCCGAGTTCGAGTCCCTCGAAAATGGCGCGGTATTCCTCATCGTCGTTTTCGTCCTCCGCGTCCTTTGCCGCCGCCTTTTCCTCCTTGAAGGGATTCTTCAGGTAGTTGTTCAGCGTCTCGATTGTGTAGTGCTTCGGCGGCGTCGTTTCACGCTCGGTCGGGGTGAAGTTGATGTTGACGGCGTCGCCCTTTTCAAGCTGAGGCAGCAGTTTGTCCTTCTGCGTGTAGTCGTCATATTTTGTCCAGCCCGGCTCGACGATAACCGTCCCCTTGAGCAGAAATTCCTCATAGTCGCCGACCGCAATTTTGATTTCGGTTTTCTCAGCCTTACACGCCTCGGCGCAGAACACTGCGACAAAGCGGCGGAACACCGTGGAATAGACCTTGCGCTCGGTCTCGGACAGCGCGTTTTTGTCGGGAATTTTATAGGTCGGCGTCAGTGCCGAGTGCGACTCGATTTTCGAGTCGTCGAAAATGGTTTTTGAATTCTTGAATTCGACGGGATAGCCGATTGCCTTGACGGTTTCGAGAATTTTTTTGACCTTTCCCGCCTCTGCCGTGGCAAGATACTCCGAGTTGGTACGCGGATAGGTCAGATACCCGCGCTCGTACAGGCTCTGCACGATTTCAAGGCTCTCCGCCATCGACATCTTGTACTTTTTGCCGAGGACGTTTTGCAGTTTGGAAAGCGAATAGAGCTTACCGGGCTTGACCTCGTCCTTTTTGCGCTTGACGGCGGTCACAACCGCGCCTGCGGCATTGTAGGCGGCGGCAAGTCCCTCGACGCGCGCCCGCTCGGACGCGGGGAATTTCTCCTTGCCGCAAAGCTCGACAACCGCGCCCTTCGTCTCCTCGGCACTGCGCAGCGCAAGATAGGTTTCGGGAACGAAATTGCGGATCGCCATGTCGCGGTCGTAAATTGCCTTGACAATCGGCACGATCACTCTGCCCACGCGGAGCAGCTTCCCGGTCTTTAAGGTCGCATAGCGGGTGAGATTGACGCCGTAGAGCCAGTCGATATAGGTGCGGGCAAAGCCCTCGTCGGCAAGGCAGTCATACGCGCTCTCGTCCTTCATATCGGCGAGCGCGGCGCGCACGGTTTCGGGCGTCTGGTCGGGCAGCCAAAGGCGGACAAGGCGTTTCTCCGCCCTGTTTTCAAAGCCTTCGAGCGCGTGCGAGACACAGAGGCGGACGATGATTTCGCCCTCGCGGTCGGCGTCGCCCGCGTTGACAATCGTGTCGACGTCGGCGCGGCGGCAGAGGACTTTCAGGGTTTCGAACTGTCGTGCGACGCCGGGGTCGACCTGCCCCGACGAATCGTGCCGCAGCGTAAAGCGAAATTCTTTCGGAAAGCAGGGCAAGCCCTCTATGGTCCAGCGTGCATTCGGCGTCGGCTTGTCCGCATAGTCCTCAATGTCGCAGAGCGAAAAGAGATGCCCGAACGCCCAACTCACAATGACGCCGCCGCCCTCGAAATAGCCGTTTCGCTTCTGCATTTGACCGATTGCCGCGGCAATATTGCGTGCAAGGCTCGGTTTTTCGGCAATGATAAGCTGCATTCGGGTTCTCCTTTTGTTCATTTTCGCAGAAAAACGGCGCGATATCCGAAACCGCACCGAATTTTTCATGGGCAATAAATATTTTACAAACGAGCGGATAGAAAAATGCCCCTGCGGTTTGTGCAAACGTCAATAAACTCCTTCAGTCACCTTTGGTGACAGCTCCCTCAAAGAGGGAGCCTTTTCGTGCAGACAACTCATCGCCTCCCTCCCCGAGGAAGGTGGCGCGGCTTGCCGCGACGGAAGGAGTTTATATACAGATATTCCGCAGGAAAATCGCCGCCATGATTTCGCGAGTAAAAACTCGTGACGCAGATGGGTGCGTTTTCGCACCCATCTGCGTTTATTGTACCATAAATTTCACGGTTTTGCAATCCATTCTTGCATTGCAGCCGACTTTGATTTATGATAAATTAAAGAAAACTGCCAGAAAGGAATTATTTATGCTTTCCGTATTCCATACCGCAGGCGGGTTTTCGCTCGGCAAGGGCGGCGACGCCGTTTTTGACTTCATGCCCGCCAAAATCGAGATGAACGGCAAAGAACTGACGCTCGACGCGCACGTTGCAGACGGCGCGCTCGTCTCCGAGGGACACGACCTGTGCATCACCGACAAATTGACCGACCTCGGCGACGGACTTTGGCGCATCGACCGCGTGATTGAGAACGTCGGCGTCGGCACGCTCTGCTTCAAAGACATTCTCGAAATCCGCACTGCCTTCAAGCCCGCCAAATATCTGATTCCCTGCGTCAACTACAACGGCAATGCAGGCTGCAAGGAGAACACCCCGACCGGACTTTCGCGCGACGGCAGTCCGTGGATCTTTGCCTACGACCGCACGGGTATTCCCGCCTGCACGCTCTGCGAGGACAAAAACTACGGCGTCGCGCTCTTTGCAAGCGACAAGGACGAAAGCTCGCTCCGCTCCTCCTGCTCGCTCGTGCAGAACGGCGACGGCAGCTTTTCGCAGAAAATCTACCGCCCCGTCACCGAGGCGCCCTATACCTATTCGGGCAAGAATGTCCTCACCGAACGCTACGACGAATATCTGACGCTGAAGCCCGGCGCGCGCTTTGCTTCAAGCTCTTATGCCTTTGCCTGCGTGCCGATGTGCGAAAACTACGCGGCGGCAAATCTGCTCGACCGCGCGGCGGATATCTTTGCGCTCGAGCGCACGCCCTGTCTCACGCCCGAGCAGACCTGGGAACTCGGCATCGACTACGCCAAGGCACTGCTCTACGACTACGAGGGGCACAAGTTGATTATCACGCACTTTGCGCCCCGCCTGTTCCGCTCGCAGCACGGCGCGGCAATCACCCCCGAGGAGATGCAGCGGCGGCTGCAGGACCCCTATTACACCGAACTCGGCCGCTTCGACGAGCGGTTTGAAATGGGCTGGGCGGATCAGGGTCTGCTCAACGCGCGTATGCTTGCGGTTGACGCGGCAAAGAAGGGCGACCGCGAGACGCTCGACATCGCTATAGACATTTTCGACGCCTGGGCGGAAAAGCAGCAGGAAAACGGACTGCTCTACTCGCAGTTCCAGCAATACTACGTTAAGGAAACCTACGATTTCGCCACCCCCGACGTCTGCAACTTCGGCTGGGGCGCGGCGGAGATGGCGCGTATGTACGCCTTTCTGCGCTCTGAAGGCATCGACAAGCCGGCATACCGCAACTTTGCCGTGCGGCTGTGCGACTTTTTCTGCGAGCACTTCTCGACGGAATACGGCTTCGGCAAGTCCTGGACGCTCGACGGCAAGTGCGTGATGCAAAACGGCTCAATCGGCGGCTTTATGCTGACCGGTCTGATGGAGACCTACCGCATTACGGGCGACGACCGCTATCTTGAAACCGCAAAGAAGGCGAGTGACTTCTACTTTGCACGCGACCTCGATCATTTTGTCTGCTCGGCGGGCGCGCTCGACTGCCAGAGCATCGACAAGGAGACCGCCTACCCGTTCATCACCTCGTCGCTGATGCTCTATGAGGATACCGGCGACGCGCTCTATCTCGAACGCGCGAAGAAGGCCGCGTACTACTTCTTCTCCTGGGCGTTCCATTACGACGTGCTCTACGGCGCGGACAGCGAGTTTACGAAATACGGCTACCACACGGCGGGCGGCACGGCAATCTCGACCGAGCATCACGCCATCGACGCATGGGGCTCGGCGCCGGTCACCGACTTCTTCCTGCTTGCGAAATACACGGGCGACGAGCGCTGGGCAAAGCGTGCGCGCGCAATGTGGGCAAACGCCGTGCAGGGCGTGACCGCGTCCGAGGACGAGCGCATTCACGGGCAGAAACGCCCGCTCGGCGCACAGAACGAGGGCTTCTTCCAGTGCCGCTGGACGAAGTACCGCCCCACCTGCGAGGAGCGCGGGCACTACAACGACTGCCTCTGCGCGTGGTCGGGCGCGTACCGCATGATGACGCTCGACAACCAGTCCCGCGTCCTGCGCGAAGACGGTTACAAGCTGCTGAAAGGCGAATAAGTTCAAACGGCATTGTATTTCGTAGGGACCGGCGTCCGCAGCAAAGCGGACGCATGAGTTTCTATTGCAGTGGAAAATTTTGTCTCTTTCGGTGAAACTCTCGCGCCCTTTCGGGTGCGGCGTCCCCGACGGTCCGTCCCGCAATGCCTGCGGATAAAATTTACTATAAACTGCGCGGCGCAGAGGGCTTCCCTCTGCGCCGTGCTTTTTGTTTTTTCAAAAAAGGCTTGACAAGTAAACGACCGTTTACTATAATGAAGTAAACGGTCGTTTACCAATGTGGAGGGCATCGAATGTCGGATACGAAAGAAAAAATACTGAGCGCGGCGCTCACGCTGTTTGCCAAAGACGGCTATGAGGCGGTCTCGGTCAGCCAAATCGCCGACGCGCTCGGCATCACCAAGGGCGCGCTCTACAGGCACTACGCGAGCAAGCGCGACATTTTCGACTGCATTCTCGCGCGAATGCAGCTTGCCGATGCCGAAAACGCCAAGGAACACGCCATGCCCGAGGAGACGGTCGACAAAGCGGCGGACGCCTACCGAAAGACCTCGATTGCCGAAATCGCCGCCTATTCCAAGGCGCAGTTCCGCTATTGGACAGAAGAGGAATTCCCCGCGAATTTCCGAAAGCTACTGACGCTGGAGCAGTACCGCAGCGCAGAAATGGCGAAACTCTATCAGCAGTATCTCGCAAACGGACCGCTCTGCTACATGGCGGACGTTTTCGCGGGGCTGACCGGCGACGGTGCGACCGCGATGCAGACCGCGCTCGACTTTTACGGTCCGTTTTTCCTGTTCTACAGCGTCTACGACGGTGCCGAGGACAAGGCGGCGGTTCTCTTCGCGGTCGACCGCCATATCGACGGCTTTGCAGCAAATCTCGAATCAAAATTGCATTCGGAGGACAAATGAATGAACTATATCCGCAGTCAAAAATACGACACACCGAAACTCATGGCAAAAATCATGGGACCCAACCCGATAAAACTCGAAGAAGAACTGTTGCTCGACTGTAAAATCCCGAAAGGCGCAACCGTCTGCGACCTCGGCAGCGGACAGGGGCTGACCTCGGTCTTTCTCGCCAAGGAATACGGCTTTCGCGTTTACGCCGCCGACCTTTGGAGCGAGCCGGAGGAAAATCGCAAATTTTTCCGCGAGATGGGCGTGGACGGACAGGTCATTCCCGTCAAGGCGGACGCCACCTCCCTGCCCTTTGCGCCCGAATTTTTCGACGCGGTTGTCAGCACCGATTCGTACAACTATTTCGGGCGTGACGAAGCCTATCTCGACGAAAAACTGCTCCCCTTTGTCAAAAAAGGCGGCTATATCTACATCGCCATTCCGGGCATGAAGCAGGATTGCCACGACAATCTCCCGCCCGAGCTGCTGCTCTCCTGGACGCCCGAGCAGCTGGACTATATGCACGACGTCGCCTACTGGAGGAAGACGGTCGGCAAGGCAAAGAGTGCGGAGGTCCTCTGCGTCTCTGACATGGAGTCAAACGACGAGGTTTGGGCAGACTGGCTAAAGCAGGAGAACGAATATGCCGTGGGCGACCGCAAATCCATGGAGGCGGGCGGCGGCAAGTATCTGAATTTCATCAAAATCGTGTTGCGAAAGAAATGAGAAAAGCGGCGAAGCCAAGGGCGCGCTGAGCCAATACGTGCATAGCGTCGGTATTCATCGTTTATTCCGGCTCCCTCATAGAGGGAGCTGTCACCGCAGGTGACTGAGGGAGTGCATCCGTGCGTAAAGACTCCTTCCGTCACGACTTTGTCGTGCCACCTCCCTCAGTGAGGGAGGCTTAAGACATTGTGCAACAAAAAAAGCGGCGAAGCCGAGTGCTTCGCCGCTTTTTTATGCGGTCTTCAAATAGCGCATGAGCAGGGTAGCCACCTCGGCACGGGTCGCCGTCCCCTGCGGGTCAAAGCGACCGTCGTCCCTGCCTGCAAGCAGTCCTGCGCCGATTGCAAAGCGAACTGCGTCGACGGCATAGCCGCTCACCCTGTCCGCATCGGGAAAGGCAAGCGCCGTGTCGGACGCATCGGGGCTTCCCGCATAGCGGTACAGCATGGTGACAAGCTGTTCGCGCGTGATTGCCGCATCGGGGCGGAAACTGCCGTCCTCATAGCCCGCGACGACGCCGCGTTCCGCCGCCCACCGAACGGCGTCGGCATAATACGCGGTCTCGGCAACATCGGAAAAACTGCCCGCCGACTGCGGCTGCGGCTTGCCTGCGGCGTTATACAGCACCGTCGCCAGCATACCGCGCGTCATTTTGGTGTCGGGGCTGAAGCGGTCGGGCGCCGTGCCGTTAAACAGCCCGTGCAATGTGACAAAAGCGACCGCGTCGGCGACCCAGCCGCTCTCGGGAACATCGGCAAAGGTCTTGGCGGCGGGCAAATCCGCCGCTGACGCAAGCGGCAGAAATTCGGCATACAGCGCCCTGTCCTCGTCCGAAAGAAAATAGGTAACCTGCCGCCCGTTCAGCGTCACACTGTCGCTGCCGTCCGCGCTTTGCGCAGTTCCGACAAGAAAGAGTCCGCCCCTGTCCCCGATACTGCCCGCATCGCTGTTGGTCACATCGGCAAGATAGGTTTTCCCGTCTAAAACCACGAGATTCCACATGTGCGGTCTTGCGCTGTCATCTATGGACATCGTACCGCTGACGCAAAAGCAGGTCAGCCCGCCGTCCAGCTCGCAAAGATACTGAAACGCCTTGGAATACCCCTCGCAGACGACCTCGCCCACCTTGTCGGCGCGCAGAACGTCAACAGCCTGCCACGGTGCGCCGTAGGCAGCGCCGCCCGCGGCGGCGGCATTGTTATAGACCGCGCCCGCGCAGACCGCGTCCTTGTACGCCGTCAGCCGTTCGAGATCGCTTTTTCCGCGATGTTCGGCAACGATGCGCCGCGCGTTTTCAACCGCTGCGGACGCGGCGGCAGCCGCAGACGGCGCGACCGTATAGTCGCCGTCACCGCGGCAGTCCGCGCTCGGCGTGAGCCGGACACGGATCTTGGAAACGGTAATCGGCTCGCCCGCCGCAACCCGCTTTGAGCGCACCGAATAGACCGTCGCACAGCCGCCCGTCTTATCGTACCAATATAACTCAAACGGGCAGTCGGCAAGCAGGCAGTCGACGATTTTACTGATGTCAAACGCGGCTTTGAAATGCGCGGCAAGTTCCGCACTGAGCGCATCGCCCGAAGCGTCGGTGTCCCAGCCGTCCATCGCAAATTCGGTCGAGAGCAAAATCTCGGTCGAGCCGCCGTTTGCGGCGATGTCGAGAATCGCCGCTTTCAGCTCGCGATACGCCTGTGCCTCGACGGGGCGCAAGCTATGCTCGGCATAATCCCCCGCCGCCCATGCGCCGAGCGGCAAAGCCGCGGCAAGCACAAGAATGCAAACCGCGGCGCAAATCCGTCTGTATCGTTTCATGCGTCTCCCAGGCGTTCGAGCGAATGCTGTAAGAACGCGCGTGTCTTCTCATTTTTCGGGTTCTCGAAAACTTCTGTCGGCGTGTCCATCTCGACTATTTTTCCGTCCGCCATAAACATGACGACGTCGGCGACGTTTTTGGCAAACTCCATTTCGTGCGTGACGACAATCATCGTGCGGTCCTCGCCCTTGAGCCCCTTGATAACGCGCAGTACCTCGCCCGTCAGCTCGGGGTCGAGCGCGCTCGTCGGCTCGTCAAAGCAGAGAATCTCGGGACGCATCGCAAGCGCACGCGCAATCGCAACGCGCTGCTGCTGTCCGCCCGAAAGCTGGCAGGGATAAAAATCGAGCTTGTCGGAAAGCCCGACGCGCTCAATCAGCGACCGCGCGTTTGCGTCGATATTCTGCGGCGTGTCGAGTTTCAGCAGAGTCGGCGCGAGCGTGACGTTTTTCAGCACGCTGTACTGCGGAAACAGATTGAACGACTGAAAGACCAGTCCGAAATGCAGGCGGCAGGCGCGCATCTCGGCTTCGCTCATTTTCTTTGCCGCTTTGCCGTCGTAAATGACCTTGCCGCCGACCGAGATCGTCCCCGCGTCGGCAAATTCCAAAAAGTTCAGGCAGCGAAGCAGCGTTGTCTTGCCGCCGCCCGAAGAGCCGATGATGGCGAGAACCTGTCCCTGCTCCAACGAAAAATCGATGCTTTTCAACACTTCGGTCTTGCCGAAGCTCTTTTTCAGTCCCCTGACTTCAAGCAGTGCCATGCTCTCCCTCCTCAAACCTTGAAATAACCGAGTTTTTTCTCAACGCGGTTAAACAGCAGCGTCAGCACGCCGCTGAACACGAGATAATAAATACCCGTGAAGAAAAGCGGCCAAATCTGCCCCGAAATACCGTGCGAGCCTTTCATAAACGCGTAGCCCGCCCAAATGACCTCCTGCATCGAGATGATGCGTGCAAGCGAGGTGTCCTTGACGAGCGTGATGATCTCGTTGGACATCGGCGGCACGATGCGCTTAATCATCTGCAGCAGCGTAACCTTGAAGAAAATCTGCGACCGCGAGAGTCCAAGCACCTGCCCCGCCTCCTGCTGTCCGTGCGGAACGCCCTGAATGCCGCCGCGATAAATCTCAGAAAAATAGCAGGCGTAATTGAGGATAAAAGCGACGGCGGACGCGAGAAAACGCCCCTCCTCGCCGGTTCCCCAAATCTGATTGCCGAGAACGAGCCCCGGGAAGAAATAGATAATCAAAAGCTGGAGCATCAGCGGCGAGCCGCGGAACACCCAGACGACCGTGCGGGTCAGCGCACTCAGCGGCTTAAAGCGCGACATCGAGCCGAACGAAATCAGCAGTCCGAGCGGAAGCGCGCCGGCGAGCGTAACGATAAACAGCTTAAGCGTCTGCAAAAAGCCGACATTCAAGGCGGAAATTACAATGGGAAACTGTTCGAAAAAACTCATGTTTGCATCCTTTATGTAGAGTCTAAAACGCGGCAAACAGAGAGCGCATGACACGCCCTCTGTTTCACCATTTTGTTCCGCTTTTATTGTGGCTCCCTCTCCGAGGGAGCTGTCACCGAAGGTGACTGAGGGAGTTTAACTCCTTCCGTCATGCTTCGCATGCCACCTTCCTCAAAGAGGAAGGCAAAAACCACGCGAGCTGCGCGTATTTACTGAATCAAAGCCGCCTGTACGCCGTAGGTCTCGGCAATGCTCTCCGCCTCGCCGCTCTTGACAGCCGCCGCGAAGAATTCGTTGAATGCCGCAACGAGATCCGAGCCCTTGCGGAAGCCGACGCCGTATTCCTCGGAGTTGAGTCCGACCGTGTAGGTCAGGTTTGCATAGCCGGTGCCCTCGCCGACCATGGCAGCCGCCATCAGCGAGTCGATAATCGCGGCGTCGCTCGTGCCGCTGGCAACCTCAAGCAGCGCGGTCGCCTGGTCGACAACCTCGGTGTAAGTAAAGCCGTTCTCGTCCGCCATTGCCTTGCCCGCAGAGCCTGCCTCAACGGCAAACTTCAAGCCCTTGCAGTCCTCGGCGGTCTTGTAGGCGTCCGCCTTGTCGGCAGGAACGATAACAACCTGTGCGTTGTTGCAGTACGGAACAGAACAATCCATTGCGCTCGTGACCTCGGCGGTCAGCGTCATGCCGTTCCATACGCAGTCAATGCTCTTGTTGTTCAGTTCGAGAATCTTGTTGTCCCATTCGATTTCGACAAACTCAACCTCAACGCCGAGCTTTGCCGCAAACTTCTTTGCCATGTCGGCGTCAAAGCCGATCCAGTTGCCGTCCGCGTCCTTGTAGTCCATCGGTGCGAAGTCGGTGATACCGACGAGCAGCTTGCCCTTTTCCTTAACATAGGAAAGGTCGCTGTCCGCAGCCTTCTTGCCGCAGCCCGCAAAGCAGAGCATCAGCATCAGTGCGGCGAGTACCACCGCTAAAATCTTTTTGGTTTTCATTTGATTTTTCCTCCGAAATTCATGTTTTATCGCTTTAGCGCGTTAAACTGGTATCATAATAGCACACAGGTATCGTTCTGTCAAGTCTTTTTTTGTTTTTTGTAAAGAAAAAATTCGCCGCGCGGTTTTTCGCGCGGCGAATGCTTCAGTTGCCGACCTCTATGCTGATTTCGTAGAAAATATTCAGCAAATCATCGACGTTTGCCTTTTGTTTTTCCTCTCCGCGAATGTCGACGATGCACTTCCCTTCGTGCATCATCAGCAGCCGCGTGCCGTATTCGACCGCAAAGCGGAGATTGTGCGTGACCATCAGCGTGGTAATCTTGCTGCTCTTCACGAAATGATCAGTAAGCTGCATGACCGTGTCCGCCGACTTCGGGTCGAGCGCCGCGGTATGCTCGTCGAGAATGAGCAAATCAATGTCGGTCATGTTGGCGATGACCAGTGCGAGTGCCTGCCGCTGACCGCCGCTGAGCGCACCGACCTTGGCGTTCAGTCTGTCCTCCAGCCCCATGCCGCACTGCTCGAGCAGCGAGCGGTAGTAGTCGAGCCGCCCGCGGCTGACGGCAGGCGTCAAGCCGAAGGGACGCTTCTTATTGTCGGCGAGCGCCATGTTTTCGAGAATGGTCAGCGAGCCGCAGGTCCCCACCTTGGGGTCCTGGAATACGCGTCCGATACGCGCGGCGCGGCGGTATTCGCTCTGCCGCGTAATGTCCGTGCCGTCAAACAGGATTCTGCCCGAATCGGGCATCAGCGAGCCGCAGAGCAGATTCAGCATCGTGGTCTTGCCGCTGCCGTTTGAGCCGATGACCGAGACAAATTCGCCTTTGTCCACGGTCAGGTTGAAGTCGGAGAACAGCGTCGCAGCGTCCGGTGTACCGGGATTGAAGGTCTTACAGATGTGTTCGAACGACAGCATTCTTCTTCCCTCCGTTCTTCTTGGCAAGCCGGTCGCTGAAAACAAGCGCCAGCGTAAAGAGCACCGCCATAATCGCCTTGTTGTAGGCACTGGGAACGCCGAGCAGCGTGGCGATGCCGAGGCAGCCCTGATAAATGACCGAGCCGAGGATAACCATGGTCGTCGGCTTCATAAACCGCACTCTGCCGAACAGCGACAGCCCGATAATCAGCGAGGCAAGCCCGATGACAATCATGCCGACACCCATGCCCTGGTTGGCGTTGCCGCGGCTCTGCGCAATCAGCGCGCCGCAGACCGCCGCATAGCCGTTGCCGATGGCAAGCCCGAGCGTCTTATAGAAACGCTGGTCCTTTGCCAGCATGGTGACATACTGCGCGTTGTCGCCGGTCGCACGGAGCAGAAGTCCGCTCTTGGTCTTGAGATAAAAGTCGAGAATCAGCTTGAAGACCAGCGCGATGACAAAGAAGGTCACGAGCTTGCGCAGGTTGAAGCCGTAGAAATCGGTAGGCAGAAGCCGCGCGGGATAGGTGCGAAGCACGGTGGGCACACTGCGCCCGAGGTCGACGGTCGACAGTGCGCCGTCGCCCGCGAAATTGCCGCCCATACCGACAACGGTGACGACAAGATTGACCGAAATCAGCAGCGTCGACACGAGAATGCCGCAGAGCAGCGGGCGAATGCCGAGCCGAACGTGCAGAACGCCGGTCAGTGTACCGCAGAGGAAGCCGACAAGGAAGGCGACGACCATCGCGAGCCACGGGTTGACGCCCGCGCGCGCAAGCAGTCCGAAGACGACGCCGCCGGTGACGACCGTCCCCTCGACGGTCAAATCGGGAAAGTCGAGAATCGTATACGACAGATAATACCCCATCGCCAGTACGGCGTACATAAAGCCGTCCTGCAAAACGACGTCAAGGGCACTCAAAATCAAAGACATGGAAAAAGTCCTTTTCTACGCTCATGCCCCGCGGCGCAGAGCGACGCGGGGACACGGCGGTTTGGCTTATCTTATTTGTTGGTGGTTACGGTCTCGGCGCTTGCATAGGCTTCGGGAAGCGCCATGTTGAACGCGGCAAGCACGTCGGTGTTGATAACCGGGGTCGCGTCCGAAATCGTCTTGACCGCCATCTCGGCGAGCTTTGCGCCCTCGAGCGCGTCGGCAGCCATGTTGCCGGTTACCTTGCCGAGTGCAACAT
>SFNW01000030.1 GCA_004554105.1 Clostridiales bacterium | reverse complement strand
ACGCATAATCGGCGTTGCCTACTGTCTCATGTTGTAGGGCGGGGGCTTGCTCCCGCCGAAACGGAATTGACCGCTTACGGAAAAATTGCGAGCGAGCAGTTAATGTTGCTTGAAAATAGGTATCCCGATGTGCGGGTGGACCAATTTGTAATTATGCCCAATCATATACACATTATCTTTATCTTTGAAGAGAGCGAGACGGCGGGAGCAAGCCCCCGCCCTACGCTGACAGATATAGTATGTGCGTATAAATCTTTGACTTCAAGGATTTGCAAACAAGAAAAACCGATTGAAAAACTGTTTCAGACTTCCTTTTATGAGCATATCATTCGTAATCGCAGAGACTATGAGGAAATATCAAGGTATATCTGCGAGAATCCGACACAATGGTATTATGATGAGCTGTATGCCGACGAATGATAACCGGAGGTGCCCCGACCGTTCCCCTCGAAAAGAGAGCCGCCCGCGGGCGGCTCTCTTTTCGGTTCAGTAGCAAATCTTGCCGGGGTTTAAAATGTTCTTGTCGTCAAACGCCGCCTTGATGCCGCGCATCAGGGCGATCTGCGTTTCGCCGTACTGGTGCTGCATATAACCCTTCTTTGCGTAGCCGATGCCGTGCTCGCCCGAGACGAGACCGCCGAGCTCCTCGGCCTTTGCGTACATTCTGTCAAAGCAGCGTGCGAGCGTTTCTTTCCAACTCTTCTCGTCCAGTGCGTCGCGGCAAATGTAGACGTGCAGGTTGCCGTCGCCCGCGTGACCGAAGCTCGGAATGCGAATCTTCTCGTCCTCGGCGATGCGGTGCGTGAACTTGATAAACTCATCGACCTTGCTGCGCGGGACAACGACGTCGCACTCGTCCATTTCGGTGGTCGACGCCTTGATCGCCTCCAAAAATGCGCCGCGCGCGTTCCAGACCGACTTCTTGCGCTCCTCGGTGTCGACGATGTAGGCGTCAAGTGCGCCCAGCTCGTCGAGACAGAGGTCGGCGACCGTGCGCATATCGCGCTCGACCTGCTCGTCGGTGTTGCCGTCGAAGGTCAGCAGGATATAGGCGTCGTTCTTGGTGTCGGGGAACTTCTTGCCGAGATAACTCTCGGAGAAGAGAATCGTGTCGCGCGACATATATTCGATTGCGGTCGGAATGACCTTGGAGCGAATGATTTTCGGCACAGACTCAATCGCGCTCTTCATGTCCTTGAACGGCACGAGCAGGCTGACCGATGCTTTCGGCAGCGGGAGCAGCTTCAGCACCGCTTCGGTGATGATTGCAAGCGTGCCCTCCGAGCCGATGAGCAGGTCTTTCATCGAATAGCCCGAGCTGTTCTTGACGACCTTCGAGCCGAGCTCGACGACCTCGCCGTTCGGGAGAACAGCGGTCAGCGCACGGACATAATCGCGGGTGACGCCGTATTTGACGGCACGCATACCGCCCGCGTTGGTCGAAATGTTGCCGCCGATGGTCGCCGACTTTTCGCCGGGGTCGGGCGGATAGAAGAAGTCGCGCTCCTCGACGTAGGCGGCAAGCTCCATGAGCAGCACGCCGGGCTGGACCGTGACCGTAAGGTTGTCCTCGTCAAGCTCGAGAATCTTATTCATCTGCGAGGTGACCATGAGGATACCGCCCTCGACCGGCACGGCAGAGCCGACCAGACCCGTGCCGCTGCCGCGGACGGTGACCGGAATGTTCTCACGGTAGGCGTATTTCATGATCGCCGCGACCTCTTCGGTCGAGAGGACAAAGACGAGCGCGTCGGGCATACGGCTGACACCGCCCAGCTCGTCGTGGCTGTAGTCCTCGCTGATTTCGCCGCCGACAAAGAGACGGTCTGCGCCGACGACCGCGCGAAGTGCGTCCGCGTCGGCGGAAGTGAATTTCTTATACATTGCTTACGCCTCCTTTGCCTTGATTTTTTCAAGCAGCAGCGGGACAATCTCATTGAGGTCGCCGATGATGCCGTAGTGCGCCACGTCGAAAATCGGCGCATTTTTGTCCGTGTTGATGGCGACGATGCAGTCGGAGGACTTCATGCCCGCCGCAAACTGTACCGCGCCCGAAATGCCGAGGCAGAGAATCAGCTTCGGCTTGACCGTTCTGCCCGACAGACCGATTTGATGCTTGGCGTCGAAGATGTTTTCCTCGACAAGCGGGCGCGTGCAGGCGACCACGCCGCCGAGCGCATCGGCAAGCTCCTTCGCCATCGCGCGGTTTGCCTCGCTCTTCGCGCCGCGTCCGACGGCGACGATGATGTCCGCCTCGGAAATGTCGACGTCCTTCGGCTTTTCGGTCTTGGAAAGTACCTCGATGACGCTCGCGAGCGCATCGGGGGCAATCTGCATTCTGACGATTTCGCCGCTCTCGTTTTCGTTCGGCTTCGGCTCGGCGAAAACCTTGTAGCGTACGGTGCAGAACTGCGGGCGGCTGTTCGGGGAGACGATCTGCGCCATGATGTTGCCGCCGAAGGCGGGACGAATCTGAACGAGGTCGGTGTTCTCCTTCATCTCAAGCACGGTGCAGTCGGCGGTGAGACCCGCGCGGCAGCGTGCCGCAACGCGGGGCGCAAGCTGTCTGCCGAGGTTGGTCGCGCCGACGAGAATGCTCGAGGGCTTGATTTTTTCGATGAAATCGCAGAATGCCGCAGTGTACGGTTCGATGCGGAAGTTTTCGAGCGCGTCGTCGTCGTAGACGAAGATTTTGTCCACGCCGTAGTGCAGCAGCTTGTGCGCGGCTGCCTCGACGCCCTTGCCGAGCATGAGTGCGTAAACCGGGTGATGCGTCACGGCGGCGAGCTCCTTCGCCTTGCCGATCAGTTCGTATGTAACGCGGTGAATGCTCTCGCCGTCGTGGTCGACGTAGACGCAGATGCCGCGCCAGAGCGATTTGTCGATGCTCTTTGTTTCCTCCTCGACAAATTCCATGACGCCGGCGGGACCTTTTTTGATGCACATCTTGCACATCTTGCACGCCGAGCTGACATCGAGCTTCTTGCCGTCGTAGCTGATTGCGCCGAACGGGCAAATCTCAACCAGCGTTTTTGCATTCTCGGCATTGACGAGATTCTGATTGACTTTAAGCTGTCCCATGTTGCCCTCCTATACCAGCTTGCGCTCGCAGAGCAGCTCGAAGATTCCCTCCGCCTGCTCGGCAGAACTGCCGGTGATGCTGCGTTTTTCGGTGTTCTTTTCGGGCGGGAAAATCCGCTCGACCTGGGTTGCCGAGCCGGCAAGCCCGTAGTGCTTTTCGTCCTGGTCGGCAAAATCCGCGAACGAGAGGAAACGCACCGCGTCGTCGGTCACGGTCTTTTTGACCTTGTAGGAGGGCAGACGCGGCGAGTTGATGTCGCCGTCCACGCAGAGCAGACAGGGCAGCTTGATGCTTTCCTTGACCACTTTGTTGTCCAGGTTTGTCGTGACGAAAACCTTGCCGTCCTTCACTTCGTCGACCGCCGTCACGCCTGCGGCATGGGGAATGCCGAGGTATTCGGCGACCTCCGCGCCGACCTGCGCCGTGTCGCCGTCGGTCGTCTGCTTGCCGCAGATGACGAGGTCAAAGTCGCCCGCTTTCCGCACGCCCTGCGACAGGGTGTAGGCAGTGGCAAGCACGTCCGCGCCCGCAAACTTGCGGTCACTGAGCACCGTGCCGCGCACAGCACCCATGCAGACCGATTCGACAATGACGCTCTTTGCCTGCGGCGGGCCCATTGTGATGGTCTCCACCTTGCCGCCGTAGGTCTCGACAAGCGACAGGGCAAGCTCGATGCCGTACAAATCGTACGGATTCATCTTACTCGCCACGCCGTCGCGCTTCAGCACGCCGGTGACCGGGTCAACCTCTACGTTGCTCGACCCGGGGACCTGCTTGACGCATACGAGAATATTCATACAGTACCTCCGTTTGAAGCTTGCAAAAAAGGCAAGTCTCCCTTGATTTTTTTCACGAACCCATTATATCAAACAAAAGTGGCTTTTTCAATACGCAAAAGCCACTTTTTTAGTAAATTTGCACAGTTTGTTATAAAATTATCGTTAATAATTTTACAATTTGTTCACTGCGGGCTGTTGACAGCGTGGTAAAAATATGCTATTCTAAATATGTCCCAAATGAGACAAAAAGAGGTGACAGTATGCCAAGCGAAAGAGAAGCCTTTGACGCGGCGCTTGCCGATTTGTTCGGCAGTGCGGCGGACGACGCCTTTGCCGATGCGGTTTTGTCCGCGGGCGACGCCGACGCGGCTGATTTCGCCGCCGGCGAGGTCATCTACGAGGACGGGCACACCAAGGCGGCGCTCGGCATTCTTGTCGCGGGCGGTGCCGAGATTGTGCGAAAGACCGGCGCGGACGGGGAAGTCCTACTCAAGGACGTTTCCGCGGGCGACGTGTTCGGCGCGGCACTGCTCTTTGCCGACAGCGGCGGGTACAGCACCGTCGTGCGCGCCAAGCAGCGTGCACGCGTCATCTTTCTGCCGCAGACGCTGCTCGAACGCATTCTGACCGAAAATCCGCAGGCATCGCTCGGGTATATCGCGTTCCTCACGGGGAAGATTCGCTTTCTCAACGCGCGGCTCGCCGTTTTGACGGCGGACAGCGCACAGGGCAAGCTCGCGGGGTACCTGCTGCGTGCGTCCGACGGGCGCGACAGCTTTGTGCCGGACCTCTCTTATCTTCGGCTTGCCGAGCTTTTGGGACTCGGACGCGCGTCGCTCTACCGCGCGTTTGATGCGCTTGTCGCAGCGGGCGCAATCGAAAAGGAGCAAAAACGCATTTTGATCAAAAACCGCGCATATCTTGCGCGCATCATGGGGGAATCACAATCATGAAAAAACTGCTTGCACTTTTACTCACCCTTTCGCTTGTATTCGCGTTTGCCGCCTGCGGCGGCACGCCGGCGGCAACCGACGGCACTTCTGCGCCTGCGACCGAGCCGACGACCGAAGCGACCGAAGCCACCGAGGCAACCACCGAAGCAACCGAAGCACCCCTCGTGCCTGCGTCCTACAGTGTTGTGACGCTCAAGGGTCCGACCGGTATGGGACTGGCTTCGCTGATGGACAAGGCGGCGAAGGGCGAAACCGAAAACACCTATACCTTTACGCTTGCGGGCGATCCGGCGGCGGTCAGCGCGTCGGTCATCAAGGGCGAGGTTGATGTTGCCTGCGTCCCCGTCAACCTTGCAAGCGTGCTGTTCAATAAGACGAACGGCGAATATATCTGCGCCGCAATCAACACGCTCGGCGTTTTGCACATCGTGGAGAACGGCGACAGCGTACAGAGCATCGCAGACCTTGCGGGCAAGACGCTCTATGCGACGGGTCTCGGCTCGACACCCGAGTATATCTTAAACTACATTCTTGAAAAGAACGGACTTTCCGACAAGGTTACGGTCGAATACAAGACCGAACACAGCGAGCTGACCGCGCTGCTCGCAAGCGGCGACGTCACGCTCGGTATGCTGCCCGAGCCGAATGTCACCTCTGCCATGATTCAGAACGCCGACCTCCGTCTCGCGCTCGACATGACCGCCGAGTGGGACAAGGTCAGCGACACCAGTGCCGTACAGGGCTGTGTCATTGTGAAAAAGTCGGTCGTCGAGGAGAATCCCGCGGCGTTTGACGCTTTCCTCGCAGACTATGCGGAGAGCGTTGCATTCGTTAACGCGAATGTTGAGGACGCGGCGGCGATGTGCGAGACCTACGGCATCGTGCCGAAGGCGGCGGTCGCCAAGCGCGCGTACCCCAACTGCAACATCGTCTTTGTGACCGGCGGCGAGATGAAGACCTCGCTTGCCGCATTCCTCGGCGTGCTCTATGAGGCAAATCCCGCGTCGGTCGGCGGCGCGCTGCCGGGCGACGACTTCTACTACGGTGCAAACTAAGCCCCGCGCATCGCGGCTTCGCCGCGTACTGACGACGGTTTTCGTCCTCGCGTTCTGGGTCGCCGTGTGGCAGCTTGCCGCATGGGCGGTCGGACGCGCGGTCATTCTGCCGACGCCGTTTGCGGTGGCAGAGCGGTTTTTTGAGCTTGCCGAAACGGCGGGGTTTTACCGTGCGCTTTTCGGCTCGCTCTCGCGCGTGCTGATCGGCTATCTGGCGGGGACGCTCGGCGGCATTGCCGTCGGCATTCTGATGTTCTTTGTACGCCCTGCGCGCACGCTGCTTTCGCCGCTGCTCACCGTCATTCGCTCAACACCGGTGGCGTCGTTCATCATTCTCACGCTCGTGATGATGAAGAATGCGCACATTCCGACCTTTATCACCTTTCTGATGGTCTTTCCGATGCTGGCGGGGACGACCTGCGCCGCGCTCGGCGAGACCGACCCACAGCTGCTTGAAGCGGCGCGGGTTTATCATGTAAGCGGTTTTGCGCGTTTTCGTGCGCTCTATCTGCCCTCCGCCGCGCCGCAGCTTCGCAGTCAGGCACTGACTTCGCTCGGCTTTGCGTGGAAGGCGGGCGTTGCCGCCGAGGTGCTTTGCTATCCGCAGAATTCCATCGGGCTGTATCTGCACGACGCCAAGGCGCACCTCGAAACCGTCGATTTGTTTGCCTACACGCTGCTGATTATCCTTGTCAGCCTGCTTTTGGAAAAGCTCTTGCGGCTGCTGCTCGGGAAGGGGGCGCGTGCGAAATGAAGATTACCTTTGAAAATGTGGTCAAGCACTTTGACCGCGCCGTCCTCGACGGCTGCACGCTGCAGTTTGCCGACGGCAAAATCACCGCGCTGCTCGGCGAGAGCGGGCGCGGCAAGACGACGGTATTGCGGCTGATTGCGGGCTTGGAGACGCCGGACGCGGGCAGCGTCCGCGCCGACGGTAGGGTTGCCTATCTCTTTCAGGAGCCGCGGCTTTTCCCCGCGCTGACTGCTTTGGAAAACGTGCGGCTTGCCGCGCCGCAGCATGACCGCGCCGCCGCGCAAAATGCGCTTGCAGTTTGCCGAGCCGCGCATCTTGCCGAGAAGCATCCCGCCGAAATGTCGGGCGGCGAGCGGCAGCGGGTTGCGCTTGCGCGAATGCTGGCGTTTGACGGGGAGATTGTGCTGCTCGACGAGCCGTTTTCCGCGCTCGACCCCGATACAAAGGCGCAGATTACCGCCGCGCTTCTGCCGCTGCTGCAGGGCAAGACGGTCGTTCTCGTTACCCACAATGCCGAGGAAGCCGCCCTTGCCGACGCGGTACTTCGGCTGTAAGGAGAGGGAGGATTGCGGGGCTTTGCCCCGCGCCCCACTTAAGGTGCTTTTTGTAAAAAGCACCTTAAGAATCCGCAAAAACTTTGAAAAAGGGTATAGAAAAATCCGTGAAGACTTGTTCTTCACGGATTTTTTGACTTATTTTGCCGATGTGACGACGATGCCCGACTTTTGGGGAAAAGACGGGTCGCGCTTTGTCATCGCAAGCAGACGGCAGGCGGTGCCCTCGGGGTGATTTCTGCCCGCTTCCCATGCTTCTACGGTTTTGACCGATACGCCCATGTATTTTGCAAAAGAGAGCTGCGTCAGCCCGGTGCTGTTTCGGATTTTTTTGATTTCCTCGGGGGTAAAACGGTCAATCGGCACAATCGTCAATGTGGTTGTCTTGGCTTTGAGTTTGCCTTTTTCAAAATCAATCGCTTGCCCGAGTCCGATTTTAATATCGTCAAAAATAGGCATTATCGCGCACTCCTTTCCGCATTTTCTTCAAGCTGATGTTCAAGCGCATGAATCATCTGCCGAATTTCGTTTCTTTCGGCTTCCGAAAGATTATATTTTTCACTCTTAGGGTATGCCGTAATCAAAAATATTTTCTCATAAACTTCAAAATCGACATAAATGACGCGGAGACTTCCACTCTTGCCGCGCTGCTCAAATGCAAACCGCATTTTGCGGACGCCGCCGGTGCCTTTCATGACGGCACCGACTTTCGGGTCGGCAAGCAATTCCTCCTGCAATCTGCGCAAATCGTCGTCGTTTAGCCCCAGTTCTTTCCACCGCGAGCGAAAAATCGGAAGTTCAACAAAAGTTCTTGTCATTGTACATCGTTCTCCGTGTATTGCGTTCGGTTACAGTATACCCTATTTAATAGGGTTTGTCAAGTGGGGAATCAAAAAGAGAACCGCAGGGGTTCTCTTTCGGTATATGCTTTCATTACAGCCCGAGCAGGGGCAGAATCCATTCGGCGAGGAAGACGACGCCGCAGCAGGCGATGGCGACCTTGAGCAGTCCCGCGCCCGCAAAGGCGGCGACAACGCCGACAAGCAGGGCGCAAAGTCCCGCCACGGGGTTCTCGGTCGCGTCGAGAATGGCGGGAAAGGTCATGACCGAGAGCGTGACGTAGGGGACATAATAGAGGAACGATTTCAAAAATCGGCTCTGAATCGGCTTGCGAATCAGCGTGAGCGGCAGGACGCGGATCAGGTAGCTGACCGCCGCCATGATGAGAATATAGATGTAAATGTTGTGCTTCATGCCGTCGCCTCCTCGTCTCTACGCGGGAAGAGCAGCGCTGCGGCGGAAGCGATGACCACAGTGAGAATGAGAATCCGCGTGCCCTCGGGAATTGCCGAGACGATGGGCAGACGCGACAGTGCGTAGCTTGCCGCGAAGCAGAAGACGACCAGTCCCGCGAGAATTTTATCCTTTTTCGCGGGTGGGATAATGACCGCGAGAAACATACCGTAGAGTGCGACGCCGAGCGCGCTGGTCAGGCGTGCGGGGAGCAGGTTGCCCGCGATGTTGCCGAGCGCCGTGCCGACCGACCAGCCAGGCAGTGCCATGAGCATCGCGCCGTAGAAGTAGAATGGCTCGAGCTTGCCGGGGCGTGCGATGGTGACGGCAAACAGCTCGTCGGTGACGTCAAAGCCGATGAGCATACGGTGCGGCAGATTGACGCCCGCGGCACGCTGACTGAGCGCACAGCTCATCAGCAGATAGCGCGCGTTGGCGACCAGTGTCATCAGCGCAAGCTCAATATAGGTCGCGTCCGCCGCAATCAGCGTAAAGGCGGCGTATTCGCCCGCCGACGCGTTGCAGAGCAGGCTCGCGAGAAAGGACTGAAAGGCGTTCAGTCCCGCGCCGCGCGCCGCAATGCCGAGTGCAAAGGAGACGGCAAAATAGCCGAGCCCTATAGGGATTCCGTCGTGTATCCCCGCGCGGAGCGCACTTTTCCTGTATTCGTTCGCCGTAATGCCGGTCATGGTCGATTCTCCGTTTTTCGTCAAAATCCAACAGTATATCATTATAGCACGATGGCGAAAAAAATCAAGCGGACGGCGCAAAATTTACACGGGCAAAGGAAAAAGCCTCTCGGACGAGAGGCTTTTCTGTCATATAAACGATGCCTTACTGAAATACGCTGTCGGAGGACGCGCCGCTCTGCGGTGCGGGCGCGGCGACAGAAACATTTCCCTCGGTGTGCATCGGCGTCTTGCCCGAAAGAATGAGCAGGAGAATGAAGGTTGCAAGCTGGAAGAAGAAGAGCGACAGAATCAGCCCGAGCGCCCAAATCGAGGCGTTTGCACCGCCGAAATTCTGCGCGACGCGATAGAGTGCCATGCAGTAAAAGACAAGCATACAAATCGAAGCCACAACCGTCAGCAGCGAGAAAAGCAAAATCCCAAATGCGTGCCCCATCAGTGCGGTTTCGTCGACAATCGCGCCGGTTGCAACCGCGGCACTGATGGAAAGCGACCAAACCGTAATGATGCCGCCGCCGAGAAATGTCAAAAGCCCGCAGGTGAGAATCCGCGCGCCGCTGTGGCGTCGGGCCGAGCCGACGTCGCTGAGTCGACCGAGCAGCCATTCGCTTGCCAGCGGGATAAAGCCGAGCCAGCCGTTTTTCACGCCGGCACGCTTTGCCATGCGCAAGAGGGCAATGCCGTACAGGATATAGCCGACCAGTCCGACGAGCAGCGCGGCGGCGATAGCAATGCCGTACACGACGAGCAGGGCAGTCAGCGTTTCCACGCCGAATTCGTTGACCAGCTCATTCCACATAGATGAAAACAAACTTTCCATAGAAAAGTCCCCCTTAGAGTGTTTTTTCTTCTGTCTATAGAATAGCACAATTCGCATTTTTTCGCAAGGAAAAACGGATTTTTTCAAAATTTCCGTTTTTCGCAAAATTTTTATTGACAAACGATAAAAACTGTGCTATATTGAAAGCAACACAGGAGGAATTGACGATGAAAAAACAAAATCGCTCCGCATGGCTCTCTTTGACTTTGGTCTACATCTTCGGCGCACTGCTGATTGTCCTCGCCTTTACCGCGCCGCTGCTTGTGCGGACCTATATCGAGCTGACCGTCCGCCCCGAAACGATGTTTCTGCCCGTCACGACCGCGTTTTACGTGATTTTTCCGCTTGCCGCCGCGACGCTTGTCGCGCTCGCGCGTCTGCTTCGGCGGATTCTGCGCGGCGAGGTTTTCGTTTCCGCCAATGTAGCGGCGCTGCGGCTGATTTCGTATCTGCTGTATGCCGCGGCGCTCGTCTTATTCGTTGCCGGATTCTTTTACGGTCCGTTTTTTATCCTGACAGCGGCGGCAGCATTTATCGCCACCGTGGTGCGCGTGGTCAAAAACTGCTTTGACGCCGCGGTGCTGCTCAAGGACGAAAACGAACTGACGATTTAGGAGGAAATATGTCGATACGCATCAATCTCGACGTGGAGATGGCGAAAAAGAAGATTTCCTCGGGTGCGCTTGCCGAGGCAATCGGCATCACGCAGGCAAATCTTTCGATTCTCAAGACGGGAAAGGCAAAGGCAGTCCGCTTTTCCACGCTGGAAGCCATCTGCCGCGTGCTCGGCTGTCAGCCGGGCGATATTCTCGAATATGTTGACGACGAGGAGGAGACGCTGTGAACGAAAACAGGACACAGCCCGCGGACAAGGGCTGGAACTTTGACCCGATGACGGGGAGACCGATTTTGCGGACGCCGCCTGCCCTGTGCCGCGACGCGGTATTTGCGCTGCTGATTTTCGCCGGCTGTCTCGTCTTTGTGAATTCTGCGCTGTACAACGGCTTTGCGGGCGGCTTTGCGCTTGCCGTTTGGCTGCTTGCGACGGCGGCAATTCTCTATCTGCGCGGGGTGCTGCATTTCGATTTGTTCGGGGTCGTCTGCCTTGCCGCCTGCCTGATTTCGGCGGGCAGCTTCGCTTGGTACGGCGAAACCTCGATGACATTTTGGAAGCTGCTGTTTATCCTTTTGTCCGCTTCGCTGTTTCTCGTTTCGGCGACCGGCGCGGAGCAACATCTGCTTGCCGATTTTCGCGCATTTTTTGCGCCTGTCGTGCTGTTTTTGCGCGACGCCTGTCCGCATCTGCCGATGACGGCGCGCGCGTTTTTCGGAAAGCGGCGGGAAACGCGCACGGCGGGGCGCATTGTTTTGGGTCTGTTGCTTGCCGTGCCCGTCGTACTGCTTGCCGGCAGGTGGCTTGTCGACGCGGACGCGGCGTTTGACGCGCTGGTCGGCGGATTTCGGTTTGACTTCGGCGCATGCATGACGACGCTGATTTTCGGCGGACTGTTTTTTGCATTTCTGTTTGCGTTTCTCTTTGCCGCGCGAAAGGGCGAGCTTCGTGCCGCTACGCGCAAGGAAACGCCGTGCATTCCAATTCTGGATTCGCTGACGGCGGGAATCGTGCTCGGCGCGGTTTCGGTGCTTTACCTTGTCTATCTGCTGTCGCAGCTCTCGTATCTGACCGGCGGCTTTGCGGGTCTGCGCCCCGAGGACATGACCTTTGCCGCCTACGCGCGCCGCGGCTTCGGCGAAATGTGCGCGCTCTGTCTCTTCAATCTTGCGCTCGTCTTTTTCACGCGCCTCTTCGTGCGGCGCGACGGCGAGCGGCTGCCGAATGCTTTGCGGGTGCTTGTCGTCTTCATCTCGGGCTTCTCGCTCTTTCTGATTGCCGCCGCCCTCGCGAAGATGTTCTTATATATCCGCACCTACGGGCTGACCTTTTTGCGGCTTGCCACGTCGGTCTTTATGTTCTTCCTCATCTTCGTATTCATTGCGGTCGCGGTCAAGTGCTTTTGTGAGCACTTTGCGCATATCCGCGTGATTCTGCTTGTCGGCTGTGTGATTGCCGCCGCCGCGTCGGTCGCCGACCTCGGCGCGCTGACCGTAAACTATAATCTGTACGCTTACGAGAGCGGACTGCACGAGACGGTTGACATCGACTATTTTGAACGCTGCGGCGACATCGCCGTACCCGCACTGGTACGACTCTGTGACGACGAAGATTCCGCTGTCCGGTATGCTGCGCATCAGGCACTTCGGCAACTGTCGAATTACCGCGTTGAACGCAATCTCGCCGCCCGTTCGGTTGTGTCTGTCCGCGCGTCGCGCCTGCTTGACGAAAATCTGTATGAAATCTTCCCCGAACAAGCCGAGGCGCGGCTTATTGATTGACAAAATCCGCTTGCCGATTTATAATAAAGCAGAACATCACGGCATCGGAGGAAACACCATGGTATCGCTCGGCAATGAATGGGACGCGCTGCTCGCGGACGAATTTCAAAAGGAATACTATCAGCGCATTCGCGCCTTTCTGAAGGCGGAGTACGCCAATCCGAATTATCCGGTCTATCCCGAGATGCACCACATCTTTGACGCACTGAAAATTACCGATTATCACGCGGTCAAGGCGGTGATTCTCGGGCAGGACCCCTATCACGGACCCGGGCAGGCGCACGGGCTGTCGTTTTCGGTGCAGGGAAGCACGCCGCCCCCGCCGTCGCTCGTCAATATCTTCAAGGAATACAGCGACGACCTCGGCTATCCGACGCCGAAAAGCGGAGACCTCACCCGCTGGGCCGAGAACGGCGTTCTGCTGCTCAACACGGTGCTGACCGTGCGCGGCGGCATGGCGGCAAGTCACCGCGGCATCGGCTGGGAGCAGTTTACCGACCGCGTGATTACGCTGCTCAACGAGCGGGACGAGCCGATCGTTTTCCTGCTTTGGGGGCGTTTCGCCAAGGATAAGCGCGCGCTGATTACCAATCCGCATCACCACGTGCTGACCGCCGCGCACCCGAGTCCGCTTTCGGCGTACAACGGCTTCTTCGGCTGCCGCCATTTTTCAAGGACCAACGAGCTTCTCCCCGACCCGGTCGACTGGCGGCTGGACTGAGGGGAGAGGGAAGAGAAGAGAAGAATAGGCGGGGGAAACTTTTGTGTACAAAAGTTTCCCCCGCGCCCCTTTCAAAAAACTTTTATGGGGGGGAGAAAAAGGATACGCCCCGACGGATTGGTGCGGCGGACCGTCGGGGACGCCGGTCCCTACGAATTTGTGTGCGGGGCGGCGGGAGCAAGCCCCCGCCCTACACCGGAATTTGTGCAATACCCGTAGGGGCATTTTCCGATCCGCCCGTTTTCGCACCCTTCCCCCAGACCGTCGCAGACGGACGCAGAATCCGCGAAAATTACCGTCACGCCGTCATCGCACCTTGCTGTCGGACGGGATGGATTCGGATGCAGAATCCGTGAAAAAGGCGTTCAAGTTGTATTTCGCCGCAGTTGCCGGACAGTCGTAGGCGAGTGCAGAATCCGTGAAAATTACCGTCAAGCCGTATACAGATACGGCGACGGTGATTTTCGCGGATAGACCGGCGAAAATAGAACAAATATGCAGAAAACCGCTCTTTCGAGCGGTTTTCAACTTTAGAAGGCAGATGCACACTGCCTCAAATATATAATTGCCTTTCGCCGGTCGGTCTGTGCCGCATACGGCTGTCCCTATAAAATGATGCAGATGAGACCCCCGCTCCCCTCATTGATCACCCGCTCGAGCGTCTCGGAGAGCCGCTTTTGCGCGTCCTCGGGAATATGCGCAAGCTTGGTTTGCAGCCCCTCGCTGACCAGCTCATAGAGCGACTTGCCGAACATATTCGTGTCCCAAATCTTCTCGGGCGCTTCGCCGAGCGAGGCGTTGATCGAGCGCACCAGCTCCTCCGACTGTGCCTCTGTGCCGACGATGGGGTTGACCTCGGCTTCGATGTCGGCTTTGATCATGTGAATCGACTTTGCCGCCGCACGCAGCCGCACGCCGTAGCCGCCCGCCTGCTTGACGATCTGCGGCTCTTTTAAGGACAGTTCGTTGACGGTCGGCATCACGATGCCGTAGCCCTTGCGCTCGACGTCGGCGAGTGCGCTCGCCACGCGGTCGTAGTTCTTTTTCGCGCTTGCCAGTGCACTGAACACGTCGAACAGCTCGGCGTCGTTTTCGATTTTCGTGCCCGAGAGTGCCGAAAGCACCTCGAAATATTTTTCGGTCGGCACGCGCAGTCTGACCGTCGCTTCGCCGCTGCCGAGGTCGGTTACGGCGTCCTCGAAGTACGCGCCTGCGTTCTCGCCCATACCCATTTCAAAGGCGCGGCGAAGCTCGCCGATTTTCTCAAGTTCGCCCGCGCACGCCGCGATGCTGCGGTAGATGCTCTCGTGCAGCGGGTGACCTGTGCCGAGCGCGGGAATCCACGCGGGCAGGTCGATATTCACGCGGCGAATCGGAAATTCGCCGAGCAGCAGCGAGAGAATGCCCTCGATGTCCGCCGCCGACAGCTCGGTGCAGTTGACCAGCGCGACCGCCGCGCCGTATTTTTCCTCCAGCGCGCGTCCGAGTTTCTGCGCCTCCTCGCTGTGCGGCGTCTTGCAGTTGACAAGCAGGATAAACGGCTTGCCGCTCTGCTTCATCTCGGCGACGATTTCCTCCTCGGCTGGCAGATAGCTTTCGCGCGGCAGCTCGCAGACCGAGCCGTCGGTCGTGACGACCACGCCGACGGTGGAATGCTCGCGCATGACCTTCTCGGTGCCGAGCCGTGCCGCCGCCGAAAACTCCATTTTGTCGGTGCTCCAAGGCGTGTTGACCAGACGCGCTTCGCCGTTTTCCTCGGTGCCGAGCGCACCGTCCACGGGATAGCCGACACAGTCGACCATGCGCACATTCATTTGCAGACCGCCCGCGGTGCGCAGCCGCGCGCCGCTTTCGGGTATGAATTTCGGCTCGGCGGTCATCACGGTCTTGCCGCTTGCCGACTGCGGCAGTTCGTCGCGCGCGCGTGCGCGCGCGTCCTCGTTGTCAATGTTCGGCAGCACCATTTCTTCCATGAATTTTTTGATAAAGGTGGATTTTCCCGTCCGCACGGGACCGACGACGCCGATGTAAATGTCGCCCTTTGTCCGTTTTGCAATGTCCTCGTAAATACTGCTCTGTACCATGCTCGTTCCTCCGTGTGCGTGTTTTTTCTCTTGTCCTATGCTTATGAGACGGCGGGCGAAAATATGCAAGGGGAGGGGTGCGATTGCAGACAGAGAAAAAATCCGCCGTCGGAATTATCCGACGGCGGGTTTACGAAACAGCTTAGGTTTAATAATTTTCGGCGTGTACTTCAAAGTAGCTCTGCGGGTGCTGGCAGGCGGGGCATACCTTCGGCGCTTCGGTGCCGACGACGATATGACCGCAGTTGCGGCATTCCCAAACCTTGACGTCGCTCTTGGCAAAGACCTCGGCGGCCTCGACATTGTGCAGAAGCGCACGGTAGCGCTCCTCATGATGCTTTTCGATTGCCGCAATCAGGCGGAAGCGTGCTGCGAGCGCGGTGAAGCCCTCCTCCTCGGCGGTCTTGGCAAAGCCCTCGTACATATCGGTCCACTCGTAGTTTTCGCCCTCGGCGGCGGCGAGCAGGTTTTCGGCGGTGTCGCCGATGCCCTCCAGCTCTTTAAACCACAGCTTGGCGTGCTCCTTTTCGTTGTCGGCTGTCTTCTGGAACAGAGCCGCAATCTGCTCAAAGCCCTGCTTCTTGGCGACCGATGCGAAATAGGTGTACTTGTTTCTTGCCTCGGATTCGCCGGCAAATGCCGCCATGAGGTTTTTCTCGGTCTGCGTACCCGCATATTTGTTGGTCTTACTCATTGTAGTCGTTCCTCCTCGTTTTGATAAATTCTATGTTTTTCTTTTGCAAGAGATGTCGTTTGATTTTGCGCCGCGGCTTAAAGCACCAGCGACGGTGCCGTGTAGACGCGGGCTTTCAGCTCGCTGTTGAGCATATAAAGTCCCTTGGCGTCGGTGCCGAACAGCTCCATCTTGGTAATCATATCCGAGGCGTTCTTCTCCTCCTCACCCTGCTCCTTGACAAACCAGTCGAGCACTTGCATGGTGCGGAAATCGTGTACCTCGTATGCCGCCGCGTAGATGGTGTTGATCAGCGAAGTGACATACTGTTCATGCTCAAATGCCTTTTTCAAGGGCGTCATGTTGTCACCGCGCGTCCAGTTCGGTGCGTCGACTGCGCCGAAGGTGACGGTTTCGCCGTTGTTCTGCAGGTACTGGTAGAACAGCATCGCGTGGTCACGCTCCTCCTGTGCCTGTACGCGGTACCAGTTCTCAAAGCCGTCCAGACCGACCGAGGCATAGTAGTTTGCAAAGTCGAGATAGAGATAGGCGGAGTAGAGCTCCTTGTTGATCTGCTCGTTCAGCAGGCTTGCCACTTTTGCGTCCATTGTTTCGATTCCTTTCAACCTATTAAATTTATAGTCAAATATAGGAACAATTCCTGTTCTTATTATAGCAAGCGGTTTTTGGATT
>SFNW01000157.1 GCA_004554105.1 Clostridiales bacterium | reverse complement strand
GGCAATCCGCACGAAGACGCTGCCCGACATGACGGCAGGTATGGCTTCTGCGGCGGCTGTACAGAAGCTCGCAAACGCGGGCATCGTCGGCGGCGACGCGAAGGGCAACTTCAATCCCGACAACGAGATTACCCGCGCCGAAGCCTGCGTCATCTTCACGAGAATCGCGGTTGCCGAAATGCGCGACGCGAAGTAAGAGATAAAACGGAGGAAAACAATGAAAGCGTTTTTACGGTCTTTCGGCATTTTGTTTTGCGTGATGTTTTTGCTTCTTCCTTTTGCGGTACACGCCGACGCGGCAGAAAAGCCGACGGTCATTTATGTCTGTGACAGCGGCGACAATGAAGCGGACGGCTTGACACCCGAGACGGCGGTGCGATACCTCAGTACAGCCTATGACAAGTTGGATTTGACAAAGGATTGCACGGTCGTCATCTGCGGCACGTTTACGCAAAACGGACATTTTGCGTACGCGAACCGGTACACCGGCTCGGTTACGCTGACCGGCGTGTGGGGCGGCGTCGACTACAATGCGGTTTACAACGCGAACAATGTCCGCTTTGTCTGCGCGGGCGACACGCGGTTTGAGAACATGACCTTCAACGCGACCGGTGCTTATATGATGGTCGTCGGACAGCACTGTCCCGTTACCGTGGGAGAAGGCGTTGCAATGACCGGCGGCTTTACCGGTACGCAGCTTGACAAGTGTTTTACGATTCTCGGCGGCTATCAGTCGGGGCAGAGCAGTGCGCCTGCTTCGGGAGATGAAGACACGAGCATCACGGTGCTTTCGGGCAGCAAACTCTGCCTTGTCGGCTACTGCCGCGGTATGTCGGACGGCAGCTATACCGGCGACGCGCACATTGTCATCGGCGGCGACGCCGAGGTTTCTCTCCTCTATTTATCTACGTTTGCTTCGCCGCGCACAAAGGTCGGCAACATCGAACTAAGCGTCCTTGAAAATGCACAGATCGGAAAAATGTACGGGCTTTCGACCAACAGTACGAGCGCAAAAAGCGTACAGGTAAAGTGGCTTGGCGGTAGCATCGGCGCATTTGAATGGAGCGACAACCCGGCGGTCACACTGACAGTCGAAGGCGAAAAGGCGCTTGAAGCAAGCACGAATGTGCAAACTGCTTCCACCTACAGAACAATCGCCGGAAAATTTACGACGACGTCCACGCATACGCACAGTTATGACGCCGGCGTGGTGGTCCGTGAGGCGACCTGCACCGAAAAGGGCGAAACCGTGTATACCTGTACAGTTTGCAAAGCCGAAAAACGCGAGGAGATTGGCGCACTCAACCACGCTTGGACGGTTGATGACGAGGGCACTCCGGCAACCTGTACAACGCCCGGCAGAACGCCGGCGGAGCATTGTACCCGCACGGGCTGCGGCGCGACGCGCGGCGGCGAGGAAACCCCTCTTGCGGCGCATACGCCCGGTGAATGGACGGTTGATGTGCCTGCGACCGAGGAGCACGAGGGACGCAAGGTGCAGAAATGCACGAAATGCGGCAAATTGCTTGACTCGTGCGTGATTCCGAGACTCGAAAAGGTGCTGACCGACGCGGATAGAGCGGTGATTGCCGTACTGATTTCCGCACTGCGAAGGAACACCTATACCGTGCACTTTGACACGGCGGGCGCGGCGCAAATCAAATCGCAGAGCGTAAAAGACGGCGCACGCGTGGCAGTTCCCGAAACGCCCGTGCGCGAGGGGTATACCTTCGGCGGCTGGTACACCGACCGCACCTATTGGTTCGAGTTTGATTTCACCGACCCGATTCGTAAAAACACGACAATTATCGCAAAATGGATTCCGAACGAAATACAATGAGCCTGCGTATGCGGGGTACGGACTTTCGCGGTCCGTACCCCTTTTTGCGCTGTGTAATACATTTTATACAGAAATTTTGCAAAATCGAAATTTTTTGTAAAAATACATATAAAAGCTGTACGGGCGAAGCCTTGACTTCATCGGCGGGGTATGCGACAATAAAGTTACTGTAGGATAAAATTCAAAGAGAATATACATCAGGAGGAACTCGATTTGAAAAAGCTTCTGCAATACCTCGGCGTGACTGCGGCGGCGATTGTCTTGATGCTGCTGCCCTTTGCGGTGCACGCGGAAGACGTCGGAAAGCCGACGGTCGTTTATCTTGCGGACGGAGGTGCGGGCGACGGCTCGTCTGCATCAAGCCCCGTGGGCAGTCTCACCGACGCTTATAACGCGCTCGATTTGACTAAGGACTGTACCGTAGTCGTTTGCGGTGAATTTGAGCAGACCGCCGATTTTGCCTACGCGGCGGACTACACCGGCTCGGTCACGCTGACGAGCGTTTACGGCGGCATAGATTATCGCGTGAGCGGTGCGGTTTACAATGTAAACAACAAGCGTTTTGTCTGCGCGGGCGAAACCCGCTTTGAAAACATGACCTTCAACGCGCTCGGCACATATATTCTGGTCGTCGGACAGCATCACCCGGTCACGGTCGGCGCAGGGGTCGAAATGACCGGCGGCTTTGACGGTACGGGACTGACCAAGTGCTTCTCGATTCTCGGCGGCTATCAGTCAACGCCGAGCAGTTCGGACGCGGACACGGGCATCACGGTGCTTTCGGGCAGCAAGCTCTGCCTTGTCGGCTATTGCCGCAATGTGGCAAACGGCGTGTTTTCGGGCAATGCCGACATCAAAATCGGCGGCGACGCCGCGGTCTCGCAGCTCTATCTGTCGGCAGTGTCGTCGTCGGGCAGCAAGGTCGGCAACATCACGGTTGAGATTTTCGGCAACGCCTCGGTCGGGAATATATACGGCACGAGCAATGCCACGACCGCCGCGAGCGTCAAGCTGTTGTGGTGCGGCGGCAGTATCGGTGCATTTACATGGAAGAATACAGGCGGCAGCGCAACGCTGGAAGTGACCGGCGATAAAATGCTTGAAGCGACCGCAAATGTGCAGTCGGCGGCAAACTATGCGACGGTTAAAGCCAACTTTACGACGGTCTCGACCCATACGCACAGCTATGACAGCGGCGTTGTGACGCGCAGGGCGACCTGCACGCAGGAGGGCGAAAGACTCTACAGCTGCGCGGGCTGCTCGCACACCTATACCGAGACCATTTCCGCAACCGGCGTCCATACGCCCGGTGCGTGGACGGTTGATGTGCCTGCGACCGAGGAGCACGAGGGACGCAAGGTGCAGAAATGCAAAGACTGCGGCGAATTGCTTGACTCGTGCGTGATTCCGAGACTCGAAAAGACGCTGACCGACGCGGACAGAGCGGTGATTGCCGTACTGATTTCCGCACTGCGAAGGAACACCTATACCGTGCGCTTTGACACGACGGGCGCGGCGCAAATCAAATCGCAGAGCGTGAAGGACGGCGCACGCGCGACGATTCCCGAAACACCCGTGCGCGAGGGGTATACCTTCGGCGGCTGGTACACCGACCGCACCTAT
>SFNW01000156.1 GCA_004554105.1 Clostridiales bacterium | reverse complement strand
AAACAATAAACTTCTCTTTTAGCATTATTATTATAGCATTCATTATGAAAAAAGGCAAGTCAAAGCGCTCTGCCCAAAGCAAACTGCGGATATCACACCAACTGTCGTGTCATTTCTCCGAAGCAATCTGCTTTTACCGTATACCGCCACATCGCCATCACGGGGCTTCGTTATACATTCTTGCCGCCTATTGCAATATCAAGCAAATTGTGCTAAACTATTTTCGCCCGACACCTATATTATCGGGACTTTTCACTCGGAGTTTTACTATGATTTTTGTTCTTTTGATTCCGCTGCTCGGAACTGTTCTCGGCTCCGCCATGGTGTTCTTTCTGCGCGGGCAGATTCCCGCACGCGTCGAAAAACTGCTGCTCGGCTTTGCGGCGGGCGTGATGATTGCCGCCTCGGTCTGGTCGCTGCTCATTCCCGCGATTGATATGTCCGAGGAGACAAATCTCCCCGCGTGGCTGCCCGCCGTGGTCGGCTTTCTGCTCGGCATTGCGTTTTTGCTGATTCTCGACAGCGTCATTCCCCACCTGCACCGCCACAGCGACAAGCCCGAGGGCGCGCGCAGCAAGCTCTCGCGCACGGCGATGCTGGTTTTTGCCGTGACACTGCACAACCTGCCCGAGGGCATGGCGGTAGGCGTCAGCTACGCCGGCGCGGCGGCAGGTCATGCCGGCGTGAGCCTTGCGGGCGCGTTTACGTTGGCAATCGGTATCGCCATTCAAAACTTCCCCGAGGGCGCAATCATCTCCATGCCGCTGAAAAGCGAGGGGGCTTCCAAGCCGAAAGCCTTTCTCTGCGGTGCGCTGTCGGGCATTGTCGAGCCGCTCGGCGCACTGCTGACCTTCTTTCTCGCCAAGCAGCTGACGCCGATTCTGCCCTATCTGCTGGCATTTGCGGCGGGCGCGATGATTTACGTCGTCGTTGAAGAATTGATTCCCGAATCGCAGTCGGGCGAGCACTCCAATCTCGGCACCGTAGGCGCGGCGCTCGGCTTTGCGCTGATGATGGTGCTGGACGTCGCGCTCGGATAACCGATTTTCCGAAAGCCGCGCCTGCCGTTTTCCCGATTTTTACGATTTTGTCCTTGCCAACACCTTCCGAATATGTTAAAATAAAGTTGAAAATTGCGCGAAGGGAGCGTTCCGGTATGCGTGAAAACCCCCGTGAAACAAGGCTGTGCGATCTGCACGTTCATTCGGTCTTTTCGGACGGCACACTGACGCCCGAGGAAATCGTCGACCTTGCGGTGCGCAAGGGGCTTTCTGCAGTCGCGCTGACCGACCACAACACCGCAAAGGGCTGTCCGCGCTTTGTCGCCGCCGCCGAGGGAAAGCCGCTTCACGCAATTTGCGGCGCAGAATTCACCACCGAATATGAGGGGACCGAACTCCACCTGCTCGGTCTGTTCCTGCCGCAGGCGGTCTTCGACGAAGTCGAAGCCTATACGGCAGAGCGCAACGCGCGGAAAGAAGAAAGCAATCGGCTGACGATCTGCAGGCTGCAAGAAGCCGGCTACCGCATCGCCTATGACGAGTTGACCGAAGCCTTCCCCGCCGTCGCGCGCAATCGCTCGCATATCGCGCGCCTGCTTGTGCGCAAGGGCTGCGCCGCCACCGTCGAAGAAGCCTTTCAAAAACTGCTGAATCCCGAATGCGGCTTCTATACACGCTTTCCCGAACCCGATTTTCTGAAAACAGTCGCGCGAATCAAGGCTTGGGGCGGCGTTGCGGTCTGGGCGCACCCGCTCTTCCATGTCGGCATCGAGCAGGCAAAGCAGATTCTCCCCGCCGCAGTCGCCGCGGGACTGGACGGCGCGGAAGCCTACTATTCGACCTACACGCCCGAAGAACAAGCCGCCATGCTGCGCCTCACAGAGCAGTTCGGCATTGCCGCAAGCGGCGGGAGCGACTTTCACGGCATTGTCAAACCCGAAATCGACCTCGGCTGCGGAAAAGGAGACCTTGCTGTTCCCTTTACCTGCTATGAAGCCCTGCTTGCCCACATTCGTTAACTTTCAAAAGAACGTCAAAAGGCGTCTGCCCCTGCAGACGCCTTTTTTATGTTACACTCGATTATTTTGCGTAAAAAACTCTGCCCTCGCGGCGCGCGGGCGGCGCGGGATATTCGCCGTCCGCATAGCCGACGGCAAGATGTCCGATGCCCTCATAGTCACCCTCAATGCCGAGTTCGCGCAAAATCTCCTTGCCCTCGTCGCTTTCAAACTCTTCTTTCGCGCGGTGAATCCAGCAGCTGCCGAGCCCGAGCGCGTGCGCCGCGAGCATCATATTGCCCATCGCGAGACTGCCGTCGTAGAGATAGGTCGGTGCTTGCTTATCGGCAAGAACCAGCAATATCGCCGGCGCACCGTAAAACGGGTCTGTCTCCTCGCGCCCCATAATAGCGGCATTCATACGCATCAGCCGGTCGCGCAAATCCCTGTCGGTCACTTCGACGATAAGCGCGCTCTGCCGTCCGCGCCCGCTCGCCGCATACAGCCCCGCTTCGATAACCTTGTCAAGCAATTCCTGCGGTACGGCGTCGGGCAGATAGCGGCGGACGCTGCGCCGCGTTTTCATGTTTTCGAGAATTTCGTTCATGTCAATTCCTCCTTCAATGCTATGGATTGCATCGCTTGCAGGGCAAGTATCCCTGTGCGATTAAATCTTCACGCGCGCCGGTGTATGCGGACTTGTTCTTCGGCTTGATCGTCTCCACCGAGGCGCACGACGGAAAATGGAACTTCTTTGAATTTGTATTCAGCACATAATCCCCGCTTTCGGCATCGGCGTCCGCAGCCGCTTCGGAAAGCGGCTCGGTTTCGGTCGGCTCTGCCGCAGTCGATACAATTTCGACCGACTCTGCCGCTGTCTCTGTTGCCGCCTCTGTCTCTGACGCCGTTTCCGTCGCCATCGTTCCCGCTTTCGACGCTTTTGCCTGACTGCGCGCAAGCAAATCCGAGAGTGCAATCGTTTCAACCGTTGTCGCTTCCGACTCGGCAGTCGTGAATTCAAGTTCCGCCCCGCCGACAATCTCCTGCCCCTCTGTGCCGTAGCAAGAGCAGAGCGTAAATACAACGGCAGCCAACAGCAACACAACACGCGCAATTCTGCCGCATAATGATGGGTTTTTTCTGCACGCCGCTGCCTTATCCGCGTTTTTCGTCCCGCCTGCCCCCTTGCCGTCGAAGTTGCAATTATTGTAGCACGCCCCACGGCAGAATGCAAGATTTCATCTGCAAATTCACACAAATTCAATCGTTTCGCGCATGACGCTTGCGCACACCCGAATTTCGTGCTAAAATAGCAGGGAAAAAGACGCAAAGGAGGGACGATATTATGGCGCGGATTCTCACCCGTGAAGAACAGTACGAGCACATGACGAAAACGCCGATTCCCCGCCTCGTCACCTCGCTTGCGATTCCCACGACCGTCAATATGCTTGTGACGGTCATCTACAATACGGCGGACACCTATTTCGTCTCGCAAATCGACAAATCGGCGTCTGCCGCGGTCGGCATGGTCTATACGCTGATGGTGCTGATTCAGGCGACGGGCTATGCGCTCGGCGTCGGCTCGGGCAGTCTTATTAGCCGCAAACTCGGGGAGAAGAA
>SFNW01000155.1 GCA_004554105.1 Clostridiales bacterium | reverse complement strand
ACCGGATGAGGGGTAGCCGTTCGCAGAACGGCGTTGCCGCAGCCTCGACCGAAGCCGAGCAAACGGACGCTTACGCGTCCTACCCCTCATCAGTCGCGTTCCGCGACAGCTTCCGTCGCGCTTTTTAAGCGCGACAGAGTTTCTCTTTACAGTGAAGATTTTAGGACAATATCGTGAAACTCAGGGAGAACGCTTCGCGTTCTCCCCCCTAAGGGAAGCCAAAAAAGAACGTAAAGCCTTCCCCCTACCGGATGAGGGGTAGCCGTTCGCAGAACGGCGTTGCCGCAGCCTCGACCGAAGCCGAGCAAACGGACGCTTACGCGTCCTACCCCTCATCAGTCGCGTCCCGCGACAGCTTCCCCCCGAGGGGAAGCCTAAAGAGTGCAAAGCCTTCCCCCGAAGGGGAAGGCTTTGCAGACGGCGAAATTTGGCAATTTCCTGTTTCAATGCGAAAAGGCCGGCTTCCGTTGCCGCCAAAGTCACAGCGGGCGGGTCGAGACCTCGCCTGCGGCGAGGGCTTCCTCTTCCCCGTCGGCGTAAACGACGCGAAGCCGAAAATCGCGGTCAATGCCGAGCGCGGTCGCGGGAATCCGCGTGTTGCCGCGCAGCACCTCAATAGGCTTGCCGTCAAGCAGGCTGCGCGAAGCGTATTCGTCGAAAAATGTCTTTTCGGCAAGGCGCGGATAGAGCGCAAAAAAGTTGTCGATCATCGCGGCGGCAAGCGGCGCACGGCATTCGGCAGCGCCGTCCGGGAGCAATGCGCCCGCAATGTCGCGGATTTCGGGTGCGAAGCCGCCCGCAGGCGCACAGATGTTGACGCCGATGCCGAGAATCGCGTAGCGCAGCCCCCCGCTTTCCAGATCGAGCGCCCCTTCGGTGAGAATGCCGCAGACCTTTTTGCCGTCGACGTACACGTCGTTGACCCATTTGATCTGCGTCCCTCTCCCCGTGACCGTCTCGATTGCCCGCGCGGCCGCAACGGCGGCGGCGGTGGTGATGAGCAGCGAATCCGCCATCGTCAGCTTCGGGCGCAGGAGAATACTCATATATAACCCCGTCCCGGCGGGCGAGAGAAAGCGCTTGCCGCTTCTGCCCCGTCCCGCCGTCTGCTCGGCGGCGGCAACGACGGTTTTCTCGGGCGCACCGTTCTCGGCGAGCGCACGCAAATAGGTGTTGGTTGAATCCACGCTTTCCAGCGCGGTGAGACGAATCCCCTCAGTCTCGAGGCAGGCGGAAATCCCCGCCGCAGTCAGTCTGCCGCCGTCCGAACGCAGCGTATAGCCGCCGCGCGTGACCGCGTCGATCGCAAAGCCGTCCTCGCGCAGTGCGCAGACCGCCTTCCAGACCGCGGCGCGGCTGACGCCCGCCTTTTCCGCCATCGCCGCGCCCGAAACCGGCTTGCCGCGGCTTAAGGTCAGCATATCGAGAATGATTTCTTTCGTCGTCATAGTCCCTCAAAGATGAATGATTTTTTTCAGTCTCCGCGTCAGAAACACAGCCAACGCGATTTTTGCGAGGTCAAACGGGATAAACGGGAACACGCACTTGGAGAGGATCACGAGAATCGCCGTGTTGCCGCCGCCCGAAAGCGTCAGAATGTAAAACCAAGCCGTGCCGAACAGATAGCAGACGGCAACGCCCGCGCACATCGACAAAAACAGCGAGAGCACGCCGTCGCCGAAGCGGTCAATGAGAAGTCCCGCGACGAGCGCGGAAAACAGGAAGCCGACAAGATACCCGCCCGTCGGACCGGCAAGCACGCCGATGCCGCCGCGAAAGCCCGAAAAAACGGGCAGACCGACGCAGCCGAGCGCAAGATACAGCAATGTCGAAAGAAAGGCGCGGCGCGTGCCGAGCAGCCCGACCGCCGCCATGATTGCAAAGGTCTGCATGGTAAAGGGGACGGCGCCGGGCACGGTAATCCAGGTGCAGACCGCGATCAGCGCCGCAAACAGCGCAGCAAAGCAAAGATTTCGTATTCTTGTGTGCATAGGGAAAAAGACCTCCGGGTTGATTTTCCCCTATTGTAACCGAAAAAAGCGGAATTGTCAACCTAAAATTAAATCAGGTTGACAATTTGTTTATTGTTTTTTCTTCCGCAGCGGCTCGCGCGTCCCGTCGGGGCGCTCGATGACCGTATGCTCCAGCTCCGCACCGAACGAAGCGCGGATTTCGGCAATGTATTCGGCGCGCAATGCCGCCTGCTCGTCGAGCTCCGTGCGCGTCAGCTTTTCGGTGCGTGATTTCCGTGCGAGAAAATTGATGCGTTCCAGTTTGGCTTTTTCCATCAGTCTGCCTTACCTCCGAGGTCGCGGATAAATGCCTCCATGCGGTTGAGCGCCTCCTCGAGATGCTCGATGGAATACGCGTAGGAAATGCGCGCAAAGCCCTCGCTGCCCGCGCCGAACGCGCCGCCGGGAACGATAGCAACGCCCTTTTCGTTGATCAGTCGGTCGCAGAACTCGTCGCTCGTCATGCCGAAGCCGCCGATGTAGGGGAAGACGTAGAACGCGCCCTCCGGCTCAAAGCAGTCCAACCCCATTTCCCGCAGGCGGTTGGTGACATAGGTGCGGCGGAAATTGTACTGCTCCTTCATGTATTCGATGTCCTCGTCGCCGTGGTTGACCGCCTCGACGCCCGCAAACTGCGACGCCGTGGCGGCGCACATGATGCCGTACTGATGCAGCTTTAACATCTGCTTAATCAGCGGCGCGGGTGCGCAGACATAGCCGAGACGCCAGCCGGTCATGGCATACGCCTTGGAGAAGCCGCCGATGATGATTGTGCGCTCACGCATATCGGGCAGCGTCGCGACAGAGCAATGCTTCCGCCCGTAGGTCAGCTCGGCGTAGATTTCGTCGGACAGCACGAGCATATCCTTCGAGGTCAGAATCGGCAGAAGCTTTTCAAGATCCTCCCGCGTCATAATCGCGCCGGTCGGGTTGTTCGGGTAGGTCAGCACAAGTGCCTTGGTGCGCTCGTTCACCAGCGGGCGCAGCAGTTCGGGCGTGACCTTGAACTTGTCCTCGACCCGCGTATAGAGCGGGACGGCGACGCCGCCCATCATCTCAATCAGCGGCGCATAGCAGACAAAGCAGGGCTCGGGAACGATGATTTCATCGCCCGGGTCGATAATCGAGCGAAACGCCATGTCAATCGCCTCGCTGCCGCCGACCGTGACGAACATCTCGGTCGCGGCGTCGTACTGCAGCGAGAAACGGCGGTCAAGATACGCCGAAATGCCCTCCCGCAGCTCGATAAGACCGCTGTTGGAGGTGTAATAGGTCTTGTTTTTGGTAATGGACTCGACCGCCGCGTTGGAAATATGATACGGCGTGTGAAAGTCGGGCTGCCCGACGGTCAGCGAAATCACGTCCTTGCGCCCGCTCAGCATATCGAAGAACTTCCGAATGCCCGAGGGCTTGATGACCTGAACTTTCGTCGAAAGAAGCTTTGAGTAATCCATCAGTTGCAGTTGCCTCTTTCGTCGAAATTCGCAGGACCGTAGATAACGCCCTTGTCCTTATACTTGCGCAAAACGAAGTGCGTCGAGGTGGACAGCACGGCTTCGAGCGGCGCGAGCCGCTGTGCGACGAAGAGCGCGACCTCGCGAATCGTCTTGCCCTCGAGAATCACGCAGAGGTCGTAAGCGCCCGACATCAGGTAGACGCTCTGCACCTCGGGATAGTTGTAGATGCGCTCGGCAATCGCGTCAAAGCCGCGGTTGTACTGCGGCGTGACCTTCAGCTCGATGAGCGCGGTCGCGTATTCGCGGTCGGTCTTGTCCCAGTCGACAATCGCCTTGTAGCCGAGAATGACGCCGTCGTCCTCAAATTTTTTGATGAGGTCTCGGATTTCGCCCTCCTCTTTTTCCAGCATAATGGAAAGC
>SFNW01000154.1 GCA_004554105.1 Clostridiales bacterium | reverse complement strand
CGTTCCGTTGATTGCGCCCTTCAGGATAAAGTTTGTCGTATAGGTTGACGACGCGCTGTTGCCGCCGGCCGAATTCAGGTAGACGCGGTAGATTTCGATGTTGCCGTCGACAATGACGTCGGACGACGAATCTGCCGTGAGGCTGTTTGTATTGTCGGAGAACGGCACAAGGTAGGTCGAAATCAGCGTGTCGCTGTCATTTGTCTTGCCGATGGTGATCTTCGCCGTGCCGGCAGTCGCCGTTGTTCCAGCCGCAAATCTCCCAGTATTCGCCCGAACGAACCGTGATGTCGGTGTTCATCTCGGCAGGCGCTTCGCCCGAGGCAAAGCCGCCGAAAATGTACATCTTCACGCCGTCAACCGTCGCGCCGTCTGCGCTGTAGGTCGCGTTGATCGTCATGGGGTCGTTATTCTGCATCGTGATGCCTTCGCCCATGACCAACTTGTGATTCTGGGCAAAGATACGCGCACCGACGCGGGATTTTGCACTGGTGAACGCGATGTTTTCAAAGGTCAGGTCGCCGCCCGCGCGGAAACTCTGCTCCGCCGCAGTCGTTCCCGTGAAGTTCATCGTGCCGCCGGTAACCGTAACCGCGCCCGTATAGTCGGGCATCGCATAAGCGGTCGGCAAATCGACCGTGCCCGTAATATGGACGGTCACCGCCGCGTTGACATTTGCGGAAGCCGCCGCATAAGCCAGCGCGTCCGCAAAGCTTGCAAACGGCTTGCTCTCTGTACCGATGGCATCGGAAATATACCCGACGTCAAGTGTCATGCCGTTCGACGCAGTATAAACGTCGGTCAGCGGTGCGCGGGTTTCGGTCTTGACAATCGCGCCGCAGGCACTGCAGCGGTAGGCAACCTTGTCGCCCGAAAGCAGGATTTCCGCCGTGCCGTCATGCGTATCGGGGTCGAGCGGCAGTTCAACATCGGTTTCAAGCACAAGACCGCACTCTGCGCAAACCCTGTTACCCGTGCCCGCTTTCGAGCAGGTCGAGGACGTAACTTCCTCGGTTATCACCTCGGTATGTGCGCAGGTGGTCTTTTCCGTGCCGCATGCCGTACAGATGTTATCTGCGCCGAAATCGTGCGGCTCGATATTCACACCGTCACCGCTGTAGCCGTAGCAGTCGCAGACATACCAGTGGTTGTCATTATCATAGCGAACCGCCCGATTTGCGTTGTGCGTATGGAATGCGGTCAACTCGGGACCTGCGGGCGTATAGGTCCATGCCGTGTCGGGCAGGTCGGCAAACACGGTCTTGCAGTCCTCACCGCTTATCAGTGCCGCGGTATCGACCTCAGTCGCCGAATAGTTTTTCAAATCGCTGCCTGTGCCGGTCTTATAGTAGCTGCCGGAAACCGTGAGCGCACCCGTGCCCTGCTTATAGCCGAGAATCGCATACGGATTTGCCGCCGAAACGATTCCGGCATTGTAACAGGTCGTGATTGTGCTTGCCGCCGTCGGTGCAGCTCTGCCGACGAGACCGCCCACGCCATTGATTGCCCTTGCATATCCGGCTTCGGCAACCGTAATGCTGCCGGTGTTCATGCAGTTCGTCAGGTTTGCCGTATAGAGCAGACCGCCGATACCGCCGAGGTCGATGTATCCTTTCGTGTCGGGCGTTGAAGCCGTGACGCTGCCGGTATTCAGGCAGCCCGTGAGCGTCGCCGGATTCTTCGAGCGCGCCGCGATGCCCGCGACATACTTTGCGCCCGAAATTGCGCCGGTATTGCGGCAGTTTTCAATCTTCAGTGTGCCGGACGCGTTGGCAAGGCCGACGATGCCCGCCGTGTCGTTCGCACCCGTGACCGAACAGCCGTTCGTGCAGTTCTGAATCGTCGCGGAGGTTGCAACAATGCCGACGAAGCCTGCGACATAAGCGCCGCTTGTCGATACCGTGCCTTCAAGCGTCAGATTCTTGACGGTCGCACCTGCGACGCAGCCGAAGAAGCCCCAACTGCTCGTCTTCTCCGCGGTCACAAGATTCACACCCGAAATGGTGTGCCCCTGTCCGTCAAAGCTGCCCTTAAAGGCTGCCGCGCTTGTCGTTCCCGTACCGATCGGGGTCTGCGTAAGCGTCCCCTCGTACACGGAAAGGTCAATATCGTTCTCAAGAAGGATATCCGCGCTCCAAAGCGACGAGTCGTTCATCAATTCGAGCACGTCCGCCGCGCTGCGCAGATGAACCTTCCCCGTCGTCTCGTCTGCCGCCAGCGCCGCCGTCCCGACCGTAAACGGGAACAGCCCGAGCAGCATACAGAGCGTGAGCAGTATGCCGAGAATTTTCTTTTGCATGGTTTTCGCTCCTTTTCTACAGTTTCGTAAAATTATTTTAGCATTCAAAAATCCGTCTCACCATCAAAAACCGAACGCAGGCTTTACGCTGAAATTTCAAAGTTTGCGCGTCTTGCACAACTTCGCGACCGGTATTTTGTTCTCTTTAACCAAAAGCGATGAAAGCATTTTCCTTGCTTTTAGTCAGTTTCAGTATAGCAAATCCATTTCGGTGTTTCAATGTCACTTCCGATACGAATTTTGCATAAACCGATACAAACAAAAAGGAGGCGTGAAGCCTCCTTTGATTTCCCGCTCGCAAGAGCGATTATTCTCCGTCTATCATGCGTGAAAGCGCCAGTTTGTAGCCGTCGCTGCCGTAATTGAGTGCCTTGTTGACCCGGCTGATGGTCGCGGTGCTTGCACCGGTCTCGCGCTGCACGTCGCTGTATACACGCCCCTCGGTCAGCATTCGAGCCACGGCAAAGCGCTGTGAAAGATCCTGCAATTCCTTAATCGTGCAGACGTCCTCGAAAAAGCGGTAGCATTCGTCTACGGTTTTGAGACTGAGTACGGCGCGGAAGAGCGCGTCGGTTTCGGCACTTTGCAGTTTGCTCATGGCAATCCTCCCTCTCGGACGGCGTGTCGCCGCCTTATCACTTTATCATTTTACCGCGTTATCCCACTAAAGTCAAGGGGTTTTTCCGAAATTCAGCAATATAGGGTAAAATGATTCTTGCGAAAGCCGATCAGCCCCTCGTCGCGCAGTTTGCAGAGCGTGGCGGAAAGCGCACTGCGCTCGACGGCGAGGTAGTCTGCCATCTCCTGCCGGTTGAACGGAATGTCAAACGAATTCTTCCCCGCCTTTGCGGCTGCCTCGGAGAGATAGGACATGACCTTTTCGCGCGTGGTCTTTTTGGTAATGTGGCGAATCTTGTCGGTCAGCGAAATATTGTTGCCCGCAAGGACGAGAATCATACTGCGTAGCAGCGCGGTATGCCCCGCGCAGGCGTGCGGGCAAGGGTGCAGCATACGGCGGCTGTCAAAGAGCAGCACGCGGCTGTCCCGCTTGGCGATGACCGAAACCGGCAGCGGCTGCGCAGGCCCGAGCGCAAACGCCTCGCCGAACACGTCGCCCGCCGAGGCGGTCGACAAAATGGCGCGGTTGCCCCAATAGTCGTCGTGGACGATGTGCAAATCCCCCTCCAGCACCACGCCGACAGCGCGCGGCGTGTCGCCTGCCGAAAGCACCGCGCCGTCGCGCGGAATGCGGCGCAGCGTGGGGTCAAGGCAGTCGAGCAGCGCGTCCGCCTCTTTCGCGTCGATTCCGCGAAGCAGCGGGGTGGAAAGCAGGATTTGCTTTTGTTCTTCGGTCAAGGCGTGCATACTATCCTCCGTTGTTTTTGCAACACTTATTCCTATTATAGCACATAGGAATGCAAAATAATAAGTAAAAATGAAAAATCCCGCATGAAGCGGGGCAAAAAAATTCAAGAAAGACCGTTTTGCCTTCCCCCTTGGGGGAAGGTGGTGCGTCAGCACCGGATGAGGGGTAGCCGTTCGCAGAACGGCGTTGCCGCAGCCTCGACCGAAGCCGAGCAAACGG
>SFNW01000029.1 GCA_004554105.1 Clostridiales bacterium | reverse complement strand
CGAAACATCTGCTTCGACATCAGAATAAATAAAGATATGTACGCTTTTGAAAACTGCTTTTACTCTATCGGCATACTCCGCTTCGGTTTCGCTTGACTTAAAAGGGAGCTTTACAAGTTTTATATTTCGCTGCTTGCATAAGTGGCTTTTGAGAACCTCCATCTGTTCTGAGCCGTTCGTAAATTCTATCGCCAGCTTTTCTGGCGGAATGTATGTTTCAAGAGGTATTCCCAATAGTTTATCTGAACCGAGCTGTACCTTTAATCCTTTTTGATTGGCGTAATAGGCGACCGCCAAGCCGGGGAATACGGAGCGATATTCTTTTTCGCACACAGTGCATTTTTCTCCGATAATTGTTCTATCGCTGATTTTTGCTTTCCAAGAGTGTCCCAGTGAACATTTCCACCACACACTTTTCATTTCTTGACACTTGTGTCGGGAGCAGAGAGTTTTTTTCGTAATCCCATTCAGCAAGCAGTTTCCTGTCCGTTGTGGCTAAATCATTGTATCCTGCAAGAACCGCCCTGTCCGCACAAACCGGGCATACTGTTCCTTTTACACGAGCATTGATAACGGACTTCCACTCATTGCCACAGGTCTTACACTTCCACCAAACATTGTGTCTTGATTTTGCGTTTACCTCATCAGGCATTAGGGGATAATTTCTTTCTGACCACTCAGCCGCAAGGTCAGGGTGCGTAGTCGCCAAGTCATTAAATCCTTTGAGCAATGTATATCCGCTACAAGCATTTCCACCAAGCCTTACTGTTTGCAAAGGCTGTTACCATTGTAGGCAGCAACGGAAGATTTCTGTCAGACCATTCAGCAGCAATATCGGGATACTGCGAAGCAAGGTCATTGAATCCGGCAAGGACTTTATTGTGTGAGCAGTATGGACAGCCTGTTTTATTGATTGTTCTGCTTTTGACAGTAGCCGTCCACTCGTGACCGTGTTCGCACTTCCATATCACTTTTTTATGAGAACCGGCAGTAACCTCCGTTGGCTTAATCGTGTTTTTCTCAGACCACTCTAATGACAATTTCGGCTTTACCGTAGCCAAATCGTTAATACCCTCAACAACCCTTGCTCCTGAACAAATGGGGCAGCCTTCGCCTTTGGAACGAGCCTTCACGCTCGCCTGCCATTCGTGACCGCAACTGCCTTTCCACCAAACTCTCTTGTTTGAGCCGTAAGTAATATTATCGGGAGTAAGCGGAAAGTTCCTTTCCGACCATTCCGAAACAAGCTCCGGATGTACTTTCGCCAAACTATTACTCATAGCAAAACCGCTCCTTCCTCTCTGTTTGCACTCATTATATTGAGGAAAGAGAAATCGGGGTAGTTTGCGAACATGGGGAGAAATAAAAAAAGCCCCTTGAAAAAGGTTCATCCTCTTTCAAGGGATTATTCGACAAACGGGAAGTTATGATTATCTATACTCTTCAGGAAGTTCCATATGAAATACTTCGCACAACAACTTTACATCATGCATATCATTTTCATCATAATCGTATCCCAAATGGAACAGCAGTTGACTATACGGTTCAATACAAGAAACTTCTATTTCCTCAATTTTTCCTATTCCCGAAAAAATCTCTGATGGAAAACAATCCCCTTCGTAAAGAATTTCACCATTTTTTGTATATTCAAAACAATGTAAATCAATAATTCTTTTCTTCAAATCCTCCCATACTGTATGGTTCGTTGTTGTATACTCCATTTTTATCTCATAGAAACCATTGTTTTTAATTATCTGTATAAATTTATGATAATCTTTCTTTTCTACAAATATATCAATATCGTTATGTCTTCTTGTTTCATATCCAATAAGCGCATCTACACCCCAACCGCCGTCAAGAAATACTTTAATCTCCGCATCCGTTGCAAGTCTGATAATCTGTTTTGCATCTGTTATACTGACCATATTTTCCTCCCCTAAATCCCGATTTGTTTATCTGTCTTTTCAAATAATGGGCGACCTCGAAAGAAAGTCGCCCATTCACACTTTGAAATTATGCGATTTTTTTGCCTCTGCACGTTTTCCTACATCGATTGGTGTAAGTTTGGTGTAAGGCGTAAGGTTTTTCGTTTCCCCTGTGTTTGGTGTAAGGCGTAAGGTTTTTCGTTTCCCCTGTGTCCGAAAACCCTTGATATTACGGGCTTTTTCGCGTTTCGGTCAATCTAAGGGCTTCATTGTGGGGAACAGGAGGACATCGCGGATCGAATCGGCGCCGGTGAGGAGCATGACGCAGCGGTCGATGCCCATGCCCATGCCGCCCGTGGGCGGCATACCGTATTCGAGCGCGGTGAGGAAATCCTCGTCGAGCATTTCGGTCTCGTCGTCGCCGCGCGCACGCTGCTCCGCCTGCTTGACAAAGCGCTCGCGCTGGTCAAGCGGGTCGTTCAGCTCGGAATACGCGTTTGCCATTTCGCTGCGGCAGATGAACAGTTCAAAGCGCTCGGTCAGGCGCGGGTCCTTCGGGCTGCGCTTGGTCAGCGGTGACACCTCGACGGGGTACATCGTGATAAAGGTCGGCTGTACGAGCTGCTCCTCGACCTTTTGGTCGAAGCAGGCATAGAGCGCGTTGCCCCAGGTCTTTTCCGCAGCCTCGGCAAGTTCGACGCCCTTTGCCTTCGCCGCGGCGACCGCCTCTGCGTCGTCCGTAATCGCGCCGAAGTCGATGCCGACGTATTCCTTGACCGCGTCAATCATCGTCAGTCTGCGCCAGCCGGGGGTCAAATCGACCGTCTCGCCCAGCCACTCGAGCGTATAGCTGTCATGAATCGCCTTTGCCGCGCCCGAAAGCACGCCCTCGGCAATGTCCATCATATCGTGGAAATCGGCATACGCCTGATACAGCTCGACCGTCGTAAACTCGGGGTTATGCTTCGGGTCCATGCCCTCGTTGCGGAAGATTCTGCCGACCTCATAGACACGGTCCATACCGCCGACGATCAGCCGCTTCAGCGGAAGCTCGGTCGCGATGCGCATATACATATCAATATCCAGCGTGTTGTGATGCGTGATAAACGGTCTCGCCGCCGCGCCGCCGGCAATCGTATTCAGCACCGGCGTCTCGACCTCGATGTAATTCATATTGTCGAGGTAGTTGCGCAGGAATTTGATAAACTGCGAGCGGATAACAAAATTGCGCTTGACCTCGGGGTTAACGATGAGGTCAACGTAACGCTGGCGATAGCGCAGCTCGGGGTCCTTCAGCCCGTGGAATTTCTCGGGCAGCGGCAGCAGCGACTTGGAGAGCAGGACCATCTCCTTGGCGTGTACCGAAATCTCGCCGGTCTGCGTGCGGAAGACAAAGCCGGTGATGCCGACGATGTCGCCGATGTCGTACTTCTTGAAATCGGCATATTCGTCAACGCCGATGTCGTCGCGCTTGACGTAGACCTGAATTTTGCCGTCTCTGTCGGTGAGGTGCATGAAGCTCGCCTTGCCCATGACGCGCTTGCCCGTGATTCTGCCCGCGATTTTGACGTCCTTGCCCTCATAGGCATCGAAATCCGCCTTGATGGCTTCGCTGAACGCATCGCGGTCAAAGCGCGTCAGTTCGAACGGGTTTCTGCCCGCCTCGCAGAGCGCGGCAAGCTTTTCGCGGCGGACCGCAAGTTCGCTTGTGCTGTTTAACTCGTTTGCAGGGGTGTTATTCTCTGTCATAACCGTAAATTCCTTATTGTTTATAGACTCAGCCGTTCAGCTTGACACGCGAAACCGAGAGCAGCTTCAGTTCATAGCTGCTGCCGTTCGGCTTTTCGACCGTCACGACGTCGCCCTCGCGCGCGCCGACAAGCGCCGCGCCGACCGGCGACTGGTCCGAAATCTTGCCCGTCCAGAAGTCGACCTCGTTTGAGCCGACGATGGTATACTCAATCTCCTTGCCGTCCTTTTCAACCTTGACGACCGAGCCGACGCTGACCTTGGAGTGGTCGATTTCGGACTCGTCGACGACAATGGCGTGCTGAATCAGCGATTCCAGTTCGGTAATGCGCGACTCGACCTTTGCCTGCTCATTGCGCGCCTCGTCGTACTCGCTGTTCTCGGAAAGGTCGCCGTAGGAGCGGGCGACCGCGAGTGCTTCCTTGACCTCGGCGCGGCGGGTTGTCTTCAGATAATCCAGCTCGTCGACCAGTGCCTGATAGCTCTCTTTGGTGTAGTGCATCTGCTTTGCCATAATACTACCTCTTTCGTATATCTTAATCGAAAATGATTATTTATAGAGTGCAAGCGCCGCCTGAAGCTGCGCGTCATTTTCATGCGCGACCTTGAAAAGGTTGACGCCGCGGTATTCCTCATCAAGCGGGACCTCAATGTCCGGCGTAATGCCCACGCCCTCATAGTTGTCCGAATAGGGGGGCGCGTACATCGCGGTCGAAATGCGGAGCGCCGAGCCGTCCTCAAACGGAATCAGCGACTGCACGGTCCCCTTGCCGTAGGTGACGTCGCCGACGACGACCGCCTTCTGATAATCCTTCAGCGCGGAGACGAACAACTCCGCCGCCGACGCGGTATTGCCGTTTGCAAGCACGACCATCGGTGCATTAAACTCATTTTCGCCCGATTCATAGACCCGCTCGGTGCCGTCCTTATACTGAATGCGGACCATCGGTCCTGCGGGCAAGAGCGGGTCGAGAATGTCGAGAATCGACGAAAGCTCGCCGCCGCCGTTGTTGCGGACATCAATGATATAGCCGTGAACGCCGTCCGCCTGTCCCTGATTCAGCGCGTCGATAAACTGCTGCGCCGTCGTGTCGTTGAAGTCCATCAGGCGGATATAGGCGACCGGCGCATAGAGCGTCGCGACCTCGAGCGTCTCATAGGTGACCGACTGCTCCTCAACGGCACGGCGCGTCAGCGTCATGTCGAAGACCTCGCTGTAGTCCTCGCCGCGCGCGACGGTCAGCGTGACCTCGGTGCCGGCTTCGCCGCGAATGTGGCTGATTGCCTCGTTGTAGCCGAGGTCGGCAACATTCTCGCCGTCAACGGCAATAATCAGGTCATTCTGCAAGAAGCCGCCCTCGTCCGCCGGACTGTTCGGCATCACGTTTAAAACCTCGATGGCGTAATAGTCGGTGTTCAGCACCGCGCTGATGCCGATGCCCACAAATTCGCCCGAATAATTCTGCTGCAAAGCGGCAAAATCCTCGGCGTTGTGGTACGCGCCGTACTTATCGCCCGTATAGGCGACAAAGCCGAGCGCCGCGCCCTCGACGAGGTCGTCGACGTCAAGATCGCCGACATAATATTTTGTATAAAGCTCCGCAATCTCGGCAATCTTTGCGGACACGCGCTCGGTAATTTCATCGGAAAGCGTTTTTTCCGCGGGTGCTTCCGTGCCGTCCGGCTCGGCGGGCGCGTCGGTCTGCTCGGTGAACTCTGTCGGCACCTGTCCGGCAGGCTCGTCACGGAAAAAGACGTCGCCGAAAATAATCGTCAGTTGAAAGGTAATGACCATGGCGAAAACCATGAGGAAAATCGCCAGCCACAGTGAAATCTTTTTTGTCATGCCTAAGTCTCGTTTCCTGTTTGAATCAATCAATTCTTACTTCGGCTGAACAACCCAGCCGTTTGCAATCGGGTCTTGTACTTTACCGTCGACACGGACCTCGAAATGGACGTGCGGTCCCGTCGAGTCGCCGGTCGAGCCCATTTCGGCGATGTGGTCGCCCTGAACGACCTTGTCGCCGACCTTAACCAGCAGCTTGGAGCAGTGCGCATACAGCGTGGAAATGCCGCCGCCGTGGTCAATGACGATGTAGTTGCCATAGCTGTAATGTGAGGTCGCTACGATAACCTTGCCGCTCTGCGCGGCGTAAATGTCGGTGCCGGTCGCCGACGGAATGTCGATGCCGCGGTGGAAGTCGGTAATCTTCTTGCCGTAGAGATAATAGGTGCGGTAGCCGAAGCCGCTGCTGATGCGCTTGATGGAGAGGTCGACCGGCCAGATGAACTTGCCGCCGACATAGTCGGACTGGCTCTCCTTGGCAAGCTGTTTGAGCAATGCCTCAAGGCGCTGGTTTTCCTTGTCCTCCGCCTCGCGCGCCGCGTTGTATTCGGCGGTGATTTGCGCCTCGGTCTTGCGGAGCGAAGCGATGTACTTGTCGGCGTCGCCCTTTTGCTCCTCGAGCGCAGATTCCTCTTTCAGGAGTTCCTCGGTGTACGCCTCCTGGCTCGACTTGGAAGCCTCCAACTCGGCTTTTGTCGCCTCGAGGACACTCTTCATGTCCTCAAGCTCGCGCTTCTCGGTCTTGAATTTCTCCAAAAGCTTGGAATTGTATTCAAGCAGGCTCGCCATATTCTCGATTCGCGTCAAAAGGTCGCCCATATCGTCCGAGCCGAGAATGACGCTGAGAATATCGGTGTTCTCGCTCTCGTATTCGGCGCGAATCATCATCAGAAACTTTTCACGCGTGGTGTTGACCTCGGCGGTCTTTTCGGTAATCTGCGTTTCCTTTACGGAAATCTCGTTTTCCTTTTCCGCAATCTGCACGGTCAGTGCGTCGAGCAGATTCTGCGCCGTCTCGATCTTCTTTTCGGTGCTGAGAATGAGTTCCTGATAATACGCCGACTGCTGCTGTGCGGAATAGCGGTCGCTCTGCACGTCCTTTAATTTATCCTTGAGTTCTTTTTGCTTCTGTTCAAGTTCCTTGATGGAGTTCTGAAATGCGATGACCGATGCGTTGTTCGAAAACTGCGACGCCGAAGTCGTCGCCGCCATGACGGCAAACGCCGCGCCGGCAGAAACAAAGACAAGCGCAAGGAAAACGCACAAAAACTTTTTTCTCAGATTCACGGATTTCTCTCCTTTCAAAAAAGGGTGGAAGGCTCGCGTTTACGCCTCAACGTAGCGGCCGAGCGAAACGATACTGCCAACGACGCCGCAGAACAGCGCAATGCCGAAGAAAATCAGAAGCAGCATCGGCGTCATGGCAGAATAGCTGTACAACTTGACAATGCCGATTTCCGAGACGATAAAGCCCGAAAGCGCACGGTAAATCAACTTTTCGAGGAAGTAGGCGACCGTCGCGCCGACTATGCCGATGAGTGCGCCCTCCAGCACGAAGGGGGCTGCAATGTAGGCGCGTCCCGCGCCGATGTAGCGCATGATGGCGATTTCCTCACGGCGGGCATAGACCGACAGCTTGATTGTGTTGATGATGACAAACAGCGAAACCACGCCGCAGAGAATGGCAAACCAAACAAAGACAATGGAAACGCCGCTCTGCAGCGAGCCGATGGTCGCCGCGAGGTCGAGACGGCTGTTGACCTTGCGCACGCCCTCGATCTGCTTCAAATCGTAGTCGAGCGTTGTCGCCTTCGCATTGTCGGCGTAGACGATGCGGAAGCAGTCGGACAGCGGATTTTCCTCCGCGGTGATGTCGTCGAGCAGATAGGAATACTCCGCAAATTCGCCCGCGATCTCCTTCAGTCCGTCCTCCTTGGACACATAGGTGACGCTCTCGACGTTGTCGAGCTTGTTGATCTCCGCTTCGACGCGCGCCGCCGTTGCGTCGTCCGCATCGTATTCGAGAAAGACCTCGATTTCGTTGAGGTCTGTGACATCTGCAAGGTTGTAGTCGATATTTCTTGAAATCAGCGCAAAACTGCCGATGAAAAGCAGACAGCTGATGAGAACGAAAATGCTGACAAAGGTCAAAAGACCGTTGCGGAACATACCGTGCAGTGCCTGAATCAGCGCGTCGCCGAACCGTCTCATCTGCTCTCCCCTCCAAAACTGTCGTCAATAACTTTGCCGTCGCGCAGACGAACGATGCGCTGATTGAACATTTTCGCAAGTTCCGCCTCGTGCGTGACGACGACGACGGTCTTGTTGTATTCCTTCATTTTGACGAGCAGACCCATGATTTCCATGCTGAGTTTGGGGTCGAGGTTGCCGGTCGGCTCGTCGGCGATGATGGTGTGCGGATTGTTGATGATGGCGCGCGCAAGCGCGACGCGCTGCTGCTCGCCGCCCGAAAGCTGTGCGGGGAAGCTCCCCGCCTTGTCCTCCAGTCCGACGATGCGGAGCATCGACATGACGCGGCTCTTGACCTCGGAGGCGTCCGCACCGCCGACAACACGGAGCGCAAAGGCGACGTTTTCAAACACGGTCTTTTTCTTAAAGAGACGGAAGTCCTGGAAAACCACGCCGAGGCGGCGGCGGTATTTCGGAATGCGCGCGGACGGCATCTTGGCAAGGTTGACGCCGCCGACCCAAAGCTCGCCGCTCGTCACCTTTTCCTCGCGGAGCAGGAGCTTGGTCATGGTCGTCTTTCCCGCGCCGCTGTCGCCCATGATAAAGACGAATTCGCCGTCGCTTATTTTCAGATTCAAATTATCCAAAGCGACCTTCCCCTCAGGGTAGCGCTTGGTCACGTTCTTGAATTCAATCATGTTTATCCTCTTGAAAATGGCGGTTTCATGCCGCGGTCTGCGTCAAAGCACCGCGCGGCGCGCAGAGGGCGAAATCCCCCTTTACGCAAGAATTGCAGGAATGCGGCGCGCGCATTCCCACAATCCGAAGCATATCAGAATTTAACCGGTTTGGACGTCAGGTATTTCTTGACCATGAGCGCGACCTTGAAGGTAATCGCGTGCTCAAACTCGCGCAAATCAAGACCCGTAATCTTGCGGATCTTCTCCAGACGGTAGACGAGTGTGTTTCTGTGTACGAAGAGTTTTCTCGATGTCTCGGAGACATTCAGGTTGTTTTCAAAGAAGCACTGGACGGTCATCAGCGTCTCGCGGTCGAGCGACTCGATGGAGCCTTTCTTGAACACTTCTTGGAGGAACATCTCGCAGAGCGTGGTCGGCAACTGATAAATCAGTCTGCCGATGCCGAGATTCTCGTAGCTGATGATGTTCTTCTCGGTGTCGAACACCTTGCCGACCTCAATCGCAACCTGCGCCTCCTTGTAGGCACGGGCAAGGTCCTTGATGTTGTCGACCACGGTACTGATACCGACGGCGACCTTGGCGTAAAACTCGGAGGACAGCGTCTGTGCGATGCCCGCCGCAATCTTTTCGGTCTCTTTGGTGTCGGTGTTCGGCTTGACTTCCTTGACGACGACGATGTCGTTTTCCCCGACGCTGATGACATAGTCGCGATTCTTGTCGGGGAACATATTCTGCACGATTTCATAGGGCAGCATATCGGTCTTGCCGCTGAACTTGATTAAGAAAACAACACGGCTTTCCTCGGCGTTAAAGCGCAATTCCTTGCTCTTGATGTAGATGTCGCTCGAAAGAATGTTGTCGAGAATGATGTTTTTGATAAACGAGCATTTGTCGTACTTTTCGTCGTACAGATTCTTGATGTTCGACAGCGCGATGGCGAGCAGCGACGCCGTGCTTGCCGCCGCCTTGTCGTCACCCTCGACGAACACGATCTGATCGAGCTTTGTGCCCTGACCGATTGCACGGTATGTATATCCGTTCAGCGCGACCGCGTCGCCCGAGTAGGACAACTCTTCGCGAATGCCGACGCGCGTTTCGCCGATTTTGCCGAGCTCACTGCAGGCAATGACGACGCCGCCCTCGTCGATGACGCCGATGGTACGGTCGGTCGCGTCACGCATTTGATGGATAACACCCTGAAACAGTCGATTTGACATATTGCACATCCTCTCCACAGCCATTATTTATCCGTGTTTGCAAATAATGTAGATATTGACTATATTTTAATCTGTTTTTTGTAAAATTTCAATAGCAAATTTGATGTTTTGTACAAATATTCAAGAAAAAATGCAACGATTTTATCACATCAGTTTTACGGTGTATACAATGGCGAAGACGAGGTAAAACGCCGCGAGTGCGGCGATGAACCAAAGCGCGTGACCGAAGCAGACCGCACCAAGCACCGCGAGCAGGGCGACGCCGCAGCCGATATAGGCATTCAGTGCCTTCATGCCGGCAGGGGCAATCAGCTTTCCGCCGACCCAAGGCGCCGTGCCGTCCTTTTCAAGGCAGCCGGCAAGATAAGAGACGATCGCAACCGCGACGAGCGTAGCACCGAGCGCAACGGCGGCAACGAAAATCTCGCGTCCGCGGAACGCCGCCGTGCCGACGATCGACGCCGCCATACCGCCGACGACGCTGACGACCGTGTACAGGAAGAAATCCACGGCGTAGATTTCATAAACGAAGAATAAGAGCGCCGCGGCAAGCAGCCAGACAATGACGCGGAACGAGCCGAGCGGATTGTAAGCCATTGCGGCGACAAACAGCGCCGCGGCAACGCCGAGCAGCAGCGGCGACGACAGGACGCGGAAGCGTTCGTCGGTCTTGCGCCTGCCGCAGATGCCGCGCCAAACAAGCGCAGCGACAAGCAGAACCGCCGTCACGATGCGAAAGACGGGCAGCGCATTCAAGAGCCACAACTCGGTCGCGGAAGACTGCGTCACGCGGACCAGCGCGATGATCGACACCACAAGCAGGCAGAATACAAGCGTCATGCGGTTTGTAATTGCGTTGGAGAGAGCTTCTGCCTCTTTTGCGCGTTCTTCTTTTTTCGTCATTTTCTTTTCCACCGTGATGTCCTCCGGTTTTATAGTTCAAATTCGTAGGAAACGCAGGCAAGTGCAAAGCCGGACGCGCTTTCACAGCGCAAAATCCGTTTGCCGAGCGCGCACAGGGCAAAGCCGTGCGCCGCAGCGTCCGCCGCCTCGGCAAGTGAAAAGCCGCCCTCGCAGCCGACGACAAGCGACAGGTCTCTGCCGCCCGCCCTTTCGACAGACGCGGATTTTTGCTCCTCGCCGTGCGCGGTCTGCAAGACCTCGCGGAGCGAGCGCGTGCCGTCTCCCTCGTAGCAAAAGCAGGGAATGTCGGCATGTGAAGCCTCATCGAGCATCTGCGCATAGGTCAGCGGCGACCTTACGGTCGGCACGACGCCGCGTCCGCACTGCTTTGCCGCCTCAAGCGCGATCCGCTGCCAGCGCGCGATCTTTTTTTCGACCGCAGCCCCGTCGGGGCGCGAAATGCAGCGCTCGGACATAAACGGCACGACAGCGTATACGCCTTCCTCCACCGCCTTCTGCACGATATAGTCCATCTTGTCTCCCTTGGGAAACGCCTGATAGAGCACGGTGCGAAGCGGCGGCTCGGTGTCGGACGGACGGGACGAAAGGATTTTCAGCGTCGATTCCGCGTCGGTGATGCGTACAAGTTCGCAGGTATGCGCGTTTCCGTGCATATCGCAGACCGTGACCGTCTCGCCGACCGCCATACGCAGTGCCCGCGCGATATGCCGCGCGTCGTCACCCGTAATGCGGACGGTGTCGCCGTCAAAGTTTGCGCTCGGAACGAAAAATCTCGGCATGCGCCCTCCCGTCAGCTTTCACAAATATTCTATATTATTATACAGGATACTTTGCAATTTGTAAAGGCGTTTGTGAAATATTTATAATTTTTTCGCCGTTTCTTTGTCATATCGGACAAGGCTGTCAAAACCGTCAGGAAAGACGCAGGCGTGTGATATTGCCGACCCGCTCGGCAATGTCGCCCTCGCGGCTGTGGCAGGCAAGCACGACCGACTGCACACCCTCGGCGGCAAGCGCGCGAAGCAGTTTCATCAGCCGCTCGGTGCGGGGGTCGTCGATGTAGGCAAAGCATTCGTCGAGAATGAGCGGCGGCTTTTCCTCCTTATAAAGCAGGTCGAGCAGAGCGAGCCGCAGGGCGAAATACGCCGCCTCGCGCGTGCCCTTTGACATAAATTCGGCACTCCGTGCGCCGCCCGCCGTCATATAGGTGAGCGCAAGCTCGCCGTCCACGCCGAGTTCGCCCACACTGCCGCCGGTCACGACGTCCAGCAGCTTGCCCGCGTAGGACGCAAGGCGGGGCGAAACCCGCGTGCGCAGTCCCTCCGAGGCGTTTGCAATCGCGCGAATCGCAAGTTCGGTTGCGTCGTACTTCGCCTTGGCGGCGGCGTACTTTTTGTCGAGTGCTTCAAGCGCGGCGCGCAGCAACGCAGGCTCCTCAACCGTGGCGTGCAGGGCGGCAAGCGACTTTTCAAGCTCGCTTTTCTTGATTTCGAGCGCTTCGATGGCCTTTTCGCAGAAGTCGCAGCGGCGGCGGTATTCGGCGATGTCGAGCGTTTCAAATACCGAGAGGTCTTTCACCGCCGAGAGCGTTTCCGTTACCGTCGCGCGGTCGTATGCCGCCGTTTCGTCGGTCAGACGCTTTTTCTGCGTCTCGCAGCTCTGCCGCTCGGCGCGCAGCTTCTCCGCGTCGCGGATATAGTCCTCCGCAAGCGCGACGGCGGCAGCCGTGTCGCCCCCGCCGATTTTGGCGAGGAACGCGGTCAGCGCGTCCTTCTTCTCGTGCAGAAGTTCGCGCTCGTTTTCAAGTAAAGCCTCGGCGGATTTTTCGCGTTCGCGTGCGGCGGTGAGCGTCTCTGCGGCAGCCGTCTGCGTCTCCTCGGCGGCGCGCAGTTTTTCGGCGAGTTCGTCCGCAGACGACGCGCCGAAACTGCGCAGCAAAACGCCGATGCCGCGCCGCCGTGCCGCACCGAATGCGAGCAGCAGCACGCCGAGCAGGGCCGCGCCGCCTGCGGCGGCATGCAGCATAACTTCAAGTCGGAAGAGATAGACTGCGGCGGCAAAGAAAGCGCCGGCAAGCAACAGCAGAATGCCGACAACCGTCAGCACGCGCGCAGTTTTCGCGCTTTTCGACGCGCGGCGTGCGCCGTCGGCAAGTGAAGCGTCCACCTGACCGCCCGCCGCTTCTTCGGCGGCGCGGCGCGTGTCGGACGCGAGTTTTAGGGTGCGTTCGGCGGACGCGGTGCGCAAATCCTGCGCCGCGACGTTCTCCGCCGCCTGTCTGAGTCTGCCGAGATATTCCCCGTCGGGAACAAAGCCGTCGAAGCGCGAAAGCAGCGCGGCGTCCTCGCTCTCCAGCTCGGCAAGCCGCCGCTCGGTCTCGTCGAGGGCAGCAAAGCGGGTGTGCGCAATATAGGTGTCGTACAGTTCGCAGAGCCGTTTCGTGCGGGTGCATTCGGTCTTGTTTGTCTCAATGCGCCGCAGCGTGTCGGCAAGGCTTCCCTCTTTGGCGATGATTTCGCTGTTGTCCGAAAGCGCCTTGCGAAGCCGTGCGTCGGTCTCCTCGCGCTCGGCGGCAAGGTCAGAGAGCAGACCGCCCTTGCCGTTCTTATGTAACAGCGAAACGCGGAGCGCGTCGAGTTTTTTCAGCGCCTTTTCGGTGCTGACCGTTTCGTCCGCCGAAAAGAGCAGATTTTCAATGGCTGCGCTCAGCTCCTCGCCGCCCGAAAACGCGCCGTCCGCCTGTGTGATGTACGCGGTGCGCGAAAAAACCGTCTCGGGCACGCCGAGCAGAACGTCGCCCGCATTCTCGCCCTTGTAGACCTGTGCGCGCGAGGCAAGGTCGCTGATTTGCAGGCTCTCGCGGAAGCCGTTTGCCGCCGCGGTAATCTTGCGGTCGATGCGGAAGTGTTTGCTGTGTGCCGCAAGTTCCATATAGCCGCCGAAGCCGCTCTCGCCGAAGCCGAGAAAACGCTGCCGCTCCGAAAGCTGGCCGCCGATGCCCTTGGAGGACGCGCCGTAGAGCATAAAGCGAATGAAATCCGCGACCGTCGTTTTACCGCTTTCGTTGTCGCCCTCGAGAATATTGACCCCGGGCGCAAGGGAGAGCGTATAGTCCTTCTTGCCCATGAAGGACTCCATGTACAGTTTTTCAATCCTCATTTTTCGTCCCTCATTCGGTCACATTTCGACCCCCAAGTGCCGCAAGCCCAAGCTTCAGCGCGGCGGCGGCGACGCTGCGCGCTGCGGGGTCGCCGTCCGACAGCGCGGGCAGCAGCTCGCGGTAAAGCTCGCCGCGCATGGTCATATCGTTTTCAAGCGTCCCGCCGTCAAACGTGGGGCTTGTCCTGTCGTCGATTTCGAGCAGATACAGCCCGCGCACCGCGCTTTCGAGCCGCGCGGTATTCTCGATTTCGGGCGAGACCGCGCCGGTCAGCGTCACGCGCAGCAGCGTGTCGTCGGCGTATTTTTTCTCCTTGATGAGCGCGTCGATTTTCTCGGCGACCTCGGCAAGACTGCCGCTGCCCCCGACGTCGAGCGTCTCCCACATATAGCGGCGGCGCGCGGTTTTCAGTCGCATGACCTTGACGGCGAAATCGCCCGAGGTCTGTGCCTCGATATAGTTGATGCCGCCGAAGCCGCATTCGTCAAAGCCGCGCCCCTCGACAAAGCCGGAATAGGTCCATGTGACGCCGTCCTCGGTCAAGACCTCGGGCGTCTTGTGAATGTGCGAAAACCCGCAGAAGTGTGCGCCGAACTTTTTGACGTCCTCGCGCGTGACCGGGCAGTATTTTGAAATCGGCGACGCCATGTCGCAGTGTCCGCAGACGAGATGCAGCCGCCCGTTGTCGTCGGCACGCTTACCCGCGAGCGGGCTTGCGGGCAGCGTGTCGGAGCAAAACGCCCAGCCGTAAACCTCGGTGTTCAGATCCTCGAACACAAAGCGCTGCAGCCCCTCCGACGAAAAGACATGGACGTTTTTCGGCAGCTTGCCCGAGGCGTAGAGACTGCCGCGCGTGTAGGGGTCGTGATTGCCCGGCGCAATGACAAAGTGACAGTCGGGCTGCGCGGCAAACTGACCGCAAAGCAGGTCGACGGTTTCGCCCGTGGCGTAGCCGTCGTCAAACAAATCGCCCGAAATCAGCACAAGGTCGACATTCTTCTCCTTGGCGTAATACAGAATCGACGTAAACGCGCCGCGCAGCTCGCGGCGGCGGCTCTCGCTCTTGTCCACGCCGAGCGAGGAAAAGGGCGAGTCCAAATGCACGTCGCCCATGTGCAGAATCCGAATCGTGTCTTTCATACTGTTTCTCCCACCGCCTTGGATTCGGTCGAAAAAGTCGGGGCGCCGCCCCAGACCCCGCGCAAGGTGCTTTTTTGTAAAAAAGCGCCTTGCGAATCCGCAAAAAACTTTGCAGAGGGCTACCCGCGTATCGGCGTCGCTTTATCGACAAACTATGTGTTCATTATAGCATAGTGCAGTCTTTTTTGAAAGACGCTTTTCGGTCTTTTCGGAAAATATTTTTCAGCCAACCGAGTTCTTCCCTGCCGAGTGCGCCGACGAGCGCGGAAAGCGCGAAGTAAAACGCCGAAAAAACGAGCAGCTCAAGCGCGACGGTCGGAAAGGACAGCGGCAGCGCAAAGCGCGACATCAAAAGGACGGCGAGCCGCGATGCGCCGACGGCGGCGGCGAGCGGCGCGAGCAGCCACTTATACGGGCGCGGACGGAAATCGACCATCGACAGCAGCTTGCCGATGCTGAACAGCGTATTGATGCACTCCGAAACGTAGATGACGATGATATAGCCGTAGATGCCGATTTTCGGCACGAGCCACGCGACCAGCGCGACGCTGATTCCCGCATCGGCGATGTTGACGCACATGGTATAGAACTGCTTGCCGAGTCCTTTCAGAATCGAGTCGGTGACGGTGTCGAGAAACATGACCGGCATCAGCGGCGCAAGCAGGCGCAGATACTCCGCCGCCCCGCTGTCGCCGTAGACCGCCGTGCAGATGTCCGACGAAAAGGCGGCGAAAAATCCGGCGGCAAGCACCGAGAAAAAGAGCGTCGTCGCATAGGCGCGCGCCGTGACATAGGCGACCTCGCGCGTGTTCTTCGCCGCGTCGAATTCGGTCACCTCGGGAATGACCAGCCCCGCAAACGCGCCGACGAATGCCGAGGGATAGAGCACAATCGGCAGCGCGACCGCGCTGATGACGCCGTAGGTCGCTAAAGCGTTCGGGTCGCCGAACGCCGCAAGCCCGATGGGAATGAGAATATGCTCGACCGTGACCAGTCCCGACCGCACATAGGCGGAAAAGGCAACCGGCAGCGAAATACGCGCCACCTCACGCATCGGTACAGCCTCGCCGCCGCCCGAAAGCGTCCGCTTGTCGTGCAGATAGGACACAAACTGTAAAAAGAACGAGAAAATTTCGCTTATCGCACCGCCGAGTACCAGCGCAAGGCAGGCGTATTCCACGCCGCGCGGCACAAAGAGCGACAGCAGAAACGCGCAGGAAAGAATCTTGACCGCCTGCTCGGAAACCTGCGAAATCGCGTTTTTATAGACGCGGCGCACTGCGGCAAAATAGCCCGAAAACGCCGAGCAGAGCGACAGCGGCAAGAGCGACAGCGACACTCCGCGCAGCGACATTGCCGCGCGCGGCTCGGCGAGGAAGCGTGTCGCCGCAAAGTCGGCAAACAAAAAAAGCCCGACGCTTGCCGCCGTGCCGAACGCCGCCGCGTACAGCAGGCACTTTCGCATTGCGCTCCTGACGCTCACACCCTCTCCCTTGCCATAGTAGAGCGCGACAAGGCGCGTGGACGCGAGGTTGACCCCCGAGGTCGCCAGTGTGACGGCAAAGGTATAGACGCTCATGACGAGCGAGAACAGCCCCATGCCCTCCTCCCCGACGCGGTCGACGCAAAAGGCGTTGAACGCCACGCCCACCGTCCGCATCAGCAGCGTACAGCCGCTGAGAATCAGCGAATTTACGATATACCGCTTTGCCCGTCCCATCGAAGTCCTCCGTGCATAGAAATTCCCCTTAACGCAATTCTATGCCGCGCCGTCCCCTGCAATGATAAAAAAGTGTGGTAATTGCGCCGAAAGTATGGTATAGTAAATAAGCATGGAAGAAAAAAAGGCTCCCTCTCCGAGGGAGCTGTCGGCGAAGCCGACTGAGGGAGTTAAAGTGCATATATACTCCCTCCGTCGCCGCTGGCGCCACCTCCCTCAAAGAGGGAGGCAGAGATAGGACGTGCGCATCGTTTCTGCGTATTTTTTACTCATTTTCTTTAGTTTATCACTTCAAACGGAGTTTGTATGGCTTATATCGTATTTGACATGGAATGGAATCAGCCGATGTGCGCACAGCAGCCGCAGAAGGGCGCGAACGGCGTCCGCCTTTCGGGCGAGATTATGCAAATCGGCGCGGTGCGGCTCGACGGGAGCGGGCAGGTCGCCGACAGCTTTTCGATGTGCGTGCGCCCGCGCTTCTACAAGCGGCTGAACAAGCGCGTCCGCGAGCTGACCGGCATCACCAAGGAGATGCTGCAAGGCGCGGAGGAGTTTCCCGCCGTCTGCGCGGCGTTTGAGCAGTTCTGCGGCGAAAGTCCCATTCTGCTCACCTGGGGCTACGACGACGTGCCGATGCTGAGGCAGAACATGACCGCATGGGGGCTTGACACCGCGCTCTGCGAGAATTTCTACAATCTGCAGACGGTGTTCAACGCGCAGACCGACGGCGGCAAGGGGCAGCGTTCGCTCGCCTACGCGATGGAGTATTTCGGCATTTCGCCCGAATTTGAGGCGCACGACGCCCTGCACGACGCCTATCACACCGCGCTGGTCGCTTCGCACCTGAATCTCGCCGAGGGGCTGTCCGACTACGGCGGCGACCCCGGCACGCTCTGGGAGCATCCGGTCGCAAACGCGAAATTCGGACCTTACTCAAGCAAGCAGGCGGCATTCGACGACGAAGCACTGACCGTGCCGCTCTGCCCGACCTGCGGCGCGCCGCTCGACACCGAGCGCTGGGTCTCGAAGGGCGGCGGCTATTATATGACGCTGGCGCATTGCGAAGCCGACGGCGATTTCGTCGGCAGACTGCGCTTCCGTACACCGAGCAAAAACGCGGTAACGGCGCTCCGCACGCTGTATAAGGCGACCGAACACGCGGCGGCACACTACACCGCCGCCGCCGAGAAAGCCGAAGCGCGCAAGACGGCGTTCAAGGAGCGAATGCGCGAGCGCAGAAAGCAGCGCGCCGCCGAACGCGCGGCGGAAAAGGCTGCTGCGGCATCGGACGAGCAGACTATGCAAGCGGCGCAGCCCGCGCCCGCAAACCCTTACGCCATGAGCAGCGAGGAGGCGCGCGCGCGCATGGAGAGCGGTCGCATCTACTATCCGTCCGACGAGTCGATTCTCGCCGAGCAGGCACTCTGCCTCGAAAAGCTGTACGACTACAACGCAACCCGCCCGCTTGAAAAAGAAAAGCGCGCCGCACTGCTCAAAGAAATGTTCGGCGCAATCGGTGAAAACGCCTATATCGAGCCGCCCTTTCACGCAAACTTCGGCGGCAAGCACGTCTTTGTCGGCAAGGACTTTTACGCCAACTTTAACCTGACGTTGGTCGACGACGCGGAAATCCACATCGGCGACGGCTGTATGTTTGCGCCGAATGTCGTCGTCGCCACGGCGGCACACCCGATTGACCCCACGCTCCGCCGCGCGGGTCTGCAATACAATCTGCCGGTGCATATCGGCGACAACGTATGGCTCGGCGCGGGCGCTATCGTCCTGCCCGGCGTCACCATCGGCTCGAATACCGTCGTCGGCGCAGGCGCGGTCGTCACGCACGACCTGCCCGCGGGCGTCGTCGCCGTCGGCAATCCCGCCCGCATTCTCCGCGAGGTCGGCGAGCACGACAAAAAGTTCTACCATAAGGATTTGGAGATTGATGTGTAAAAGCATCGGCGGCTTTCGGATGAAAGCCGCCGATGCTTTTTTGCACGCATTCAATACAGCGAAAGCTCACCGTATTCATATTGAAGCGCGCCGTCCTTGATGCAGATATACATCGGAATCGTCCCGAAGTCGCTCTCGGCTTCCCCGTCGCCGCGCATGGCGCGAAGCGTCGGATAGCCGGTAACGGCAATCATTTCCCGCCCGCCGCGAATCACGGTTTTCCACGCGGCATCCTGCGGGAAAAAGACCTTTGCGGTTTCGGCATACGGAACGCCGTTTGCGTCAAAAAACGCAGTCAAATTCGCTTTTTCCGCGTCGACCTCGATAAGAGTACCGTCCGAGAGCGTGAACCGCACGCAAAAACTCGGAAGCATCGCGGCGTCCCAGGAGACATCGGGCAGAGCAAGCTCTTTCCAGCCGTCTGCGCCGAGCGCGGCGCATTGAAGCATAAGCCCCCAAAGATTGCCCCCGAACACCGCAATTTCATCACGCCCGTCACCGTCGAGGTCGAGCGCCTGCATATCCCCGCCTTCATAAAAAACCGCATCGTGCGCTTGCAGGCGAAGCGCAAATGTGCCATCCACCGTGAGAAACGGAACATCCGTCGCGGTCAGCCAAAGCGCAAGCGCTTCGCTGCTGCCGTCGCCATCCACATCGCCGTCGGTCGTCAGTACCTGCCGCGCACCTTCCGCAAGGAAATCGACGCCGACCGAAACAGCAGCATCGGCTTTGCTCTCGACGAACGGCAGTGCGTCGCTCTCCCCGCGGCACGCGGTCATGCAAAGCAGTCCGACCAAAGCGCCGGCCGCCGCCGCAAATCGAATCAAATGCTGTCGCTTCATTCTTCTGCCTTTCTTTAATTCTGCGCCGCACCTTCAAGAATAGAAACCGTATTGGTGTCTCCGTCCCATTCCATGTTCATTTCCAGCATATCGCCGATCGCCCGAATCGGCAAATAGGTCGTGTCTTTATAGGAAAGCGGATATATCCGTTCGCCGTCCGCACTGCGCATGACTTGCTCGATGCCTTTATAATAAATAATTCGGTGCGATACCCAAAGCGCATTGACCGTTTGTTCCTCGGCGTCTGTCTCCTCTTTGTCTGTCCGCAAATAAAAACGGTTCAGGGCGGTTCGCTCGTCGGCAGAGCCAAAGCCGTATCCCTTGTCAATCAGAATTTCAATCGGCGCATTCGACATCTCGGCAATCTTCCACGCGCCATCCTCAAA
>SFNW01000153.1 GCA_004554105.1 Clostridiales bacterium | reverse complement strand
AACTCAACATCGGAGGAAATCATGCGGTGCGTGCCGATAATCATATCGGTCTCGCCGCGCTTTAAGGAGCGCAGAATCTCTTTCTGCTGCTTGGCGGTGCGGAATCGCGACAGCATCTCAACCTTGACGGGAAAATTGCGCATTCGCGACAGTGCCGTGTGGTAGTGCTGCAGGGCGAGAATCGTCGTCGGCACAAGCAGCGCGACCTGTTTGCCCGCTTCGATCGCCTTGAACGCGCCGCGCAGGGCGACCTCGGTCTTGCCGAAGCCGACGTCTCCGCAGAGCAGACGGTCCATCGGAACAGGGCGCATCATGTCTTTCTTGATGTCCTCGATGGCGGCAAGCTGGCTGTCGGTCTCGTCATACTCAAACGCCGCCTCGAAATCGTGCTGCATTTTGTCGTCGGCGGGGAAAGCGTATCCGCTGCGGCGCATACGCTCGGCGTACAGCGCGATCAGCTCCTTAGCCATATCCTTGACAGCAGCTTTCGCGCGTGACTTGGCTTTCTGCCAGTCGCCGCCGCCCATCTTCGAGAGCTTGAGCAGACCGTCGTCCGAATGTGCGCCGATGTATTTCGACACCATGTCGAGGTTGTCGACCGGCAAAAACAGCTTATCCGTTCCGGCGTACTGAATGTTGATGTAATCGCGCGAAACGCCGCCGACCGTCAGATTCTGAATGCCGAGGTATTTGCCGATACCGTAGGCGGAATGAACGACATAGTCGCCGATTTGCAAATCGGCGTAGGACAGAATCTTCTGTCCGCTCTTCATCTTCTTTTTGCTCTTTCGGCGCAGGAGCGCGGTCTTTTCCGTCTCCTCGCCCGAAAGCGTAAGCGCCGCAAATTTCGCCGCCGTCAGCTCGTAGCCGCATTCGAGCGGCTCTATCCCCAGATAGACGACACCGGGCACCAGCTCTTCCGCGCGCGCACCCTCGCCGAGCGAGACCGCCTGAATCCCGTCGCCGCCGAGCGCTTCAAGCAGGCTCTTGAGTTCGGCGTCATTGGCACAGGCAAGCAAAATGCGGAATTTGTTCTTGATAAAACCGCCGAGGTCTTCCTTCAGCAAATCATATTTTTTGAACGAAGACGCGAGCTGACGGCAGCGGAACGCAAACATGCCGCCGATTCGCTCGCCCGCAAGCCCGACCGCAAAGGTGTTGAGGTGAACGCTGACATTCGCACCGAAGAAATGCTCCGCGCGCGTCGGCTCTGCCGAGAAAGCGGTATGCCCGCCGCGAATCACCTCATGCTCAAGCAGACTGGTAATCAGTTCGGCGTCAAGACGCGCCGCCGCCTCGATTTTGTCGCGCACGGCGTTCGTCCCGCAGAGCAAAACAGCAGTGCGTTCGGCAAAATAGTCGAGCAGACATTCTTTCTGCGGATAGATTTGCGTGATGTACTTATCGGTAAAGTTCAGCGGCTGACCGCCGTCAATGGAGGCAAGTTCCTTTTCCAGCTCCTCGCGCGCGTCGGCAAGCGTACATTTGGCAAGGCAATCCCGCACGGTCTTGCGCACGGTTGCCGTCGCCCTTTCGCCGCATAGCACCTCACGCACGGGCAGCAGTTCGAGGTCGTCGCGGTTTTCAATAACACGCTGCGTCATGCGGTCGAACAGGCAGATGCGGTCAATCTCGTTGTCGAAAAACTCGACGCGGTAGGGCTGCTTCTCGCCGTCGCTCTCCTCGGGCGGAAAGAAATCAAGGATGCCCCCGCGCTGCGAATACTGCCCGACATTATCAACGGTTTCAACGCGGACATAGCCCATTGCGGCAAGCTGCGCCGCCAGCTCGGCAGGCTCGATAATGTCGCCGATGCCGTAGCAGAAACGGTTGGCGTCCAAAACCTCGCGCGGCATCGTGTAGCGCAGCGCGGCGGCAGGCGTCGTCACAATCGCGTCAAACGCGCCGCTCTGGATTTTGGAAAGCACCAAAAGCCTCTCATGCTCGTTCTCATGAGAGGCGGTAATATTATAAATATTCAGTTCCCGCTCGGAAAAGCGATACGCGCGGAGACCGCAGGCGCGAAGGTACGCCGTGAGCGAAATCGCGCTCTTGTCGTCCTTGGCGAAAATCAGCACGCCGCGCCCGTACTCGGCGGTAAAATCGGCGCAGAACGCGCCGATAAACGCTTTTTCAATGACCGGCGGCATACCGCTGACCACGGCGGGCAGCGGATTTTGCCGCATCTGTGCGCGCACGCAGTCAAAAAACTGTGCGTATTCCCTGTCCAGCCGCAGGGATTGCGGACAAATACTCATTGCGTATTCCTGTTCTGTAGATTACCGGTTGTAAAGATTCATTGCCTTGTCAATCTGACCCGACAGCATCAGCCCGACACAATCATACACCTTTTCAAACTCCGAAAAAAGCACTTTCTTGTCGTCTTCCGAATAACTCCCGAGGACAAAATCGGCAAGGTTGTACTCAGGCGACGGCTTTTTGCCGACGCCGATTTTGACGCGCGGAAATGCGTCGGAGCTCAGCTGATAAATGATGCTCTTGATGCCGTTATGCCCGCCGTCGCTTCCGCTGCGGCGAATCCGCATCGCGCCCACGTCGAAGTTGACGTCGTCGAACAGCACAATGATGTTCTCGGGCGGAATCTTGTAAAAGTCGGCTGCCTCGCGCACCGCCTCGCCCGACAGGTTCATAAAGGTCTGCGGCTTCAGCAGCAGCACGCGGCAGCCGCCGATGTGCGCCTCCCCGCAAAGTGATTTAAATCGCACGCGGTTGACCTTTACGCCGCATTTCTGTGCAATAAAATCAAGTGCCAAAAATCCGGTATTATGCCGCGTAAAGGTGTATTTATCTCCCGGATTGCCGAGACCGACGAGAAGGTGCGTAATATTGCCCGCCGCAGGCTCGTCCTTTTTCTCTATCTGCTTAAACAAATCAAATATATTGCCCATACTGCCTCCGACTACTTTCTCAAGATAACACTTTATCACAAATGCGCCGAAAAAGCAAGTTTTATTAAAAAATATAAGTTTATGTGTAAAAAATTTTTAAAAATTAATACGATTTACCCACTGATTTTTTTCCAAAACTATAGATATTTTCCAAAGAAGGTGTTATAATATAGGTTGCGGTCTGCGACTCGGCAGTCCGTGATATAAATACGGCAGGTCCGTTTTATATCCATGAAATTGTTTTTCGCAATTTTATTATATTTTGGAGGTTCAAAACAGTATGAGCAAAAAGTATGTCTACCTTTTCTCGGAAGGCAACGCAAAAATGCGCGAGCTTCTCGGCGGTAAAGGCGCAAACCTTGCCGAGATGACCGGTCTCGGTCTCCCCGTTCCTCAGGGCTTCACCATCTCGACCGAAGCCTGCACGCAGTATTATGAGGACGGCAAGCAGATCAATCCTGAAATTCAGGGACAGATCATGGAGTACATCGAGAAAATGGAGCAGATCACCGGCAAGAAGTTCGGTGACCTCGAAAATCCGCTGCTCGTATCGGTCCGCTCGGGCGCACGCGCTTCCATGCCCGGTATGATGGACACCATTCTCAACCTCGGTCTCAACGAACAGGTTGTTGAAGTTATGGCGAAGAAGTCCGGCAATCCGAGATGGGCTTGGGACTGCTACAGAAGATTCATTCAGATGTACTCCGACGTCGTTATGGAAGTCGGCAAGAAGTACTTTGAAGAGCTCATCGATGAGATGAAGGGCAAGAAAGGCATCACGCAGGACGTTGACCTGACCGCCGAAGACCTTGCAG
>SFNW01000152.1 GCA_004554105.1 Clostridiales bacterium | reverse complement strand
TTTACAATCCCGAGCTTGAAATCTGCGGCATTCTCATCACGATGTTCAACGGCAGACTGATTCTGACCATGCAGGTCATTTCCGAGTTGAAGAAATACTATTCGGATAAGCTTTTCAAAACGCCGATTTCCAGAAACGTCAAGCTCAGCGAAGCGCCGAGCTTTGGCACACCGGTCTATTACCACGACAAGTCTTCCAAGGGCGCAAACGAGTATCTCGAGGTCGCCAAAGAACTGCTGACGCGCATTTGACGCATATAAGGACTATTTAGGGGGAAACGTACATGGCTAAGAAACCCGCAGGGCTGGGAAAAGGCTTCGACAACATCTTTTTTGACAATTCGATTGAAGAAAAGGGCGGGATTACGCGGCTGCGCATCGCACAGCTTGAGCCGAAAGCAGACCAGCCGCGCCGCGTCTTTGAAGGGGAAGCGCTTGCCGAGCTGGCGGACTCCATCGCCGCGCACGGTGTTTTACAGCCGATTCTCGTTCGCGAAATTGCCGACGGACACTATCAGATCATCGCGGGCGAACGCCGTTATCGCGCATCGAAAATGGCGGGGCTGACCGAGGTGCCGGTTATCGTGCTTGACAAGGACGATCTGGAGACCGCGCAGATTTCGCTGATTGAAAATATTCAGCGCGAGGACCTAAACCCGATTGAAGAAGCGCAGGCTTACCGTGCGCTGATTCAAGGCTACAACCTCACGCAGGAGGAGGTCTCGGCAAAGGTCGGGAAGGGAAGAAGCACGATTACAAACGCGCTGCGCCTGCTTGACCTGTCGGACGACGTCGTCGCCATGCTGAACGCGGGCGAGCTGTCCGCGGGACACGCGCGTGCGTTGCTTTCGCTGAAAGATAAGGCAAAAGAACACGCCGTCGCGGCGAAAATCGTTGCGAGCGGACTGTCGGTACGCGCCGCCGAGGAGCTGGTCAAAAAGGAAAATCGCGCCGAAGCGCACGCCGAAGAGGAGGAGAAAGCCCCCGAACTCGGTCTGGAAATCGACTACTACGCCGAACTCGAGAAAAAAGCGATGTCGCTCATCGGCAGACGGGTCAAAATCAGCCACCGCGGTGTTTCAAAGCACATCTCGGTTTCGTTTGAGGACAACGAGGACCTGGAGATTCTGCTGACCAAGCTCTGCGGAAATGAAATCATCGAATAAATCCGAAAGGAGGACTGCGATTGTCGCTGTCCAATCTGTTTTCCGAACTGTCGGAATATTTTAAGGAAAAATACTTTTCGCCGGACCTCGGCGACCTGCAATACCTCGACGGAGACAGCGCTGTGCGCTTTCTGCCGCTCTGCGTCGTCGGCATCTGCGCGGGCATCTTTATCGCCGCGCTGATTTACTACTACAACGCACAGTTTCTCGGTAAAACCGTACGCAAACTCTATGCTGCGGACGCATTCAGCCCCGCAAAGGCAAAAACCCTCGACGAAATCGGCTGCAACAAGCGGGCGGTTTGCCGCAATCTGCGGCGGGACACCGTTCTTTCCAAATATGTTGTGCCGGTCGAGCCGCTGCAGCATAAAGCCGATGTCGAACTCGTGCGCTTCTATATCCCCGAGGAAAAGCGACTCGCGGCAATCAAACGCTACAAGGAAGTGCGCGGCGGCTTGCGTTCGCTGCTGCTGCTTTTTGTACTCTGCACGGCACTTTGTTTCTTCCTTTTATATTATGCGCCCGACGCCGTGCGCCTCGCCGATAACGCTATCGGACTGTTTCTATAATTTTACAGATTTTTCTGCATTTTAATCCGACGGAGAAAACCATGGAAAACAACAATAACAATACTTGGCTTTCGCCCGAGCAGCGCGCCGCGCTTGCTCGCCAACGGGAGCTTGAAGCCGCTCGGCAGAGTGCTGCGCGGCAGAACACAGCACGCCCCGCCGCGCAGCAAACCGCACAGCGGCAGTCCGCACCGCGCCCGACGCAGGCACAAGCACAGTCGGGACAGCGACGCGGGGCAGGAACGGTTCCGCCGGCGGGTGTTCGCGCCGCACAGACGCGCGGTGCGCGTCCGGTTGCGCCGGTACGCGCGGGCGAGGGCGTTCCGGGCGACACGCGCGAAGTACCGCGCTATGTGCATACCGCAAAGCGCGGCGGCAGAAAGCCTCCGCGAAAGAAGACGCGCCGCACGACGCCCTCGATTCGCATTCGGCTGAATCCGCGCGTTCGCGCCGTTCTGCTTGCCATCGGCGCATTGGTGCTTCTGCTGATCATTCTGCTGCTCTGCGGCGTTCGTTATACAAAGGACGTTCGCGCGGACGGCAGCGTCATCAAATTCTTCGGCATCGTCAATACGACCGGCATACAAAAAGGCTGGCTCTCGTCGGAGGGCGCGCGCGGCTCGCTCTCGGGCGGCGACACCATAAAATACTCAAACGGCGACGTCTACGTCGGCGGGCTGGACGGGCTGAAAAAGTCGGGGCAAGGTACATACACCTATCAGAACGGCGACGTCTATGAAGGCAGCTTTGCCGACGACAAGGCAAACGGCAGCGGCACAATGACCTATGCAAACGGGAATCTCTACGTCGGCGACTTCAAGGACGGTCAGCCCGACGGCAGCGGAAAACTCACCTATCAGAACGGCGACAGCTACGAGGGCGAGTTCAAGGCGGGCAGAAAGAACGGCACGGGCGTTTACACAAGCGGCGCGTCGGTCTACACGGGTGAATACGTCAACGACGTCCGCGAAGGGCAGGGCAAGCAAATCTACGCCAACGGCGACGTTTACGAGGGCGAATTCAAAAACGATATGCGCAACGGGCAGGGCAGTTACACCTTTGCCAACGGCGAAAATTATACCGGCAGCTTCAAGGACAACCAACTTAGCGGCGAGGGCACCTACACCTGGCCGAGCGGCAGAAGCCACACCGGCAGATTTGAAAACGGCGTCATCGTAGAAGATTAAAATGAAAATGCGGGCGCCGCCCCGCAACCGAGCACCCGAAGAAGCCGAACTTCTTCGGGTGCTTTTACGGAAAAGAGCATGAACATGACAGAAAAAACGCACGATACACGATGCGGGGTTATCCACTATTGGATTTCCGAGCCGAAAAAAGAAAGGGTTTCAACGCTTGCTTTCCTGCCGGGGCTGACCGCCGACCACAGGCTGTTTGACAAGCAGATTGCGTATTTCAAGGACAAATACAATGTCCTTGTCTGGGACGCGCCCGGGCATGCCGCTTCATGGCCGTTTCGCTTTGACTTTGACCTGAGCGACAAGGCAAAATGGCTGGACGAAATCTTCCGCGCCGAGCAAATCAATACGCCGATTCTCGTCGGACAGTCGATGGGCGGCTATGTGGGGCAGGTCTATGCCGAGCTGTTTCCGGAAAAGCTCGGCGGCTTCGTGTCGATTGACTCCGCGCCGCTGGGGAGATGCTATGTCACCGGCATCGAACTGTGGCTGCTGAAAAGAATGGAGCCGGTCTACCGCCTCTATCCGTGGAAATCCCTGCTGAAAGCCGGCACAAACGGCGTCGCCGTGTCGGACTACGGCAGAAAGCTGATGCGCGACATCATGACGGTCTACGACGGCGACAAAGCGCGATATGAAAAACTTGCGGGTCACGGCTATCAAATCCTCGCAAAAGCCATGGAAGCCGACCTGCCGTACCGAATCAACTGCCCCGCACTGCTGATTTGCGGCGAAAAGGACCGCGCGGGGTCTTGCAAACGCTATAACAAAGCATGGCATAAGAAGACGGGAATCCCGCTGGAATGGGTCAAAAACGCGGGGCATAATTCCAATACCGACAAGCCCGAAGAAATCAACCGTCTGATCGAAT
>SFNW01000151.1 GCA_004554105.1 Clostridiales bacterium | reverse complement strand
GGTAGGACGCGTAAGCGTCCGTCTGCTCGGTTTCGATCGAGGCTGCGGCAACGCCGTTCTGCGAACGGCTACCCCTCATCCGGTGCTGACGCACCACCTTCCCCCAAGGGGGAAGGCTTTTCTTTACCGCGTTTCTTTGCAGCCGCAATCCGACGGGAAATATCGTCGCATACACCGGCAAAGCGTTCATGAATCTCTCGGTTGGTGTACCGCCAGACATCTATCCCCCGCGCATACATATACTCATCGCGCCGTCTGTCGTAATCTCTTGCTTCCTCTTCATAATGCTGTGCGCCGTCAATTTCGATAACTGCACGGGCAGCGGCGCAGTAAAAGTCGGCAATATAGGGTCCGATTACCTTTTGGCGCTGTATTGTTTCCGGCAAGGTTTTCAGATAGTCGTACCACAGATGCTTTTCTTCGGGCGTCATATTTTTTCGCAAGTTCTTTGATAAATCAGTTAGATTTGCATTTTTTGTTTTATTCATGCCTCGCTCCGATACCGTTTTATAGGTATATTTATTATATAGTAAGTTTTCTTTCCTTTCAAGCACAATTGATTCTTTTGTAGCTGCGGCAACGCCGTTCTGCGAACGGCTACCCCTCATTCCCCGCCTACGGCGGTACCTTCCCCCCAAGGGGGAAGGATTGTGTTCCCGCAAAACAAAAAACTCCCCGAAGGGAGTTTCTTGTTTTGCTGTGCTCAGCCGGCGTAGGGCATGAGAACTCTTGCGACATTCAGCGTCAGTGCGCCGGTGTCGTCATTGTACTCTGCCATAATCATCAGCATCACCGTAATCGAGGCTGCGCCCTCGTAGTCGTCGCTGTCTGCGAGCGGTACGAGAATCTCCATGCCTGCGGTGTCGAGAATGAACTGATTGAGAATGCCGTCGGTCGGCTCATTGATTTCGCTGTAGATTTCATCGTCCAGCGGGTAGTCGTAGCCGAAGAAGTCCTCGCGAATCTCGACCTCGGTCGAGCCGAAGCCGTCGGCACTGTACGCGTGGTTGAGCGCCAGTCTGCCGAAGTCGTAGTCGTCTCTGTCAAGACCCGTCGCGTCAATCGTGACGACCTTGGCGAGAATCGACGCCAGTGCGTCGGGCAGATTCAGCGCGCCGCCCGCAACCGATGCAGTGTCCGCGTCGGTAAAGGTCAGGTCGGACGCATTGACCTCAACGAGGCCGTACTTCGAGTCCGCACCTTCAAGCAGGCAAGCCTCCTTGAACGCGGCGAGCAGGCTCATGCCCGCATGGGTAATCACGCCGTCCTCGTCCGCATGGAGCGCCCCCGCAAGGTCAAGCGAAACGACCGTGTCGGTCACAAAGCTCTTCTCGGCGACGACCTTCATCGTGCGCAGGTCAAGCAGGTTTGTGATGGTGACGGTGTACTTCTCCTTGACGTCCTCACCGCTCGATTCAACCGTGAGTTCGGCGTTTGCAAGCGGTGCGTAGTAGGTCTCTGCACCGATGGATGCACGGCTCTGCCCCCATGCCTCTGCGTCGGCAAAGCCGCCCGCAAAGCTCGGGGAATCAAACTTGGCGACAATCAAATCGCTGCTTGCGCTGTAGAACTTCGCCGCGCCGCTTACCGAGAACTTGGACTTCTGAACGCCGACGCGAACGCCGATGTTGCCCGCGCCGTCGAGAATGACGATGACCGTCTCGCCGTCAAGCGTGACACGCGCCGCCGTGACATTCTCATCGGGATCTGCCTTGATGTGGTTGGTCTTGGGCAGGGTGTCCGAGAAGACCAGACCGCCCTCGATGGTGGCGTACTTGACTGCGCCCTCTGCCGTACCGAGGTTGTATACGCCGTCCTTTTCAGCGGTGACGGCAAAGAGACCGCCGCCGATGAGGGCGTCGCGCAGGGCGACGTAATCCGCGTACTTCGTGTAGGACTCGCCGGCGATGTCGGTGTAGGTTGCCAGCACGCCGATGCTGCCGCTCTTTGCGTACTCGTCGCTGTCGGCATTGTAGTCTACAGCCATTTCGTCAACCAAAATCAGCTTCCACTTGCCGCTTGCCGTGTCGAGCATTGCGAGCGTGACATAGCCGTCCTTGTCGACGATGAAGTCCGCCGTGTAGGAGAGCTTGTCCTTGTCGGTCTTCAGCAGCTTGGCAAGAATATCGGGGTCAGCCGTTACGATTGCGAAGTCGTGCGAAGTCGTGCTTGTTTCTCCGTCGTAAGCATCGAGGTAAACGATTCTGCCGTCAAGCTCGACGTATTTCACGTTGTTCTTATCCTTTTCGTAGTTCTTGACAATGCTTTCAATCATCGCCTTGTTTGCCGCAAAGGAAGCAAAGCTTGCATCATACGCGCCCTTGAAGCCGAACTGCTTCTGCGCACCGTCGATGCGAACCGTCTCGCTCGACGCCGTAACGCCGGTCAGCTTGCCGGTGCGGAAGCCGCCCGCATTCTGCGCAACGGTCAGAACATTGTCGGTTTCATTATAATAATAGAAGATAAAGTCGCCCGATTTGACCGATTCACCCGCCAGGGTAACGCTCTTTGCCTTCTCGCCGTTCTTCTTCGAGACCGAAGTCGTCGCGGAGGTGACCTTCGAGGTCGTGCCGAGCAGATACTCAACAAAGTTCGACTTTACGCCGTCCTGATTTTCGACCTTGACCGCCTCATACGAGCCGACGGTTACAAAGTTTGCGTCCTTGGACGTGGACGAGTCGCGCAGCGTGCGGCTGAAATACTGTCCGAACGCATAAGGCATATAATAAATGTGAAGCGTCTTGACCGTGTCGTCGCCGTCCTTCGTCTCGCGGACGATGTAACGAATTGCACCGTTCGAGTTTGCGCCGGTGTAGCCGTCCTTCGTATCGTATGCGAAGTTGGCAAGGAATGCGTCGCTGCCTGTCTTCTCCCAGCCGTTCTTGCCGAACGTGTAGACCGCCGTCTCATACTTGTCGGACGTGTACTTTACGCCGTCAAGCAGGAGATACGAAGCGCCGCTTGCGGGTTTGACCGCCTTGATCGTGCCCGCGTCGCCGAGGTTTTCAACCGAGGTGAGCGCGTCGCTGCTGACGAAGACGACCGAAACGTCGGATTCGTCCTTGTCGATGTCGTATTTTGCGAAGAAGTCCTCTGCCTTGCAGTTGACGTAGAGCGTCATGGGCAGACCGAGGTAGTCAATCTTCGGCGTGTCCGCCGTGATGCCGAGGTCGTCTGCCGCGAGCGTGTAGGTCTCGCCGCCGTATTCGACCGTGACTCTGTCAACCTCGCTCGTCTTGTCCGCCGCCGCAAAGCCGGTGACCGTGACAATCAGCTTGCCGTCCGCAAAGCCGGCGCGCTCGAGATAGGTCTCGCGCTGAATCTTACCGGGGCCGAGCAGAATGCCGTATGCAGAAGCGTCCTGCTTGCCGGGGTAAATCAGCTCGCCGGTGAGCGGGTCGGTGAACGCCAGCTCGGTGCCGAGCATATCCCAGACGAGCTGCGCGGTTTCGCCGCGCGAAAGCGGCTCTTTGTAGCTGATGCTGTCGATGTTATCGGTCAGCCCCAGCTTCTGTGCCGCAAGGATATGACCGTAGGGGTAGTTCATATCCGGCGTTTCGTAGCCGAGGGCGCGCACCGCGAGGACAAGCATATCCTGATAGGTGATCGGATCGTTGTACCCATAGATGCCGTTTCCTCTGCCGAGAATCAGCTTCAGTCCCGCAAGATAGTCGATTGCCGTACCGTATTCGGGTACATCTGTAAAGATTGTGCTTTTATCTGCGTTCCATACCTTGGTGTCCGTGTTGCCCGTGATTGCCTGAACGAAGAACAAAGCAGCCTGATAACGGGTCACGCTCTTGTCGAGCACCAGGTGATGCGCAGCGTCGGTATAATCCGCGCCCGCCTTCGCCGCGCCGGTCGTCAGCACAGCCGCGCCCGCGACCATCAGGACCGCCAGCGCAAGGGCAAGAAATTTTTTCAAATTTCTCATGTGTGTTCTCCTTTTCTTCTTTTCGGTTTCGACGCTCGCGCGCCGCTTCCGTGAACCTATCTTATCAAAGGAGAATCCGCATTGCAACAGATGTCAGTAAGCTGTCATAAAGCTGTCAGTTTTCGCGTGTTTTCAAAAATTTTTTTGTAAGATTTGCGCCATTTTTCACCGTTTTCGCAAAAAAACGGGCGTCGCGGCAACGCAAAAGAGCCCCGAAAGAAATCTTTCGGGACTCTTTTATTTTGTTTTGCCGC
>SFNW01000150.1 GCA_004554105.1 Clostridiales bacterium | reverse complement strand
AAAGGCCGATAAAGCCGATAAAGCCGATAAAGCCGATAAAGCCGCAAACGACGCGAAACAACCGATCGAAGCCGTCGCTGGCGAAGCAAAACCCGCTCAACAGCCCAAGCACGTTGCTGAAGTCGATTACGTCGCACTCCCCGAACCCATGGCTTTCGCCAAAGACCGATACGCCGAAGCACTACGACTCAACGCCATGGCGCCGTCTAAAGAACGCGACGACAAACTCCGCGCCTATGTCGCCGACCTCATCGATTACGACGACTACGCCATACGATGCATGGGCGACAAATGGCCGACTATCGCTCCCGATAAACAAGTCGCCTTCCAAAAGAAATTCCGCGAATTGCTCGGCGAGAATTTTGCAATCTCCCGCACAAACGAAAAATGCCTGCTTCTGTTCTCCGAGGAGGGCTGGATGCAGTATACCGACGCGCTGCTCAACGGCGTTCCCGCCGATACGAAGAAAATCGCGCGCAAGGTGTTTTCCAAGACGAATTACGCCACGCCCGACGCACAGGGGCGCGTGATTATCCCCGCCAAGCTCTGCGAGCTTGCCGAACTGAAGAAGAACGTTGTGGTCGTCGGCGTCGGCAACCACGCCGAAATCTGGTCCGAGGAGAACTGGGACAAGATTGAGGACGAGTTGAGCGACGAGGCGCTTGAGGAAACCTTCCGCGCACTCGGCTTCTGAGGAAGAACGATGGAAGAAATCAAGTTTTCGCATATTTCGGTTCTGCTGCGCGAGTGCATTGAGAATCTGAACATCAAGCCGAACGGCATCTACGTCGACTGCACGGCAGGCGGCGGCGGTCACTCGCTCGAAATCGCAAAGCGGCTGACGGCAGGCGGACGGCTGATTGCCATTGACCGCGACGAGGACGCGCTGTGCGCGGCAGGGCAGCGCCTTGCGGCGTATGCCGACCGCGTCACCTTTGTACACAGCAATTACGCCGCGCTGGAAAGCGTGCTTGCCAATCTTGAAATCGACAAGGTTGACGGCGTTTTGATGGACCTCGGCGTTTCCTCCTATCAGCTTGACACGGCGGAGCGCGGCTTTTCCTATATGCAGGACGCGCCGCTCGATATGCGCATGGACAGGGGAGAGGCGCTTTGCGCCTACGACGTGGTCAACACCTATTCCGAAGAAGAGCTTCGCCGCATTCTGTACGACTACGGCGAGGAGAAATTCGCGCGCAATATTGCGGCGAATCTTGTCAAAAAAAGAAGTGAAATGCCGATTCGGACGACGCTCGAACTTGCAGAGTTGGTCAAGGCGTCCATGCCGAAGGCGGCGCGTGAGGGCGGACATCACCCCGCCAAGCGCACCTTTCAGGCGATTCGGATTGAAGTCAATTCCGAGTTGTCCTCGATTCCGCCTGCGCTCGACGCGGCGGTATCGGCTTTAAATCCCGGCGGGCGGATCGCGGTGATTACCTTCCATTCGCTTGAGGACAGACTCGTCAAACAAAAATTTGCCGCACTGGCAAGCGGCTGCACCTGCCCGCCGGATTTTCCGGTGTGCGTGTGCGGCAAAAAGCCTGTCGTGCGGTCGGTCGGCAAAAAGCCCGTCACGGCGGGCGAGGACGAACTCGCGGTTAATCCGCGCTCGCGGAGCGCGAAACTGCGGGTCGCGGAAAAACTCTAAAACGGGGGAACGAAAAAATGAGCGCACAGTCTATGAGAGCCACTTCCGGTATGACAAACGGGCGCATTCGCTCAAGAGAACTGCTCATCGCCAAGGCGATTCAAGGCGGGTATAATCCCTATTGCCGCAGCACGGACGCGGGTGCGCGTCGCGTCAGCGACGAAATGCGCGGCAGCGTGCAGGGCATTCGTCTGCCCGAACGGCGTGCCGTGGCGACAAAAGCCGCGAAAAAGCCCCCAATTCGCGAACTTCGTGTGCCGGCGCGTCGCGACAAATCGACGGGGCATCATGAGGTGATTGCGCTCGAAAACTTTGAATTGGTCAAGCGAAAGCCAAACCGCCTCTCGGTCGGCAAGCTTGCGTCGGTTACGGCGTGTGCGCTGATTCTGTCGGCAATCGTCTACGGCGGCTCGCTCATCAACGAGGAGGCGCGTCGCTATTCCGAACTGAGCCAGGGGCTTGAGGTACTGCAAAAGGAAAACCAGACGCTCGAACTCGAACTCAAAGAGAAAAACAACCTGACCGTGATCGAGGAGATTGCAAAGAATGACCTCGGCATGATCAAGGTTTCGGCGGCGGAGCAGCGTTACCTGCCGCTTTCTGCGGAGGACGGCATCAGCACCTACGCGCAAAATGAGGAAAACGATACGTTCGGCATGGATATGCTGAACGCTTTCGGCGAAAAGATCAGCGACTTTTTAGAATATCTCGAATAAAGCCGAATATGATTTAGAGAAGCCCGCTGCAAAAGGAGAGAAACCGACATGGCGCAAAAAATGATGAACAGCGTAACCGCACGCCGCGGTTTTGTCCTGCTCGCCTTTTTTGCGCTTTTTTCTCTTTTGCTTGCGGGCGTTATCTTCAAAATGCAGGTCTTTGAATATGATTTTTATCAAGAAGAAGTCTTAAATCAGATTACGGTCGAAAACACGGTTGCCGCCGAGCGCGGCACGATTTACGACCGAAATATGAACGTCATCGCCACCAATCAAACGACGTGGCGCGTTTTCATTTCTCCGGTCGATATTCAAAGCGCGGTTTACTCCTCCGCCATCGAACGCTCGATTCGGCGCGTGCGCTACGGCGATTCGCTTGCAGCGTCGGGCGAGGGCGGCAGACAGGACGAATTGATTGCCTCGGGACTGTCCGAAATCCTCGGCGTCGACTATGATTTCGTCTTAAAGAAAACCGCCATGGCGGGCAGACGAGACGAGACGATTAAAAAGAACGTCGACAAGGAAACGGCGGATAAGGTGCTTGCGTTTATCGCGGACAACGACCTGAAAAATCAGGTGCATCTTGAGGCGACCAACAAGCGCTACTATCCTTCCGGCAATATGGCTGCACAGACCGTCGGCTTTACCGGCGCGGACGGACAGGGGCTGTACGGACTGGAATACTTCTATAACGAGCAGCTCACCGGCATCGCGGGGCGGTACATTATCGCACAGGACGCACGCGGCAACGAGATGGCGTATAATTACGAAAGCTACGTCGAGCCGATTAACGGCTACGACATGATTACGACCATTGACCCGCAGATTCAGCATGAACTGGACGTTCAGGTTGAGGCGGCGCTCCAAAATTCGGTCGCGCAAAACCGCGCCTGCGGCATTGCGATGAACCCAAAGACCGGTGAAATCTATGCCATTTCGGTCAAACCCGATTTTGACCTGAATTCCCCTTACGCCCTCGACGAAATCTCGCAGATGCTGCTCGACGAATGCGGCTTTGAAGAGGACAGCGAGGAATACAAAAAATTCATGACCGAGCTGCGGCAGGTCATGTGGAGCAACAAGGCGATTACCGAACTCTACGAGCCCGGCTCAACCTTCAAAATTATCACGACCTCGATGGCACTTGAGGAAAAGGTGACCAATCCAACCGAGATGTTCACCTGCACCGGTGCTTTGCAGGTCGGCGGGTTTACGATCCACTGCCATAAGCGCACGGGACACGGCAGCGAGACCTTTGCCCGCGCGTTGCAGCAGTCCTGCAACCCCGTTATGATGACGGTTGCGGCGCGGGTCGGCAGTGAAAAGTTTTACGCCTATTTTGAGTCGTTCGGCTACCTCGAAAGAACCGGCATTGACTTGCCGGGCGAGGCACGCTCGATTTTCCACAGCAAGGGCTCGATCGGCTCGACCGAGCTTGCGACGGCGTCCTTCGGTCAGCGCTTTAAGGTCAGCCCGATTGCACTGC
>SFNW01000149.1 GCA_004554105.1 Clostridiales bacterium | reverse complement strand
GTTATCGCAGTTGAAGAAGTCGTAGCCTGCGTCGCCGAGTTCCTCTTCATCGGAAGGGGTCTCCCCTTCCTCGAAGGACACCTCGTCCTCACGGCGCTTATCGCCGCGATAAGGCATCATCGGACGCGCGGGTTCGTCATCAATGAGATCGGAGAGTTCGATCTCCTGACCGTCTTTATCAAGTACCTGAATGTTCAGCGCGAGGGACTGCAGTTCCTTCACGAGCACCTTGAAGGATTCGGGGATGCCCGGCGTCGGAACGTTCTCGCCCTTGACGATCGCTTCATACGTCTTGGTTCTGCCCACGACGTCGTCGCTCTTGACCGTCAGAATTTCCTGCAGCGTATAGGCGGCACCGTATGCTTCGAGCGCCCAAACTTCCATTTCGCCGAAACGCTGACCGCCGAACTGGGCTTTACCGCCGAGCGGCTGCTGCGTAACCAGCGAGTAAGGACCGGTCGAACGCGCGTGAATCTTATCGTCGACGAGGTGGTGGAGCTTGAGGTAGTACATATAGCCGACCGTAACCGGGTTGTCAAAGGCTTCGCCGGTTCTGCCGTCGTAGAGCGTCGTTTTGCCATCGACGACATAGAGTTTGCCCTCGCTCATCAGCTTTTCGTACTTCTCGGGGTCGGTGTTTTTGTCAACGCTGACGCACTCGTTCTTGCCGGTTTCGGGATTCAGAACAAGTTCAACCGTCTCCTTGCCCTCGATGTTTTCACCGGGGCGGATTTCGCGGCAAAGTCCCGCTTTCTTAAGGAGGTCGAGAATATCCTTCTCGCTCGCGCCGTCAAATGCGGGCGTCATGACCTTCATGCCGAGTTCCTTTGCGGCTCTGCCGAGATGCACTTCAAGCACCTGACCGATGTTCATACGCGAAGGAACGCCCAGCGGGTTCAGAACGATGTCAAGCGGCGTGCCGTCCGCGAGGAAAGGCATATCCTCGGGCGGCAGGATTCTCGAAACGACACCCTTGTTGCCGTGACGGCCTGCCATTTTGTCGCCGACCGAAATTTTTCTCTTCTGCGCAATATAAACGCGGACGACCTTGTTGACTCCGGGCGGCAAATCGTCCTGATTGTCGCGTGAAAAGACCTTGACGTCGACAACGATACCGCTCTCGCCGTGCGGAACGCGGAGCGAAGTGTCGCGCACTTCCCTTGCCTTTTCGCCGAAGATGGCGCGGAGCAGTCTTTCCTCGGCGGTCAGTTCGGTTTCGCCCTTCGGCGTGACCTTACCGACGAGAATGTCGCCCGAGCGGACTTCCGTACCGATTTTGACAATACCGTCGGAGTTCAAATCCTTGAGTACGTCGTCGCCGACGTTCGGAATCTCGCGCGTGATCACTTCTTCGCCGAGTTTGGTGTCTCTTGCTTCGTGCGTGTACTCCTCAATGTGAATCGAGGTGTACATATCGTCGCGGACGAGCCGCTCGTTGAGCAGGACTGCGTCCTCGTAGTTGTAGCCTTCCCAGGTCATAAAGCCGATCAGCGCGTTTTTACCGAGCGAAATCTCGCCCTGGCTGGTCGCGGGACCGTCGGCAATGACCTGACCCTTTTCGACCTTCTCGCCCTCGGAGACAATCGGCTTCTGATTGATGCAAGTGCCCTGGTTGGAGCGCTTGAACTTAATCAAATGATAGGTTTCTTTCGTGCCGTCCTCGTAGCGGAGCGTGATATCGTCCGCGGTAACACGCTCGACAATGCCGTCGTTCTTAGCCAGAACGGCGACGCCGGAGTCGATAGCCGCCTTATATTCCATGCCTGTACCGACAATCGGCGACTCGGAAATCATCAGCGGGACTGCCTGCTTCTGCATGTTCGAGCCCATCAGCGCACGGGTGTTATCGTCGTTTTCAAGGAACGGAATCATCGCGGTTGCAACCGAGACGAGCATTTTCGGCGCGACATCGACGTAATCGACATCGGAAGCGTCAACCTCGAGAATCTCGGACTTCTCGCGCGCGATAATGCGGCTTCTGACAAATCTGCCCTCTTCGTCGAGCGGCTCGTTTGCCTGCGCGATGATGTAGTTGTCCTCAACGTCCGCAGTCATGTACTCAACGATGTCGGTGACCTTGCCGGTCGCCTTGTCGACCTTGCGGTAAGGCGCTTCGATAAAGCCGTAATCCGAAATCTTCGCATAGGTTGCAAGATAGGAAATCAGACCGATGTTCGGACCTTCGGGCGTCTCAATCGGGCACATTCTGCCGTAGTGCGTGTAGTGAACGTCGCGCACCTCGAAGGACGCGCGGTCTCTCGAAAGACCGCCGGGACCGAGCGCCGACAGACGGCGCTTGTGCGTCAGTTCGGCAAGCGGGTTGTTCTGGTCCATAAACTGCGACAGCGGCGAAGAACCGAAGAACTCGCGAATCGCCGTAACGACGGGGCGAATGTTAATCAGGTTCTGCGGGTGCAGCTCGGTGCCGTCCTGTACCGTCATTCTCTCCTTGATGATTTTGTCCATGCGGGAGAAGCCGATACGGAGCTGATTCTGCAGCAGCTCACCGACGCAGCGCATACGGCGGTTTCCGAGATGGTCGATGTCGTCGATGCTGCCGACGCCGTGCGACAGTCCGATTAAATAGTTAATGGAAGCAAAAATGTCGTCCTTGGTGATGTGCTTCGGGCAAAGCTCGTGAATGCGCTTCTTCGCCTCCGCCTTGACCGCGTCAACATCGCCGCCGCACTGTTCGAGAATTTCACGAAGCACAGCGGTTCTGACTTTTTCCTTGATGCCGCAGTCCTTCAAATCGAAGCCGAGCAGATTTTCGGGCTCGGTGGTGTTGTTGGAAAAGACCTTGACGGTGCTGCCGTCTTCCAGCTCAAGCAGCACTTCGTTGACGCAGTTGCGCTCGATTTCGCGCGCCATATCGCGCGTTACAATGACGCCTGCCTCGCAGACCAGCTCGCCGGTAAAGGGGTTGACCGCGGGGGCTGCCAGCTTGTGTCCGACAATGCGTCCGGCAATGTCGAGCTTCTTGTCGTACTTATAGCGACCGACGGGCGCAAGGTCGTATCTCTTGGGGTCAAAGAACAGATTGTTGATGAGAATCTGCGCGCTCTCGACGAGCGGAGGCTCGCCGGGACGGAGTTTTTTGTAAATCTCCTTGAGCGCTTCTTCGCCGAGCGTCGTGTTGTTCTCAGCGGAAAGCGTCGCGCACTCGTCCTTTTCAAAGGTCGCCTTGATCATCGCATCTTCGCCGAACATCGAAATGATGTCCGCGTCGGACTCGACACCGAGCGCACGAACGAGGACGGTGATCGGAATCTTTCTCGTCTTATCAATCTTGACATAGAACGCGTCCGATGCGTCGGTCTCATATTCGAGCCATGCACCTCTGTACGGAATCACCGTCGCGGTGTACATGTGATTGCCGGTCTTATCAATCGCGTCGCCGTAGTAGATGCCGGGCGAACGGACAATCTGCGATACGATAACGCGCTCCGCGCCGTTGATGACGAACGTACCGTTGTCGGTCATCATCGGGAAGTCGCCCATGTATATTTCGGACTCTTTTACCTCACCGGTCTCCTTGTTGGTAAGTCTGACCCTCACCTTTAAGGGCGCCGCGTAATTGACGTCGCGCTCTTTGCATTCCTCGACCGGATATTGCGTCTTCGAGTCGATGGAATAATCGACAAACTCGATAATGAGGTTGCCCGAGTAGTCGACGATCGGGGAAACGTCGTCGAGCACTTCGCGCAGACCGTCCTTGAGAAACCACTCAAACGACTTCTTCTGCACCTCGAGCAGATTGGGCATTTCAATCGCCTCACCGACTCTTGAAAAGCTCATTCTCACATTCTTACCAAGCTTCTGGGGTGTGAGCATAGTATAGAATCACTCCTTCTTTTACATCTCGCCGCTTGCGAAAACAGCAGAAAAAT
>SFNW01000148.1 GCA_004554105.1 Clostridiales bacterium | reverse complement strand
GCCGCCGTTCACCGTGATGTGCGAGGTGCCGCGCAGGGTTTCGCTGCCCGAGCCGCGCGTGAAGCCGATGACGGCGGTGACCGTGCCGCTGTTTACCGTGATTTTGGCATTGCCGTTCAGACGGCGCGCGTCGCTGTCGCCGCCGGTGTAGATTGCCGCCGTTCACCGTGATGTGCGAGGTGCCGCGCAGGGTTTCGCTGCCCGAGCCGCGCGTGAAGCCGATGACGGCGGTGACCGTGCCGCTGTTTACCGTAATCTGCGTGTCGGCGTCATTTGCGACCGGCTGCTCGGACGGATAGAGCGGGTATTGGCAGCCGCCGACAAGAATCAAGGTGTTGACCGAGGTCGTGACCTTCTGCCCGAGGGTCAGCGGGTTATAGCGTGCCACAATCATGGCGGATTTGGAACTGTTCTTTTCGCCGTAGGCAACCGTCGTGTTCTCAAAGGTCGTCGGACCGCCGAGATACCAGCGGCAGTGCGGCGATTGATTGAAAACAAGCTGACCGCCCGAGACCGTAATCGCGTTTTCGTGCGTCGGCTCGAAAATCGGCTCATCGAGCGTAATCGACTCGCTGATGATGATCTTGCCGCCGTCCTTTACGGCGTCGAGCGCCGCTGTCATCGAGCCGAGCGGGGACGCGGCGGAAGAGCCGTCACCCGTGCCGCCGTCGTTGACATAGACGGTGTCCAGCGCGGCAAGCCCGATAGAGAGCAGGGCGGTGAAAAGCGCGAGAAGAAACGGAAGAACTGTTTTTTTCATAGCGTACCTTTGCCTCCTGTATCCTGTTTACTCCATTATAGAGGAAGCCGAAAGCGTGGGTCAAGGTATAAAATACGCGACGGCAGCATGATATTTTTCACATCGGCAAAAAAAGTACCGCCCTGCAAACCTGCAGGGCGGCTGAAAAGCAGTACGAAAACGGTTCTTATTTAACTTTTGCGATTTTCTGACGGCAAGCGCGGCAAATATTCTTTTCCTGATATTCCGCGAGGCCCTCTCTGCCGCCGCAGAAGAGGCAGGCGGGGGTGTACTTGGAGAGAACGATGGTTCCGCTCTCAACGAAGATCTCGATGTCGTCCCCCGTGTTGATGTCCATGTACTTGCGCAGCTCGATGGGAAGCACGATTCTGCCGAGTCCGTCGATTTTTCTGACAATGCCGGTCGATTTCATGATTTTTCCTCCTAAATTTCCTAAAATATAGTATGCTTGTTAATTTTTTGCTTTTCGATTCAATCCTAACATTTCCGACGGCATTTGTCAATAGATTTTGGAAAATTTTTTAGAAAATAATTCAAAATATTTCAAAGCCCGTGGAAATCAGATTAAATTCGCTGCGAGGTGACCTTAAAACGAATCGCGGTGCGCTCTTCGCCGTCAATTTCAATTCCTTCAAACGAGGGCTGCGTGTACAGAACGATGCCCGCAGGCGCAAGAAAGCCCGACGCAATGGCAATCGCCTTGACGCTCTGGTTGACCGCACCGGCACCCACCGCCTGCAGCTCGGCTTCGGAAAAATCGCGAATCGAGGCGGCAAGCGCACCGGCAACCGAATTTGCGTTTGATTTCGATGATACTTTCAGCACGTTCATGATAGTGTCCTCCGTACCGTATATAGGTGTTAAAATGTTTCTGCAAATACAATTATAACGGTACAATGTGACAATTATATGAAGATTCCGAGAAGTTTTGAGAAGAAAATAACGAAACTTGACAGCGCGGCGCGAAAAATCCGCTTTTCGGGTGTGCCGCGGGGCTTATGCGTTCTTTTTGACCGCGAGGGTGACGGCTTCGCCGTTGAGGTCCCACGCCTTGGAATAGCCCTCGACAACGCCGAAGACAATGAGGTCGCAGAGTACGGCGGACTTGATTTCCGCAGCGTTTCTGTCGATAATCTCGCGAATCTTTTCGTTGCCGTCCTCGTAGAGCGTGATGCGGTCGGTTACGTCAAAGCCGGCTTCCTTGCGCATGGTCTGCACCTTGGAGATGATTTCGCGCACGAAGCCCTCTTCAATCAGCGCGTCGCTGAGCTGTGTATCGAGCGCGACCGTGATGCCGCCGTCGGTGAGCGAGACATATCTGCCGCTCTGCACGGTCTCGATGAGCAGGTCGTCGGCAAGCAGCTCGACGTCGCCGCCTGCGGTGTGCAAAATGACCTTGCCGTTTTCGTCAAGCTCGCGCTTGAGTGCGCTGCCGTCCGCGTCTGCAAGAAGCGTGCGGATTTCGCCGAGCTGCTTGCCGTACTTCGGACCGACCGTTTTCAGATTCGGCTTGATGTTATAGGAAAGGAACGCGGAGGCGTCGGACGTAAACTCGGCTTCCTTGACGTTCAGCTCGTCGGTGACGATCGCGGTAAAGGTGTCGTCGAGCGGCTTCGGCGCGCCGATGAACATCTTCGCAATCGGCTGACGGTTCTTGATGTTCGCGGCGTTGCGCGCGGCGCGGCCGAGCATGACGATCTTCAGCACTTCCTCCATGCTGTATTCGAGCGATTCGTCAATCAGCGCATCGTCCGCGACCGGGAAGTCGCACAGGTGAATGCTCTCGGGCGCCGTGGGGTCGACCGAACGGACGAGATTCTGATAGATCTCCTCGGTCATGAACGGAATCATCGGCGCGGCGAGCTTGGAGAGCGTGACGAGCGCCGTGTAGAGCGTCATGTAGGCGTTCTCCTTGTCGGTCGTCATGTCGCTGCCCCAATAGCGTTCGCGGCAGCGGCGGACATACCAGTTGGACAGCTCGTCGGTGAAGTCGGACAGCGCCTTTGCGGCTTCGGGAATCCGATAGGCGGCAAGGTTGCCGTCGACCGCCTTGATGGTGGTGTTCAGCTTCGAGAGCAGCCACTTGTCCATGACCGACAGCGTCTCGTAATTCAGCGTGTGCTTGGTCGGGTCGAACTGATCGATCTCGGCATAGAGGACGTAGAACGCATAGGTGTTCCAGAGCGTGCCGAGGAACTTGCGCTGTCCCTCGACGACCGCCTTGCCGTGGAAGCGGTTGGGCAGCCAGGGGGCAGAGTTGGTGTAGAAGTACCAGCGGATCGCGTCCGCGCCGTAGGTTTCGAGCGCGTCGAACGGGTCGACCGCGTTGCCCTTGGACTTGGACATCTTCTGTCCGTTTTCGTCCTGGACGTGGCCGAGGACGATGACGTTCTTGTAGGGTGCTTTGTTGAAAATCAGGGTCGAGATGGCGAGCAGGGAATAGAACCAGCCGCGCGTCTGGTCAACCGCTTCGGAGATGAAGTCGGCAGGGAACTGCTGCTCGAACAACTCCTTGTTTTCAAAGGGATAGTGGTGCTGTGCAAAGGGCATCGAGCCGCTGTCGTACCAGCAGTCGATGACTTCGGGCACGCGGTGCATTTCGCCGCCGCAGTCGGGGCAGGTCAGCGTGACCGCGTCGATGTAGGGGCGGTGCAGTTCAATGTTGTCGGGGCAGTTTTTGCTCATTTCTTTCAGCTCGGCAATCGAGCCGACGGCGTGCCGCTTGCCGCAGGCACATTCCCAGATGTTGAGCGGCGTGCCCCAGTAGCGGTTGCGCGAGAGTCCCCAGTCCTGCACGTTTTCAAGCCAGTCGCCGAAGCGTCCCTTGCCGATGCTCTCGGGAATCCAGTTGATGGTGTTGTTGTTGCGAATGAGGTCGTCCTTGACGGCGGTCATCTTGATAAACCAGGAGTCGCGCGCGTAGTAAATCAGCGGCGTACCGCAGCGCCAGCAGTGCGGATAGCTGTGCTCAAAAGAGGGGGCGGAAAAGAGCAGCCCGCGGCTTTCGAGGTCGACCAGCACGAGCTTGTCGGCGTCCTTGCAGAATACGCCCTGCCACTTGGTTTCTTTCGTCATCTCGCCCTTTGCGTCGACGAGCTGAACGAAGGGCAAATCATACCGCTTGCCGACCTTGGAGTCGTCCTCGCCGAATGCGGGCGCGATATGGACGACGCCGGTACCGTCGGTCAGCGTGACATAGCCGTCGCAGGTGACGTAGAACGCCTTTTTGCCCTGTGCCTTGACGATGCCCTCGGCACAGTCAAAGAGCGGCTCGTATTCCATGCCCTCGAGGTCT
>SFNW01000028.1 GCA_004554105.1 Clostridiales bacterium | reverse complement strand
CGGCATTTGACGGGAAGCATTCGCTTTGCAAACTCTCTGCCGAGGACCGAGTAGACCGCGTTTTCGAGTTTGCCGTCTCCGGTTGTGTCCAGTTTCACGCTGCCGTCGGAAATCAGACGAAAGGCGATTTCGGGGTGCGAAAGCGCGATTTTTTCAACCGCGGCGGAAACCGCTGCGGCTTCGGTCGAGTCCTTCTTCAAAAATTTGCGCCGCGCGGGGACATTGGCAAAAAGCTGCTCGACCGTAATCGTCGTGCCGCACGGGCAGCCCGCCTCTTCAACCGAAAGAATGCGCCCGCCGTCCGCGTAGAGCATCGCGCCGGTCGGCACGTCGGCGGTTTTGGAAAGAATGCGCACTTTAGAGACCGAGGAAATCGCGGCGAGTGCTTCGCCGCGAAAGCCAAGCGTGAAAATCGCGGCAAGGTCCTCGGCGGCGGCAATTTTGCTTGTCGCGTGGCGCTTCAGTGCGAGCGGCAGATCCTCGGGCGCAATGCCGCAGCCGTCGTCCGAAACGCGGATATAGCCGACACCGCCGTTTTTGATTTCGACGGTGACCTTCTTTGCCTGCGCGTCAATGGAATTTTCCATCAGCTCCTTGACCACGGAGGCGGGTCGGTCGACGACCTCGCCTGCGGCAATGAGGTTGGCAACCTCAAAGCTCAGGACGTTGATTTTTCCCATATCGGCGCACTTCCTTTCAGTTCAGTTTCTTTTTGAAATCGAAAATCAGATTCATTGCCTCAATCGGCGTGAGCGTGTTGATGTCGAGCGCACGAAGCGCTTCCGCCACGTCGTGCTCCTCGTCGGCAGACAGCATCGAAAGCATATCGAAGGTCGGCTCTTCCGCTGCCTTTTTCGGCTTTTCGAGCTTGACTTCCCCGCTCTCAATCGAGTGCAAAATCTCTTTGGCGCGTTTCGTCACCTCGGCGGGAACGCCCGCGAGCTTTGCGACCTCGATGCCGTAGCTGTCGTCGGCTGCGCCGCGCACGATTTTGCGTAAAAAGGTAATCTCGTCGCCGCGCTTTTTGGCGGCAATGTGGTAATTGACGACGCCGTCAAACTCGTCCTCGAGAACGGTCAGCTCGTGATAGTGCGTTGCAAACAGCGTCTTTGCGCCGATCTTTTTGCCGAGCGTGTACTCGGCGACGGCGCGGGCAATGCTCATGCCGTCGTAGGTGCTGGTGCCGCGTCCGATTTCGTCGTAGACAATCAGACTTTGCTTGGTCGCATTTTTGAGGATATAGGCGACCTCGTTCATCTCGAGCATAAAGGTCGACTGCCCCGAAGCAAGGTCGTCGGACGCGCCGACGCGGGTGAAAATCTTGTCGACGACCGAGAGCCGCGCACTGTCGGCAGGAACGAACGAGCCGATTTGCGCCATCAGCGAAATGAGCGCGACCTGACGCATATAGGTCGATTTACCCGCCATATTCGGACCGGTAATCAGCAAGAGACGGTTTTTGTCGGTGTCGAGCGTTGTGTCGTTCGGCACGAAGTACGAGTCGGAAATGAACTTTTCGACCACGGGGTGCCTGCCGTTCTTGATTTCAATGCGCCCGTCGGTGCAAAAATCGGGACAGACGTAGCGGTTTTTGACCGCCACGGTCGCAAGGCTGATATAGGTGTCGATGCGTGCGAGATACGCGGCGCTCTCCTGAATGCGCGGTGAATTTTTCGCCAGATACTCGCGAATCTGCTGAAAAATGCTGTATTCCATCGCCGCGAGTTTGTCGGTCGCGCCGAGAATCGTCGCTTCAAGGTCTTTCAGCTCTTGCGTAATATAGCGCTCGCAGTTGGCAAGCGTCTGCTTGCGTATGTAGGTTTCGGGCACGAGGTCGATCTGCGACCGCGATACCTCAATGTAGTAGCCGAACACGCGATTGTAGCCGATGCGGAGATTCTTGATGCCGGTTTTCTCTTTCTCCTGCTCCTCAATCTTTTCGACATAGCCCTTGCCGTTGTTTTTAATCGAGCGCAGCTCGTCGATCTGCGCGTTGTAGCCGTCCTTGATAATCCCGCCCTCGCGAATGGTCAGCGGCGGGTCGTCGGCAATCGCGTCGGCAAGCAGCTTGCGAATGTCGTCAAGCGTATCGAGCGCGGCGGCAATTTCGCGAAATTCGGCGGCGTCGAGGCCGCAGATGTGCTGCTTGACCTCGGGCAGCACCGAAATGCTGTTCAGAATCCCGAGCATATCGCGCGCGTTGGCAGAGCCGTAGGAGATTTTCGCCATCAAACGCTCCAAATCAAGCACCCCGCCGAGCGCGGCGGCAAGTTCCTCGCGCACGGGCAAATCGTCGCAGAGCGCGCGAATGGCGGACTGACGGCGCGTAATCTCGGGAATGCTCAGCAGCGGGTGCAGCAGCCACGAGCGAAGCAGACGCGCACCCATTGCGGTTTTGGTGCGGTCGAGTACCCAAAGCAGCGAGCCTTTTTTCTCTTTCGTCCGCATCGACTCGGTGATCTCGAGATTGCGGTGCGTGTTGATGTCAAATTCGAGGTACTGCCCGTCGCTGTAGACGTTCAGTTCCTTGATAAACGAAATATCGGTCTTTTGCGTCTCCCTGATGTAATCGAGCAGTGCGCCGACAACGCAGATACATTCGCGGCTGAGCCGCTCTACGCCGTATTCGGCAAACTGCGCGTGAACGGTCTTTGCCGCGTCGGGCTTGTCAAAGCGGAAACTTTGATCATACTCGACAAGCGCGGTCGTGCGCTCGGCAAAAAACGCGTCGAGCGCGGGCGCGCTTCCCTTTGAGATGTTCATGAGAATTTCGCTCGGCGCGTAGGACGCAAGTTCGTTTTTCAGACGCGCGTCGCGCTCCGCGCCGGTGCAGTCGGTCGCATAGACCCGCCCCGTCGTAATGTCGGCAAAGCCAACCGCAGACGCGGCGGCACCGATATAAACGGCGCAGAGAAAGTTGTTCTTCTTATCGGAGAGCAGCGTGCTTTCGGTCACGGTGCCGGGGGTGACAATCTTGATGACCTCACGGCGCACCAGCCCCTTTGCCTCGGCGGGGTCTTCGGTCTGCTCGCAGACCGCAACCTTGTAGCCCTTTTCGACAAGGCGGCCGATATAGACGTCTGCCTTGTGGAACGGCACGCCGCACATCGGCGCACGTTCCTCCATGCCGCAGTCTCTGCCGGTCAGCGTCAAGTCAAGTTCCTCCGAGGCGGTATAGGCGTCCTCAAAGAACATCTCGTAGAAGTCGCCGAGGCGGTACATGAGAATATAGTCCTTATAGGCGTTTTTCACCTCGAAGTATTGCTGCATCATTGGGGTATACCCCACGGAATTTCACCTCGCCGTCCTAAAAGTCAAACAAAGTTAAATAAAAATCAGTGACAGCCGCCGCAGGAACTGCAGTTGCCCGTGCAGCTGCTCGACGGGCGTTCGCCCGTGATCTGAAAATTCAGCTCATCGTTGACTTCTTTCATCAGGTCGCCGATGCGCTCCTCCGCCTGTACATAGGCGATATAGGCGGGATTGTTCGTGATTTCGTTGTACAGCTCGCCGATGCGAGTCTTGACCGACTCCATGAACGCCTCGTCCTTTTCGTCCTTCTTAAATTCCTGGGCAAGGACGGCGTTCTGCGTGTTGTATTCAAAAATTGCCTGCTTGACGGTCTCGTCGTTATCGTAGACGGACTTGGCTGCCTCAGCAGCCTTGACCTCTTCGCTTTCCTTCAGCAGCTTGCCGAGTTCCTCGGCTTTTTTTCTGATTTCTTCTGTCATCATGGTGGTTTTCCTCTTTATGAATAAATTTATTTTTCCTGTAATTCGCCGTGCAGGCAGAACGGCTCTGCACGGGTGATGCGGACGGTTGCAAACCGACCCGAAAGGTCGGCTTCGGACTTGAAATGAACGAGCTTGCCCGCTTCGCTTCGCCCCGCATAAGTGTTCGCGTCGTTTTTGCTCTTGCCGTCGACGAGGACGCGAAGCGCCTTGCCGACAAGCGATTGATTGATTTCGAGCGAGATTTCGTCCTGCACGGCGAGCAGCTTTTGCATACGCGCGGACTTGATTTCCTCGGGAATCTGATTTTCCATCTTTGCCGCAGGCGTTCCCGCACGCGGCGAGTAAATAAACGAGTAAATCATATCGAAGCGCACGCGGCGCAGAATGTCGAGCGTTGCTTCAAAATCCGCGTCGGTCTCACCGGGAAACCCGACGATAATATCGGTCGTCAGCGCAATGTCCGGCATGGCGGCGCGCAGTTTTTCGACAATCGAAAGATAGTGCGCACGGTCGTAATGCCGATTCATTGCATGAAGAATTTCGTCGCTGCCCGATTGCAGCGGCAGGTGAAAGTGCCGCGCGGCGTTTTTGCTTTTTGCCATCGCCGCAATCAGCGCGTCCGAAACGTCCTTCGGGTGGCTGGTCATAAAGCGCAGACGAAAATCGCCGTCCACTTCCGAGAGCTTTTCAATCAGCTCGGCAAAGCTGCAGCCGCCCGCAAAGGAATTGACGTTCTGCCCGAGCAGCGTCACGTCCTTTGCCCCTGCGGCGACGACCTCTTTGACCTCGTCGATCACGTACTGATATTCTCTGCTGCGCTCTCTGTCACGCACATAAGGCACGATGCAGTAGGAACAGAAATTGTTGCAGCCGTACATGATGCTGACCCATGCTTTTGCGCTTTCGCTACGCAGAATCGGCACGCCCTCGCGGATGCTTCCCGCAGCCTCGCCGATGTGAAAAGCGCGGCGGCGGCTGTCCATGACCTCGCACAGGTATTCGGGAAAGCGGTCGAGCGCGGACGGCTCAAAGGTAAAATCGACATACGGATAACTGTTCTTCAGCTCGTCCACGCGGCGTTTCTGCGCCGTCATGCAGCCGCAGACGCCGATGATGAGATTGCCGTTTTTCGCTTTGAGATGCTTGAACTGCCCGATGGTCGACAGAGCCTTTTGCTCGGCGTGCTCGCGAATGGCGCAGGTATTGACGACAATCAGGTCGGCTTCTGCCGGGGTATCGGTCACTGCATACCCCATTGCCGCCGCCATGCCGCGCAGTTTTTCCGAGTCCGCCTCATTTTGCTGACAGCCGAAGGTCACAACGCAGGCGCGGCGGTTTTGTCCCTCGTTTCTCTGTCGAATTGCTTGAATGTATTCGTTCATGAAAATCCTTTTTTCGCATTGCAAACTGTAGAAATAATTATAGCAAAAAAACCGACTTTTTGCAACAGATATTTACTTTAAAATATTTGTCGGAGTCTCGCATATAAATTGCGTTTTGTTGTAAAAACAATTGAAATTCCGCGCAAAAACATTTATAATAGTATAAAAACGAAAAATATATGTTTTACGAGGTGTGCCCATGAAAATTTCCGAAGATATCCGCTATGTCGGCGTGAATGACCATGCCGTTGACCTGTTTGAGGGACAGTATGTCGTCAAAAACGGAATGTCTTATAATTCCTATGTCATTCTCGACGAAAAAATCGCCGTTATGGACACGGTCGACGCGCGCTTCACGCACGAATGGATGGATAACCTGCAAAGTCTGCTCGGCGACCGTCAGCCCGACTATTTGGTTGTGCAGCACATGGAACCCGACCACTCCGCCAATATCGCCAATTTCCTGAAGGTATATGCCAATACGACGGTCGTTTCCTCTGCCAAGGCGTTCGCCATGATGGAGCAGTTCTTCGGCTGCGATTATGCAGACCGCCGCATCGTCGTCGGCGAGGGCGACACGCTTTCGCTCGGCAAGCACACGCTCGCTTTCGTGACCGCGCCGATGGTCCACTGGCCTGAGGTCATTATGACCTACGATACCGCCGACAAGGTGCTGTTCTCGGCAGACGGCTTCGGCAAGTTCGGCGCGCTCGATGTTGACGAGCCGTGGGCGGACGAGGCGCGCCGTTACTATATCGGCATCGTCGGCAAGTACGGCACGCAGGTGCAGAATGTCCTGAAAAAGGCGGCGACGCTCGACATTCAAACGATTTGCCCGCTGCACGGTCCCGTACTGAACGAAAATCTCGGTTATTACCTCGGACTGTACAACACCTGGTCCTCCTATTCGGTCGAGACCGAGGGTATTGTCATTGCCTATACCTCGGTCTACGGACATACGAAAAGAGCCGTCGAGCTGCTTGCCGAAAAGCTGCGTGCACTCGGCTGCCCTAAGGTCGTCGTCCACGACCTCGCCCGCTGTGATATGGCAAAGGCGGTTGAGGACGCTTTCCGCTACGGCAAGCTTGTCCTCGCCACCACGACCTACAATGCGGAAATTTTCCCGTTCATGCACACCTTCATCACGCACCTGACCGAGCGCAATTTCCAGAATCGCGTTGTCGGCTTGATTGAAAACGGCTCGTGGGCGCCGCTCGCCGCCAAGACGATGAAGAATCTCTTTGCAAGCAGCAAGAACATCACCTTTACCGATACGACAGTCACGATTCGCTCGGCGCTGAACGAAGCAAGCACCGCACAGCTCGACGAACTGGCAAACGAGCTTTGCCGCGACTATATCGCACAGAGCAGCGAAACCGCGAACAAGAACGACCTTTCCGCACTCTTCAAAATCGGGTACGGACTCTATGTCGTCACCTCAAACGACGGCAAAAAGGACAACGGCTTGATTGTCAACACCGTCACGCAGGTCACCAATTCCCCCAACCGCGTCGCCGTTGCCATCAATAAGGACAACTATTCGCACCACGTCATCAAGCAGACCGGCATCATGAACATCAACTGCCTGTCCGAGGACGCGCCGTTCAAGGTATTTGAGACCTTCGGCTTTGTCAGCGGCAGAAATGTCGATAAGTTTGCAAACTGCACGCCGCTCCGCTCGGACAACGGGCTGGTCTTCCTGCCCCGCTACATCAATTCGTTTATGTCGCTGCGCGTCGAGCAGTATGTCGACCTCGGCACACACGGTCTGTTCATTTGCAGTATTACCGAAGCGCGCGTTATCTCCGATATTCCAACCATGACCTATACCTACTATCAGGAAAACGTCAAGCCGAAGCCCGAAACCGAGGGCAAGAAGGGCTTTGTCTGCAAGATTTGCGGCTACGTCTACGAGGGCGACACGCTGCCCGAGGACTACATCTGTCCGCTCTGCAAGCACGGCGCGGCGGATTTTGAGCCGATTGCGTAAAATCGAGTTTTTATATCAAAGGCGCAGCCCACGGGGCTGCGCCTTTGAATTACTTCAGATACGAGGAAACGCTCTGCATTGCCTCGCCGACGGCGCCAATCGCCTTGGAAGCCGTTTTGGTCAGCTTCCGCTTTTTCGGCGTCATCATTCCCTTTGCCGCCATGCCGACCGCCGCGCCGACCATCATGCCGGTGAGCGCCGCATTTGCCATCGTTGTCGCTTTATTCTTGCTCATCTTCTTCATACGGATTTCCTCCTGTCAAGAATAGTATTGCAGCGACGGCGAAAAATATCAGCATCAAAATTTTCTATATTTGACATGAAGCGCTGACTGTGATAAACTAATACTATCTTTGTAAAAAGGCGTGTAATTATGATTATTCTGAGTACGACCGAGCTGACGCTGAAATTCGGCACGGCGACGGTCCTTGAAAATATTTCGTTTTCCGTCAATGAGGGTGACCGCCTCGGCATCATCGGGGTCAACGGCGCGGGCAAAACCTCCCTGTTCCGCCTGATTACCGGCGAGTATACGGCGGACAGCGGCGCGGTCTATGTCTCCAAGGGAAAAACAATCGGACTGCTTGCGCAGAACGCCGATATGACCGAGGAGGTCGGCGGCGAGAGTGCGCTTGAGCACATGTATCTCGCGTTTCCGGCGTTGCTGGCGGCGGAAAAGCGGCTCGACGAGCTTGAAAAAACGCTTGCGTCGCGCATGGACGTAACCTCGGACAGCTACAGTGCGCTTGCGGCAGAATTCAGCGAACTCAGTCACAGTTTTGCGCAAAACGGCGGTCAGTATTTTCGCGGCAAATGCAAAAGTATTCTTGCCAAAATGGGCTTTGACGAGACGATGATGGCGCTGCCGGTCACCTCTCTCAGCGGCGGACAGCGCACGCGGCTTGCGCTTGCGCGGCTGCTCGCGTCCGAGCCGGATATTCTGATGCTCGACGAGCCGACCAACCATCTCGACGTCGAGACGATTGACTGGCTCGAGGGCTTTCTTGCCGCCTATCGCAACACCGTACTGGTCATTTCGCACGACCGCTATTTTCTCGACCGCGTGACAAACAAGACCCTGCACATCGAGCATCACAGCGCAAAGCTCTATAACGGCAACTACACCGAGGCGCAGCGGCAGCGCGCCGAAAACCGCGAGGCGGAGCTGAGAAAATACAATCAGCAGCAAAAGGAGATCGCCCGCGTCGAGGCGATGATTGAACAGCAGCGTCGCTGGGGGCAGGAGCATAATTTTGTCACGATACGCGCCAAGGAAAACTACATCAAGCACATGGATAAGGTCGAGAAGCCGACCGAGGATTTAAAGTCTATCCGTATGTCGTTCCAAAGCGCGCCGCCGAGCGCAAACGAGGTTGTCCGCGCGGACAGTCTTTCAATGCGGTTCGGCGAAAAGACGGTTTTCAAGGATTTGACCTTTCTTATCAAAAAAGGCGAGCGCGTGTTTTTCGCCGGGCCCAACGGCTGCGGCAAGTCGACGCTGATGAAGGTGCTTGTCGGAAAACTTTCGCCGACCGGCGGCACGGTCGAACTGGGCTATAACATCAAGGCGGCGTACTACGACCAGGAAAATCAGAATCTCGACGAAACTTCGACCGTCCTCGACGAGCTTTGGAACGCCTATCCGACGCTGACCGAGTACGATATTCGCAGCACGCTTGCGCTCTTTTTGTTCAAGTGCGAGGACACCGAAAAGCGGGTGGCTGACCTCAGCGGCGGCGAGCGCGCGCGGCTTACGATGGCAAAGCTGATTCTCTCCAAGGTCAACCTTTTGATTCTCGACGAGCCGACCAACCACCTCGACATTCCCTCGCGTGAGGTGCTTGAGGACGCGCTTCGCGCATTCGACGGCACACTGATTTGCGTTTCGCACGACCGCTATTTCATCGAAAAGTTGGCGACGAAAATCATCGAAATCATGCCGCCCGAGTTCCCCTGCTCCACCTTTGTGTTCACGCCCGCGTCCTTTGATACCGACATTTATGCCGCGTACCGCGCAAAGCGCGAGCTGCTCTTCTCTCCCGAAGCGGCGCTTGCCGCCGAGCCGGAGGAAAAGCCCGAGCGCAGCGGAAGCAAAGAAGACTTCATGCAGCAGAAGCGTGAGCTTGCGGAAAAGCGGAAAGAAGAAAAAAAGCTTGCGGCATATCGCAAGGAAATCGAGGAGCTGGAAATCGAGCTTGCCAAGGTGACCGACGAGCTGTACGGCGACGCGGCGAGCGACTATGTCCGCGCGGCGGAGCTCGACGACCGCAAGACAGTGATTGAGGACAGACTGCTGCAGCTCTATGAATGGACTGAAGAATGAAAATGACGATACGGAATGCAAAGAAAAGCGACCTTGCGCGCATCATGGAAATCTACACCCGCGCACAGGTCTTTATGCGTGAAAACGGCAACCCGACGCAGTGGAGCAACGTCTATCCTACGCGGGAAACGGTCGAAGCCGACATCGAAAAACAAATCTCCTATGTCTGTGTAGATGAGGAAGGGCTGGTGCAAGGCGTTTTCGTCTTTATCATCGGCAAAGACCCGACCTACGCCGTGATTCTCGACGGCGCATGGAAAAACGAGCGCGAATACGGCACGATTCACCGCATCGCGAGCAGCGGCGAGCGACGCGGCGTGTTTGACACCGCGATTGACTATTGCCTTGAGAAAATTGACAATCTTCGCATCGACACCCACCGCAACAATCTTGTCATGCAGCATCTCGTAACCCGCCGCGGCTTTGCGTACTGCGGCATCATCTACGCCGAGGACGGCACCGAGCGTTTCGCGTATCAGTATTGCTGAAAACAGTATAAAATAAGGCAGCCGCTTTTGAGGCTGCCTGTTTTGCTTATTTCAGTACGGAAACGGCGTCGGAAATCGTCTTTTCGAGTGCTTCCCTGCCGTATTTGTCGACCTCGGCTTTGTTCTTTTCGCCGTGGGTCAGGCAGCCCGCACCGCCGATGCAGCCGCCGATGCACGCCATGCCCTCGATAAAGTTGGCGTCGAGCAGATTTTTGCTCTTTTTCAGCAGCGCAACGCGGCAGGCTTCGATGCCGTCGCAGGAACAGGGCTTCAGCTCGAAATCGGTGATACCGTGCTCCTTGAGTCCCTGTGCCACCGCGTCGGATAAACCGCCGCAGCGGGCGAAAATTCTGCCGAAGTAGGACGCATTGTCGAGAACCCCATCTTCAAGCGTCGTAATGTCGAGGTCGCGGCTGTCAAAGAGCGCCTGAAGCTCTTCAAAGGTGAGCGCGGCGTCAACATACGGCTTGACCGCGTCTTTCTGAACCTCGGCTTTTTTTGCCGTGCAGGGACCGATAAAGACGACCTTCGCGTTCTTCGTGGTGTCCTTGATGTATTTTGCGATCGTCGCCATCGGCGAAAGATTGTGTGACACATAGGGTACAAGTTCGGGAAACGCCTTGTTTATGTAGTCGACAAACGCCGGACAGCAGGAACTGGTGAGAAAGCCCTTTTCGGCAAGTTCCTTGGACTCCGCCTGCGCGACCATGTCCGCGCCGAGCGCCGCTTCAACGACCGTGTGGAAACCGAGTTTTTTCAGTCCCGTCACTACCTGTCCGAGTTTTGCATAGGTAAACTGGCTCGAAATTGAGGGCGCAACGACGGCATAGAGTTTGATGTCCTTATTTTCGAGGCTCTTCTTTAAGAGGTCGATGACATTCAGAATATAGGATTTGTCCATAATCGCGCCGAACGGGCACTGATAAACGCACGCGCCGCAGGAAATACACTTGCCGTTGTCAATCGAAGCCGCCTTGTTTTCGTTCATTGAAATCGCCTTGATTTTGCAGGCGTTTTGGCAGGGACGCTTGCGGCTGACAATCGCGGTGTAGGGGCAGACCTTGGAGCAGGCGCCGCATTCCTTGCACTTCGACTTGTCGATGTGCGCAACGTGATTCTCGTCAAACGAAATCGCGCCGAAGCGGCAAACGTCCTCACAACGGTGTGCGAGACAGCCGCGGCAGGCGTTGGTGACTTCAAAGCCGCCGACCGGACATTCGTCACAGGCGATTTCAATGACCTGGATCACATTCGGATTGTCCTTGTCGCCGCCCATCGCGAGCTTGACGCGCTCGGCGAGAATGGCGCGCTCCTTATAGACGCAGCAGCGCATAGTGGGCGTATTGCCCGGGACAATGATCTTCGGAATGTCAAGAAGGTTTTCAAACAGCGTGTCCTTCCATGCCTGACGCGCAACCTCGCGCAGGACTTTGTATTTCAAATATTGAACTTTGGTATCGAATTTTCTCATGCCGCACCTTCTTAAAAATAACTGACTTTAATCCGCTTGCCCATCTTCTTCAGGCATTCGGAAAGCTCCTCGACCAGATTCATCTTGATGTTGAAATTGATGGGCAGGTCGGGATTCTGATGTGCCGGGTTCACTGCCCTGCCCACAAAAAAGTTAATGTCGGTCGCCTCTTCAAACAGCAGTCTGCAAATGAGCGAGGCACCGTCGCGCTTCATGCTCCACTGCTCGTAGGACTTGTTATCCGCAAGATAGTCCTTGGCGTATTGCAGAACGCGGTTGACCGTAATGACGCCCTCGGTTACGAGGTCGACGCCCTCGATTTCCGCCGTCGGCGGAATGTCGCTGCTCTCGAAATTGAGACTCGCCTTGAGCGGCTTGTGCAGATACTTTGCCGCGATGGACGAGGTCGTACCGCCGCAGATGATGTGTTTGCCCTCCTTGGAGAAGAAAAGCGACATCATGCGGTCGCAGTCGTCCCGATTGGCGGGAGGACCGAACAGCAGGTTCATCGGCTCACGCTTACGAATCCGAACGACGCACGCCGTAGCGTCGTCGCCCGGCTGCTCGCCGTAGAGCTTGTAGCACTCGTCGACCAGCATGGTCGACAGCGTTTTTGCCGTGTAGCCGGCGACCGAAACGGTCGCCATAAAGTCGATGATGTCCTCGCGACTCCAGCCGAAATTGTATGCCGTGCCGATGCCCGCGTGGGGGCAGCCGTCACTCATGGCAACAAAAATATCGTTTTCGCGCAGTTTTATCGACGAGCGGTAAATCTTCTTGCCGCCGATGGTCATTTCGGTCTTTGGATAATCGTAATTTTCCCCGTCACGCAGCAAAATCAGCAGCGGATTGTCGTACTGAATGACCTCCGCGGTCTCATTGCCGATGAGGTGAATAATCGTAAAGGTCGAGTAGGCGACGCCGCGCTCCGAGCAAATCGGCAGTGTTGCGGCAATCGTCGAAACGCAGTCCTCGAGCGACAGCCCCTCTGCCATCATCGTCGAGATGATTTTCGAGGTCAGCGTCGAAAGAATGCTCGCCTTAACGCCGCTGCCCAGCCCGTCGGCAAGGACAATCACGGTCGAATTTTCGTCCTGCTCGACAATATCGACATGGTCGCCGCAGAGCTGCTCGCCGTAGTGATTGACGCTTTTATATCCGATGTCCGCACACAGGTTATTCATCCGAAATGCTCTCTTTCAGCTTGGTCAGCGCGATTTTGGTCTCGGCTGCCGTTTCGCCGAGCAGCGAGGCAATCTCCTGCACAATGCGCATCTGCTTGTCAACGACCTTGTCTGCGATTTCGACGGTCTGGCGGCTGATATTTTCCTTTTTCTCGCGCTCGGTTTCCTCGTCGGTCACGTCGCGCATGATGCTGATGAGGACATGATAGTCCTTATCATAAACGACGGTCTGCTCGATGTATTTCTGATACTCTGCAAGGTATGTGCGCTGATCCTGCACCCCTCTGCCGCTGTGCAGCACGTCCAGATAGACCTTGGGGTCGAGAATGCGAATAACCGGCTCGCCGAGGACGTCGGACGCGGAACGGATATTCATAATCTTGCGCGCCGCGTTGTTGATTTGCTGCACCTCGAGGTCCTCGTTGAGAACAATCAATCCGTTCGGCGTATTGTTGACAATATTGTCGGAGAAACTCTCCGCCTTATCCTTGAGGAACGGCAGACACATGGAAATCTCCGCCTTACCCTGATAAATGGCAATCGCCTTTTCGCGGCATGTATTGTAGCCGCACGAGCCGCAGTTCAGTTCGTCCGAGGGCTTGAATTTGCCCATCTGACGCAGAATCGACTGAATTTCGGTGTCGGTCGGCGGCTGGAGCTTGCGCTCGATTGAAGTAAAGGCTTTGCGCAGCGCGAGCGGCTCGGGCTGCTCGGCGTCAAAATCGCGGGGACCGGCAAAGGAAGCGACCGCCTTATAGTCCTTAACCGGCGAACGATGATACTTCTCCATAACCGGACCGCCGACGCAGCTGCCGACACACGCGGACATTTCGATAAAACAGTGATGAATGCTGCCGCTTTCGATTTCACGAAGCGCGGCGATGCAGTTTTCGACACCGTCGAGCGCGATATAGGTATAGCCGGGCTCGTTCTGCGCCATGGTTTTGAGGATGCCGCCCGCCGTCGGGAAAAACCGAGCGCGGCTGTTTTCGTTCGCATCCATTTTCTGCTCAAGCTCGATATTTTCGGCTTTCAGCCATGCGGTCAGTTCCTCAAAGGTCAGCACGGCGTCGACAAGTCCCTCATAATGCGCCGCTTCGTCTTTCTTGGCGACGCAGGGACCGATAAAGACGGTCTTGGCAAGCGGATTGCGCTTTTTGATGTCTGCGCAGTGCGCCTGCATCGGCGAAAGTACATCGGCAAGATACGGCAGTTCCTTCGGAAAATACTTTTGAATCAGCAAATTGATTGAATGACAGCAGGAAGAAATGATGACGTCCCGATGCTCTTCCTTAAGCATTCGCTCATACTCGGTCTTGACAATCGAAGCACCGTAAGCCGTCTCCTCGACGTCGTAAAAGCCGAGCGATTTGAGTGCCTTGCGCATTGCCTCGATGCCGACGCCGTCGTAGTTGGCGATAAACGAGGGCGCAAGGCTGACATAGACCGGTGCGCCGCTCTGCAGCAGCACTTTGACCTTTTCGGTCTCGTCTACGATTTCCTTGGCGTTCTGCGGGCAGACGACAAAGCACTGACCGCAGAGAATACACTCGTTGTCGATGATATGTGCCTGGTTTCCCGAAAAGCGAATCGACTTGACCGGGCAGTGTCGAATACATTTATAGCAGTTTTTGCAGTTTGATTTTTTCAGTGTCAGACAATTTGACATAAGTCTCCCCTTTTGCCCGAATGAATTAGGGCGTCGATACGGGTGCGCCTGCCGACGGCTATGCCGGCAGGCGTCGCCGCATCCTCAAATTGAATAGCGGTGAATTATGCTCTTGCGAGAATCGTATTCTTAAAGAAGTCGTCAACCGTATCGGGGCTGACCGAGAAGAAATCGTCGTCGACGCTCACGCAGACGCCCTGCTGGCATTTGCCCATGCAGAAGGTGCCGCCGAGCTCGACCGTGTCCGCAAGCCCGTGGTCAGCAATATTACGCTGAAGCGCTTCAACGACCTGACGCGAGCCTTTCAGGTGACAGGAACTGCCGATACATACCGTTACTTTCATTGAGGATTCCTCCGTATTATTCGTAGTCGACTACATCTACCCAGGAAAGCAGGAATTCCCGCTCCTTTGCGTTGCCCTTAACAGACTGGGAGGCGGCAACAATGGGCATCCATTTCTGAACATACTGTCTTGCGGTATTGCTCTTCTTGCAGAAAAGCTCGAGATATTTCTTTGCGGTGGCTTCGTCGCCGCTGAGGCAGAACAGAAGATAGGTACGCGCCGCATCTGCGGATGCGTTGCCCTGCGTAGCGTGCGACCAGTCGAGGATATACGGTGTGCCGTCCTCGGCAATAATGATGTTGGAGGGGTTAAAGTCGCCGTGGCAGAGCTTGTTGTGCTTCGGCATAGCTTCAAGGCGCGTGCGCAGGTCGTAGCGGGTCGTCGCATCGAGGTCTGCCATACCGATTTTGCGGTTCATCTTGTCCTTCAGCTTGTTGAGCAGCGGGCAGGTCTTGCTCTGCACTTCAATCTGCAAATCAACAAACTTTTCAAGATATGCGTCGGCGTCGTCCGGATTTTCCTCCATCAACTGCGAAAGCGTTTTGCCCGCGATAAATTCGGACACGATAGCCCATTTGCCGTTGATTTTGCCGACTTCGAGTACCTTCGGAATCTTCAGCCCGGTCTCTTCGACTCTTGCCTGATTCAGTGCCTCGTTGAGAATGTCCGCCTTGGAAAAATCGGCGTCGAACACCTTGATACACTTGTCACCGTCGCGATAGACGGTCTTGGAATTTCTGACTGCGATCACTTTATCCAGTTTCATGGCTGCCCCTCCTCAGTTTTTCTTTCCTTTTTTAGCGGTCGTGTAGGCGCGCTTTGCACCGTCGGTGTCCGCGCTGACCAAAGCGGAATCCACGCTCGGCATCGCCGCCTCGGTGAAGTGCTTGTTGCCATAGTATGCGTTGAGATACATCTGTTTGATTTCGCTCATCAGCGGGTAGCGCGGGTTTGCGCCGGTGCACTGGTCGTCAAACGCCTGCTCGGTCATCTCGTCGAGACGGTCGAGGAAGTCTTTTTCGTCGATGCCGTACTCCTTGATGGTGTTCTTGATGCCGACGCGCGCCTTGAGGTCGTTGATTGCCTTGATCAGCCCTTCGAGCTTCTCCGCGTCGGTCTCGCCCTTGATGCCGAGATAATCGGCAACCTCGGCATAGCGCGCAAGCGTGTGCGGGTGGTCGTACTGCGAGAAGGTACCCATCTTTGCAGGCTCTTCACTTGCATTGAAGCGGAGGACTTCCTCAATCATCAGCGCGTTTGCAACGCCGTGCGGCAGATGGTGGAATGCGCCAAGTTTGTGCGCCATCGAGTGGCAGACGCCGAGGAAAGCGTTGGCGAACGCCATGCCTGCCATCGTCGCCGCATTTGCCATCTTTTCACGCGCTTCGACGTCGGTCTGACCGTTTTCATAAGCACGCGGCAGATAGGTGAAGATCGTCTTGAGCGCGCGGAGCGCAAGACCGTCGGTGTAGTCGGTCGCCATCATCGAAGCATAAGCCTCGAGCGCGTGTGTAACCGCGTCGATACCCGATGCGGCGGTCAAACCCTTCGGCGCGCTCATGTGGAAATCGGTGTCGATGATTGCCATGTCGGGCAGCAGCTCGTAGTCGGCAAGCGGGTACTTGACGCCGGACTTTTCATCGGTAATAACGGCGAACGGCGTAACCTCGGAGCCGGTACCGGCAGAGGTCGGGATGGCGATGAAGTATGCCTTCTCGCCCATCTTCGGGAAGGTGTAAACACGCTTGCGAATATCGACAAAGCGCATTGCCATGTCCATAAAGTCTGCTTCGGGGTGCTCATAGAGAACCCACATGATTTTTGCCGCGTCCATTGCCGAGCCGCCGCCGAGTGCGATGATGCAGTCGGGCGCAAAGGCGCGCATCTGCGCAGCGCCTTCTTTAGCGCAGGCAAGCGTCGGGTCGGGAGCGACATCGAAGAAGGTCGCGTGCTGAATGCCCATCTCGTCGAGCTTGTCGGTAATCGGCTTGGTGTAGCCGTTGTGATACAAGAAGCTGTCGGTGACAACGAACGCCTTTTTCTTGCCCATGACGGTTTTGAGTTCGTCGAGGGCGACGGGCAGGCAGCCCTTTTTGATGTAAACCTTTTCAGGCGCTCTGAACCAAAGCATATTCTCTCTCCTCTCGGCAACGGTCTTAATATTAATCAGGTGCTTGACACCGACGTTCTCGGAAACGCTGTTACCGCCCCAAGAGCCGCAGCCAAGCGTCAGCGAGGGAGCGAGTTTGAAGTTGTACAGGTCGCCGATACCGCCCTGCGAGGAGGGGGTGTTGACGAGAATGCGGCAGGTCTTCATTCTTGCGGCAAACTCGTCGAGTTTTTCTTTCTCGGTCGCAACATTCAGGTAAATCGAGGACGTGTGACCGTAGCCGCCGTCCGCAATCAGATGCTCCGCTTTGTCGAAAGCGTCCTGAATATCCTTCGCACGGTACATTGCAAGAACGGGCGAGAGTTTTTCGTGTGCAAATTCCTCGGAGAGTTCGACGCTCTCGACCTCACCGATGAGAATTTTCGTCCCCTCGGGAACTTCAACGCCTGCGAGTGCGGCAATCGTGTGTGCCTTCTGACCGACGATTTTCGCATTCAATGCGCCGTTAATCAGAATGGTCTTGCGGACCTTGTCCAGCTCGTCGCCCTTCAAGAAGTAGCAGCCTCTTGCGGCAAATTCGTCCTTGACCGCCTGATAAACGCGGTCGAGCACGATAACCGACTGCTCGGACGCGCAAATCATACCGTTGTCAAAGGTCTTGGAGTGAATAATCGAGTTGACCGCGAGCAGAATGTCCGCCGTGTCATCGATGATTGCGGGCGTATTGCCTGCGCCGACGCCGAGTGCCGGCTTGCCGCTGGAATATGCCGCCTTTACCATGCCGGGACCGCCGGTCGCCAGAATAATGTCGGCTTCCTTCATGACAAGGTTGGTCATCTCAAGGCTTGGAACGTCGATCCACGAGATGATTTCCTCGGGTGCGCCCGCCTTCACTGCGGCTTCGAGAACGATTTTTGCCGCGGCAATGGTGGACTGCTTTGCTCTCGGGTGGGGGCTGATGATGATACCGTTTCTCGTCTTCAGCGCGAGCAGCGTCTTGAAGATTGCGGTTGAGGTCGGGTTGGTCGTCGGAATGACCGCCGCGATAACGCCGATAGGCTCGGCAATCTTCTTGATGCCGTATGCCGTGTCCTCCTCGATTACGCCGCAGGTCTTCGTGTCCTTATATGCGTTGTAGATATACTCTGCCGCATAGTGGTTCTTGATGACCTTGTCCTCGACAACGCCCATGCCGGTCTCAGCGACCGCCATTTTTGCCAGCGGAATCCGCTCCTTGTTTGCGGCGGAGGCGGCTGCAAGAAAGATTTTGTCGACTTGCTCCTGCGTGTAAGTCGCAAACTTCCTCTGAGCGGCTCTGACGCGCGCGATCGCCTGTTCCAGCTTTTCAACGCCGTCGACGATCTCATACTTTTTTGCTTCCATGATTGACCCTCCTGAGTATTTGACTTTCAATAGTTATGTCTTTCAATCCTGATTCTGTTAAAATTTTAACACACTTGTTTGTCCTTGCATATTGTTTCTTTGACATAGCGGTATTGTATTTTTCGATATATCAAAAAAACGGCAAGAAAAGCGCCGGAAGTGCGGCGCTTTTAAGGCTGTTTCATATACTTATCCCTTGCGTCGCAAAGCGCAGCAAAAAAAGCGCGGTCGGTATCGTCAGGGCGATACTCTTTTCGGTGAATTAACACATCGCGGTAGCGGCGCGAATAATCGGCGCAGCGGCGCTCGACAAGTCCGTAGCGGTCAAGCTCTGCCTGCGGCACGGGAGAAGACCACGCATAGCGGGTCGGGCTGCCGCAAAGCAGCGCAAAGCGGCTTGCGCGCTCAAAGACAAAGATGCGCTTGTCCGCGCCGTCGGGCAATTCGTCCTTGAGGACGGAGGCGAGCGGCAGGGTCGGCACAAAGGGGTCGGCGTGCGCAATTTCGGTATAGGG
>SFNW01000027.1 GCA_004554105.1 Clostridiales bacterium | reverse complement strand
GAGTTGACCATATTTGAAAGGGTAAAATCTATAAGCCTGTATTTGCCCGCGAAAGGTACGGAAGCCATTGTCCTGTTTCTTGTGAGTTCGGGGATATTGCTGTCATGTATATTTGAAAAAATGATCCCTGCCGTTGTCATAATTCTCTCCCTTTCGTTTAATTGTTTTTCGACGCGGATCCGACCATTTCGCCGTCGGGTATCACGCTTCCCGCTTCAACGACAAGCCCTTCTCCGACAACGGCAAGCCCGCGTGCGGAAGCGCGTTCTTTTCCGACCGACGCGTTCTCACAGATAACGGTATCGCTGTCTATAATACTGTATTCGACTCTCGCCCACGCTTTCACGGTCACATCGGTCATCAGCACGGAATCGCGCACGACCGCGCCCTCTTCAACGGTCACGCCGTTTGAAAGTACGCTGTTGATGACGGTTCCGCGAATGTCGCAGCCTTCGGTTATAAGAGAATTCTCGACCGTTGCCGTTTCGGATATAAAGTGCGGAGGAAGGTTGTTGTTTCTGGAATAGATCCTCCAATCCTTTGTGTGAAGATCGAATTCGGGGTTCGTTCCGAGAAGATCCATATTCGCTTCCCACAGGCTTGTCAGCGTTCCGACGTCTTTCCAATATCCTTCAAACGGATATGCGACCATTTTTCTTCCGTCGTTCAGCATCGCGGGAATAACGTTCTTTCCGAAATCTTTCGCCGACTCCGGATCTGCGTCATCCTTTGTCAGATACTCTTCAAGGATTTTTTTGGTAAAGATATAAATGCCCATCGACGCCTTGGTTGAATCGGGATTTTTCGGTTTTTCGGTGAATTTGTAAATCTGCCCGTTCTCGTGCGTGGTCAGGATACCGAAGCGGCTCGCTTCCTTCAGCGGGACTTCGAGCACCGCAATGGTGCAGTCGGCGTCCTTCTTCTTGTGATAGCGGAGCATCTCGGCGTAGTCCATGCGGTAGATGTGGTCGCCCGAAAGAATCATGACATATTCGGGGTCGTACTGGTCGATGAACGCCATGTTCTGATAAATGGCGTTTGCGGTTCCCTTATACCAGTCGGCTTTTTTCTGCCCCTGATAGGGCGGCAGAATCTTGACGCCGCCGTAGGTGCGGTCGAGGTCCCACGGCAGACCGTTGCCGACGTAGTCGTTCAGCATCAGCGGCTGATACTGCGTCAGCACGCCGACCGTGTCGATGCCGGAATTGATGCAGTTGGAAAGCGGAAAGTCAATGATGCGATACTTGCCGCCGAAAGTGACCGCAGGCTTTGCAGTGGATTTTGTCAGCGCGTACAGACGGGAACCCTGACCGCCGGCGAGAAGCATGGCGACACATTCTTTTCTCTTTTTGTTCATAAGTATCCGTACCTCCGAAAAAATTTATAACGCTGTCGTTTATAACGCTGTCGGTTTACTGCTTTTTTGCAATGACTTTTTCTTTGAGAATGACCGCGCCGTGCGCAGGCAGGTCGAGACGAATCACCGAGCTGCCGTCCTTTTGCTTTTTCGAGCGGAGCGAGCCGGTCGTCTTTTTATAGCCGCCGTACTTTTCGTCCGAGGAATCGAGCAGAATGCTGTAGCGCGTTCCGGCGGGGACGGTCAGCGTATGTCCTTCGCGCTCGACCGGCGTGAAGTTGATGACCGTCAGCAGTGCTTCGCCGCGCTTGTTGATGCGGCGCATGGCGAGAATGCTCTCGTCGCTGTTGTCAACCTCGACCCACTGGAAGCCCTCCCAGTTGTCGTCGATTTCCCAAAGTTCGCTGTGGGCAAGATAGAGGTGATTGAGGTCGCGCACAAAGGCGTGCAGCTTTGCGTGCCGCTCGTAGTCGAGCAAGAACCATTCGACCTCTTTTTCGTAGTTCCACTCGGAGAACTGCCCGTTTTCGCAGCCCATGAAGAGCAGCTTTTTGCCCGGGTGGGTCATCATGTAGACGAGGAACGCGCGCAGCCCGTCGAACTTCTGCCCGTACAGACCGGGGAAGCGGTCGAGCAGCGACTTTTTGCCGTGGACGACCTCGTCGTGCGAAATCGGCAGAACATAGTATTCCGAAAAGGCGTACATCATCGAGAAGGTAATCTTCGAGTGATTGCCCTTGCGGAAGAGCGGGTCGGTTTCGGCGTAGGAGAGGGCGTCGTTCATCCAGCCCATGTTCCACTTCATGCGGAAGCCGAGTCCGTCGCCGTCAAAGCGGGTGACGTTTTCCCACGCGGTCGATTCCTCGGCAATCATCAGCACGTCGGGGTAGTTCCCGCGCATGAAGCTGTTCAGCTTCTTGAAAAATGCAATCGCTTCGAGCGAGCGGTTGGTGCCGTAGACGTTGGGATTCCACTCGCCGGGGCGGCGGTCGTAGTCGAGATAGAGCATCGAGGCGACCGCGTCGACGCGCAGCCCGTCGATGTGGTATTTTTCCGCCCAGTAGGCGGCGTTGGAGACGAGGAAGCACTGCACCTCGTTCCGTCCGACGTCAAAGCAGCGCGTCCCCCAGGATTTATGCTCCATGCGGTCGGCGCCCTGAAATTCGTAGAGCGGCGCACCGTCAAATTCGTAAAGCCCGTTTGCGTCCTTGGGGAAGTGCGCCGGCACCCAGTCGAGAATCACGCCGAGTCCCGCGCGGTGCGCGGCGTCGACAAACGCCATGAAGTCGTGCGGCGTGCCGAAGCGAGAGGTGGGCGCATAGTAGCCGCAGATCTGATAGCCCCACGAGCCGTCGAACGGGTGCTCCGCCAGCGGCATCAGCTCGATGTGCGTATAGCCCATGTCGCGTGCGTAGGGAATCAGCTCCTCCGCAAGTTGTTTGTAAGTATAGAAGCTGCCGTCCGCGTTTTTCTTCCACGAGCCGGCGTGTACCTCGTATATGTTCATCGGGCGGCTGTAGAAGCCGTCGCTCTCGGCGGCGCGTTTCTTCAGCCAGTCGCCGTCCTGCCAGTCAAAGCCCGCAAGGTCGAAATAGACGCTTGCATTGTCGGGACGCACCTCGGTATAATAGCCGTAGGGGTCGGTCTTGAAGACCGCACGCCCGTTTCGCACGACCTTGTATTTATACTTGCTGCCGATGCCGAAGCGTTCGCCGTCGAGCCGGTATTCCCAGATGCCGCTGTCCTTTTCCATGGGGCAGGAGTCGTCCCAGTTGTTGAAGTCGCCGACAAGGTAGACCGCATCGGCGTTCGGCGCCCACACGCGGAAGCGGTAGCCGTCTTTTTCTCTGTGTGCGCCGAGGTAATCGTACGCACGGTAGTTCGTTCCCTCAAGAAAGAGGTATTTCGCCATATCGTTCGTATTCTTTGCCATAAGCCTTCCTTTCTCGTACCGCCCACGGACGGGCGTCTTTATTCTTCTGCGCCGATTTTGACCGCGCCGATCGCTTCTTTCAGCGTCCGCGCCATCTCCTTGCGCTTGCAGTCGGGTCGAATCTCGAAAATGTCGTCCCCCATGGAAAAGCCGCTGCCCGTATGCTTTGCCGGGGTAAAGGCAAAGCCCTCGTTTTCGGCATAGAAGCCGACGAGAAGCCCGAGGTTGCGAATTGCTTCCTTATAAGAACGCGCCTTGAGGTAGGTCTGAATGCTCGGCGGCATATCGTCGCGTGCCTCTTCGCTGTCGCAGTTGTCGAACAGGCGGTTGACAAATTCGCAGAGCATTTCGTCCGTGTAGCCGGGCATCAGCAGAAACAGCTTGTCAATCGGACGCCTGCCGTATTTCTTCGACGGTCCGAACGGCGCGCCGTACAGCGCTCCCGACTTGTCTAAGTAGATGTTGACGATTTTGCTTTCCTGATTCATATTCTTCTCCCGAAAGGTTTGAAAATACAATTTGCCTTATGTTATTATAACATAGATTAAAGCTAAAAAACACCCATTTTGCCGCAAAAATTATGATAAATTTTTCACAAATAAATTGCGCATGTCTGCGCTCTACTCGTGAAGAATGCCCGCGGGCAAATAGCGGCGTTCGGCAAAACGCCCGCATTTTTCAGTTTGTTTGTTTTTCAGAACGACTGCGTTTAGAAATACGGACGGGGCAAAGGGGTTGACGGTTGACTTGACTTGTGCAAAATGCTATAATAAAAGCGTAAAATGATTTAGTTCTCGGAGGGACACATGAACAAGAGAATGGCAAAACTTCTGTGCCTTGCCGCCTGCTTGATGCTCGCGGCGGCACTGCTCGCGCTCGGCGCTTCGGCGGCGGGCAAGACCGTTTATCTGTCGGGCGACGGCGACGACGCGCGCGACGGCGCGGCGTATACCTCGGCGGTCAAGACCTTTGACCGCGCCTATGCGCTGCTCGGCGACGAGGGCGGCAAGATTGTTGTCTGCGGCACGGTTTCGACCGGCACAAACTACACGATGCCCGCCTGCAAGTCTGCCGTGACGATTACCGCAAGCGACGGGAAGAGGACGTTCCCGCTCGGCAAGGTTTCGTTCGGCGCGGCGCTCACGCTTTCGGGCGATACGATTTTCGACCGCGTGACACTGAGGACATCGAGCGGCGTACTCGCCTGCGGCGGTCACAGCGTGATTTTCGGCGAACATCTGACGACCTCCGGCTCGATTGTTCTTGTCGGCGGCTATAACGTCACCGAGGATATGACGGTTGCAGACGCAAGCTTCGACCGCGACTATACCCTAACGGTCAACGGCGGCGATTTTGCTTATTTCCGCGGCGGTAACCGCCGCGCGACCGGCGCGGCACCGTTCGGCATGATTTCGGGCAACTGCACGCTGATCATCAACGGCGGCAGATTCACCGCCACCGACGATTCGCAGAACCTCTGCGCCGCAGCGGGTATGAATGAGCAGAGCGGCAATGTTTCGGTCATGGTCAACGGCGGTCAGATTTACGGCAGCCTGTTTGCCGTCGGCAGAGCGGGCACCAACGAAACCGAGCAGAAGCCTGCGATTACCGGCAACATTTCGATTACGGTCAGCGGCGGCACGGTCGGCGGCGCACGGATTGACGAAAATCAGGACGGGACGATTGCCTACAGCGGCAAGTACAGCCTGAAGCTTTCGGGCGGTCTCTACCCGCGTATCGAGAGCATCAAGGGCGGCGACACCGCAACGCTGACAATGTCCGATACACTGAAAAACGGCGAACAGACGATTCAAAACGAGTTCAAGAACCCGCTGCGCACGGGACAAGACCCGTGGGTCATTTATCATGACGGCTATTACTATATGGTCATGGTCAGTGGCACGACGATTTACTGCTACAAGGCACCCACGCTTGACGGCTTGGCATACGCTTCCCGCTCGGCAATCTGGACGGCGCCGACCACGATTACCGAAGAAAACAAGATGTATGCCAAGGATATTTGGTCGCCCGAGCTGCATTACATCGAGGAGAGCGAGTTCGGCGCGGAATATGCCGGCTGGTGGCTCTACTTTGCGGCAGATGACGGCGACAACGTCAACCACAGACTGTTTGCCGTCCGTGCGCTGACCGACGACGCAACCGGTAAGTACGGCTCGCCCGTGACGGGTGAGGTGAATGTACCGGTCAAGATGGTCGTCGACAACGATAAGACCTGGGCAATCGGGCAGTCGCTGCTCCGTGTCAACGGCAAGACCTACCTCATGTGGACGAGCGAGACCGGCAGAGGCACGGCAAACCATAAGCAGAACAACAGCATCGCGCTTTTGAAGAATCCCTATGAGCTGGCAAGCAAGACGACCATCTTCAACGAGCCGGATTACGCATGGGAGAAGCACGGCTACGCCTATAATGCTTCGACCGGCGTCTCCTACCCGATGGTTGTCGAGGGCGCGACGGCGGTCTACGGCGATAACGGCGAAATCATCGTCACCTATACCGGCAGCGGCTACTGGACGTCGTATTACGCACTCGGCAAGCTGGTGCTGAAGACCGGTGCAGACCCGCTGAGCAAGGATTCGTGGATCAAGTTCGCAGAGCCGATGTTCACACACCAAAACGGCATTCACGGTCCGGGTCATGCGGCGTTTACGACCGACGCGGCGGACAACCGTTGGATGATTTACCACGCTTACCTCGACTGGAAGAAGGAAACCCGCTATGTCTTCATTCAGCCGTATACGTTAAGCGGTACGGACTTTGACATGAACGGCGGTCCTTACGCTGCCGATACGACGTTCACCATTTATGACCGTCAGACAGGCATTGCAAACGCCGTTTCCGGCTTCGGCAAATAAATACAAGCGCAAACAGCGCCCCTTTCGGCAGAGAGGGGCGCTGTATTTTATAAAATATATAAAATGTGTACAAATCCATGCAGTTTTTACATTGACAGTCGGGCAAATTTTCTATACGATTGAATTATAAACTTTGTTTTAAATTCAAATATAGGAGAGAACGATATGAAACGATTTTTGACTGTCTGCGCGGCGCTCCTGCTTGCCGCGGTGCTTGCCGTATCGGCATTTGCCGCCGATTTCGCCCCCGTTGTGTGGGTAGATGAAGCGGAAACGCCCGACATTTCCGCAAAGGGCGGTTATCCGCGCCTTGCCGAACTCAGCGACGGTACGCTGCTCGCCTGCCACGATGAGTATATCAGCTTCAGCTCCGATGACGGCAAGACCTGGACCGAGACCAAGCCGCTTCCCGCTGCGGGGACTTATACGTCCGAAACGACGACGCACACGCTGAGCAAAGCCAACCATCAGCCCTATGTTTTGCCCGGCATGGGTGAAAACGGACAGGACCTTGTTTTCGTTGCCTATCGCAGCCATACAAAAGGCTTTGATTCTTACACGGTCGGCGAGTTTTACACCTCGATTCGTATTGTTGCCAGCATGGACGGCGGCAAGACCTTCGGCGACGAAGTCGTTTTGATTGAAGGCATTTGCAACCGTGCCACGGAAGGCAGCACCGTGACTGCGACGACCAGTTCCTTCCGCGGCTATTGGGAGCCGATGATGCTGCAGATTAACGACAATGAAATGGCGCTCTACTATGCGGACGATCTGAGCGTTGCGGCAAGCCATGCCGGCAACAGCCAGCAGATTCGCTATTTGCTCTATGACATTTCAACCGGCACATGGGACACGACGCCTTATCTTGCCATTGACGGTGAAACCCGCACGGGAAGCGTCTATCGCAGATCGCGCGACGGTATGCCGAGCGTCACGAAACTGATTGACGGCAGCTTCGCCATGGTCATCGAGACCTTTGATTATAACACTCGTCCCTTTGCCGATTCCGGCAAATCCGGCTATGCGGAATACGTCGTCTCGCTTGCCCGTTCGCTGGACGGCAAGACTTGGGACCAAGCCGGCATTCTGCCGATTATCGCACCGACCGATGTGCTGACCGCCACCTCGATTGCAAGCGGTCATGTCTGCGCCGCGCCGTATATCGCAACGCTGCCCGACGGCAGAGTGGCGATTTCCTATCAAACCGACGAGGACTACCTCGGCGATACGACCGGTCTCAAACCCATCAATAAGAGCAATCTTTCGGTCGTCGTTTCCAACGCGCCGCTGACCTACGACAGCGAGGTCGCCTATACGACCGGCGGGCCTTCCTCGAGCTTCACCAAACTCGAAGACCCGTTCGGCAGAGTTGAAAACGGCTATCAGCTTTGGAACAGCGTCAGCTGCTATGACGGGCATCTCTATGTGGTTTCTTCAACCAAAGTGAATGGCGAGACCGGCAAGGCGGCGGTCAAACTCCGCCGCGCCGACCTGGTCATATATGACCTGAATGATGACGGCAAGATTTCGTTCTTTGACGTCCTGATTGCGCTCCGCGCAATCGGTCAAGGCGGCGGCGAATACTTTGCGTCGCAGCTTGACTACAATGCCGACGGCTCCCTGGACATTGCCGATGCGCTGTCTCTCCTGCGCACCGCTATGAAGGGGTAATTGACCATAGGAAAAGAAAAAACCGTTCGATAGAACGGTTTTTTCTTTTCCTATTTCGTATGTTTAACTTTATGCTTTTCGGGGTCGTGGGGGAGGGAGGCGTAGCTTTCCTCGACGTGGATAACGCAGCAGCAGTCGGGGCGGACGGCGGCAACGCGGGTGCGAATCTTGTCGCGCAGGGCGTCGCTGCTCATCGGGAAGCCCGCCGGGACGACGCAGTCAAAAATCAGGTTGGTATGCGTCGGACCGGGAACCATGCGCATATCGTGAATCGACAGGGCGGGGTCAATGTCCGAAACGATGCCGTGGACGGTTTCGCGCAGTTCCGAAAGTGCGCCGTCGCCCGTGACAATCGGGTCCATGTGAATGACCGTGTTCAGCCCGTACTTTTCAAACAGGGCGCGTTCGATATTGTCGATTTCGTCGTGCATGGCGATGACATCGCCTGCGGCGTCAACCTCGACGTGAACGCTTGCAAACTGCTTGCCCGGACCGTAGTCGTGAATCATCAGGTCATGCGTGCCGAGCACCGACGGATAACTCATGATTTCATCGCGCACCTTTTGGACAAGGCTCGGGTCCGGCGCTCTGCCGAGAATCGGGTCGAGCGTATCGCGAATCAGCCCGATGCCGCTGTAAAGGATAAAGGCGGCGACGGCAATACCGATTGCGCCGTCGAGCCATGCGCCCGCAACGGGGACGAGGCAGACCGAAATCAGGACTGCGGTGGTTGAAATTACATCGTTGCGGCTGTCCGCGGCGGTTGCAATCAGCGTTTGCGAGTCGATGCGCTTACCGATTTTGCGATTGAAGAGCGCCATCCACAGCTTGACGAGAATCGAGCCGAGCAGCACGCCGACCGTCACAAACGAAAACGCAATAGGCGACGGGTGAATGAGTTTTTCCACGCCGCTTTTCAGCAGTTCGATGCCGATGTTCAAAATGAGAATGGCGACAATCAGCCCCGCAAGATATTCATAGCGTGCGTGGCCGAACGGGTGATCGGCGTCGGCGGGCTTTTCCGCCATTTTGAAGCCGAGCAGGCTGATGATGCTCGATGCGGCGTCGGACAGGTTGTTGACCGCGTCGGCGGTGACGGCGACGCTCCCCGTCAGCGTGCCGACCGCGAGCTTGGCGGCGAACAGCAGCACGTTGCAGACGATGCCGGTCATGCCGGCAAGCTTGCCGTATGCGCCGCGCACATGCGGTAAGTCAACCGCGTCGCGGTTTTTGACAAACAGGCGAATCAGGAAATCCGTCATGGTATTCACCTCTCAAAAGTGTTTAATAAGCAGTATAGCACGTTTCTTTCGGAAAGACAATAAAAAATCCGCCGTGCGGCGGATTTTTTTTGTGGGTCACTCAGTCCTTGACGATTTTGTTTCTGCGGATTTTTTTGGTTGTGGTTTTCTCAAATTCGGTATCGCGAATCTTGATTTTCGCGATGTGCTTGTAATGCGGCAGCGGCTCCACCGCCTTTGTAATGTCCGCCTTGATTGCCGCGGCGGGGTCGGCAATGCCGAGTTCTTTCAACTTTTCCTCGGAGAGGAAGACCTCGGCGCAGAGCGAGTCCTCCAGCCCGTGCTCGTTGCGCAGACCGTAGACCACGACTTCGGCAACGTAGGGAATATCGGCAATGTAGTTTTCAATCTCCTCGGGGAAGACGTTTTTGCCGTTGGTCAGGACAATGAGATTTTTCTTTCTGCCCGTGATGATGAGCTGCCCCTTGTCGTTCATTCTGCCGTAGTCGCCGGTGTAGAACCAGCCGTCGCGCAGGACTTCCGCCGTCAACTCGGGCTGCTTGTAATAGCCGAGCATGACGACGTCGCCCTTGACGCAGATTTCGCCGTCGCCGTCGGGCGTGATGTTGTCAAATTTGATTTTGCAGCAGGGAAGCGGAATGCCGACCGTCGTCCAGTCGTTGAAGTCGTCGTGGTTGGCGCTGACCAGCGGCGAGCATTCGGTAATGCCGTAGCCGTTGATGAGCGAGATGCCGATGCCGTCGAAAAATTCGCCGAGTTCGGGGCGCAGCGGCGAGCCGCCGCAGACAATCTTGCGCAGATTGCCGCCGAACGCCTTGTGTACCGTGGCAAACATCGTGCGGCGCAGATCAATGCCGACGCGGCGCAGACCGTTGCTGACCTTAATCATTTTGAGGAGCGTCTGTTCCTTGCCGGTCTGCCGCGCGTTTGCCATAATCTTTTTGTAAAAGACCTCGACAAAGGCGGGGACGAGATAAATAAAGTCGGGCTTGTATTCCTGAAGATTTTTCAAAACGACCTTCAGGTTTTCGTTGATGCAGATGGTGACGTGCTTGTGAATCGACACGAGCAATCCCGAAACCGCCTCATAGGTGTGGTTGTAGGGCAGGACCGAGAGCGAACGGGTATACACGGTAGAGACCTGCAGCCCGTAGTAAACGCTCGACACGAGGTTGTGCTCCGAGAGCATAACGCCCTTCTGCATACCCGTCGTGCCCGAGGTGTAAACCAGCATTTTCAGCGCGCTCGGGTCGCTCGTCATCGAGGCGTAGGTCTCATCGCCGTCCTCGTACAGCTCCTTGCCCTTCGCCTTGAAGATTTCAAAGGAAAGGAAGTTGCCGAAATCCTCCTCGCGGTTGATGCCGATAAAGTATCTGACCTTCGGCATTTTCGAGGCGTTTTCCATAAAGTCGTCTTCAAAACGCTTGGTGTAGAACACGACCTCGCTGTCGCTGTCGTTGACAATGTTCATGATGTCGCCGAAGGGCAGTTCCTTGTCAATCGGCACATAGACGCCGCTCGATTTCAGCACGGACAGGTAGACCGAAATCCAGTCATAGGAGTTTTCGCCGACCATGGCGATGTGGCGGTCGCCGCAGCCGAGCGAGACGAGCGCGGTGCCGATTGCCAAGGTGTCGGCGTAGAATTCGCGGTAGGTTACATCGACGGTTTGACCGTCTTTGTGGAATTTGAACGCGACACGGTCGCCCGCTTCCTTGACGGCGAGTTCCATCATTTCCTTAATCGAGCCGAATCTTTCGACTGCATAGTATTGATAAGGCTGCTTACTCATGGTATTTCCTCCGAAAGTGTAATCTCGTTTTCAAAACCACATCATCTATTTTTACCTATTATAGCACGCCTTGAAATGTCTGTCAATATGCAGAGCCTGTTTTTTTCGAGCAAATCCGCATACGGGTGAACAGCACCGGCAAGGCGGCGGCGAAAACGGCTGTTGCCGCAGCAAAGCCGGTCGCACTTCCCGCCGCTTCGGCATAGAAAAAGGCGGTCGGCAGGATAAAGCGCACGCCCGAAAGCCCGAGCAGTGCAGGCAGGTCGGCGAAAATCGGGCAGAACGCGACCGAAAGCAGCGTGAGGACGAGCATCGGCAGTGCGGCGCGTTCACTGCCCCCGAGCAGCGCGGAGAGCAGAATGCCGAAGCCCGACAGAAAGAGGCAGTAGGAGACGGCGGCGGGCAACAGCGACAGCGCACCGATGCCGAAGACTGCGTCGCAGAGGGACAGCGCGAGCACGGTCGCGCCGACGCCGAGCAGCAGGACGCACAGAATGCCGGGCAGGGCGAGCGACGAAAACGCACGCCGTCCGCCGATACGCGCCGAAATTTGATTCAGCTCGTCTCGCGGAATCGGGCAGGCGAAGAAGCCGAACAGCAGGAACAAAAACAGGCAGAGACAGCCGCCGACGGCGCGCAGGGCAAGGCTTTCTTCCTCGAGCGGAATGCCGTCCACGCTTTCAAAGCGGAATTTGAACGGTCGGTCGTTGTCAAGGTAGGCGGTCACTGCGTCGCGCACCTCGTCGACCGAGGCATCGACGCCTGCGTCGGCAAGCAGTGCGCGCGTCAGGTAGGGGGCGTAGACCTCGCAGAGCCGCGCCGTCACGCGCAGGCGGCAGAGCGGCTGTAAGACCGAGGTCGGCGTGTCGAGAAAAAGGAGAATCCCGTCGGTGTCCCGTGCCGCAAGGCGTGCGGAAAGGTCGTCCGGCAGGACGACGCCCATCGAGAGTGAGCCGTCCGCGAGCTTTTCGCGCAAATCGTCTTCATCGGCGCAGAGCGAAAAGCCGTCGGAAACAAGCGCGTCCCGCAACGCGGCGGCGTCTCCGTCGTTTCCGCCGCCCGCAACGCCGCAGCGCGGCAGACCGTCCGCAGCCTTCAGTCCGCCGCAGAGCAGGACGCAGAGCAGCATCAAAAGCAGCAGAACGAAAAATGCAGGTCGGTGCAATAAACGCTTGAGTGCAATCAACATACTCATACGGTCAGCCCTCCGTTTCTGCGGATTTTGCGCAGATGCTTTAAGGCAAGGCAGACGGCAAGAGCGGCGTAGAGCGCGGCGAGCAGATAGGCGCGCGGCGCACAGACGCCGCCGAAAAACGGCGCGAGCAGGTCTGCCGCCGCGCCGAACGGAGTCAGCGCGCCGAGGCGGGCGACGCTCTGCGGCAGCAGATGCAGCGGCAGCAGTCCGCCGCAGAGAAACAGCCCGACTGCGGCAAGTGCGCCCGGGATCGCCGCGCCGAGCGGCGAGTCCGAAAACAGAATCGAAAGCGCGGCTGAAAACAGGCTGACAAACAGCAGCGCGAGCAGCGCATAGCCGACTGCACCCGCATTTGCCGTCACGCCGACCGTGTTTTGACCGGTAAGGCATAAGCCGAGCAGCAAAAGCGCACGGAGAAGCAATGGAAAGACGCTTTTCCCGAGAAGAAGCCCGCCGTCCCCGATGCCGAGAGCGCGCAGACGGCAGAGAAATGCGTAGCTGCAGCTTTGTCGCACGCCGCTTGCGAAGATTGTTTCGGCAAGGAAAAGCAGAAAGACCGCAAAGCAGAGAAAATAGTGCGGGACGAGCGCCGTTCCGTTTTCGGAATAGGGCAGCGTTTCGCTCGAAAAGGCGTCGGTCGGCAGCGACAGAAATTCGAGCCCGCAGGAAAGCTCCATCTTTGCCATGGCGCGCGCCGCTTCGTCATAGGGGAGGGCGTCGCGCAGGGGTTCCCACGCGACGTTGACGGCATACTCTGCGGTTTTCATCAGAATCTCACCGGTTTCGGCAGCATTTTGCACGATGCTTCCGCTCTGCCGCAGCGCGTCAGACAGGAGAATGCGGACGGCGGTCTCGTCGCCCGCTATAATTTTGGAAATAAAGTCTTCCTCAAAAAGGATTGCCGCGGCATAACGCCCGCTTTTCACGCCGTCGAGTGCGCTCTCTTCGTCGCAGTTTTCGACCGTGAAGAGCGCGGCGATTTCGTCATTTGCCGCAATCATGCCGACGGCGGTGCGGCTGAGAAACGAGTTTTCCTTATCCGCAAGGGCAAGGCGGAGCGGCGCGTCCTTTGCTTCGGCGCCGCGCGTCACCGTGCCGAGTGCAAGCAGCACGCAGAGCGCGAGCAGAAGCAGCGGCAAAAGCACGCGGACAAGCCGACGCGAAAACAGCAGCGCTTCGCCGCGCACGCAGGCGAGCAAACCGTACAGACGCTTCATACCGGCGTTTTTTGCGGCGCGCCGCAGGCTTCAAGCACGGCGGTGCCGTCCCGAATGCAGAGCCGCTGTTCGGCAAGCGGCAGATAGTCTTCCTCGCCGTGCGCGGCGAGAAGCAGGCTGCCGCCGTTTTTCAAAAAGTCCTTCAGCCGGTCGGTGAGCGCGGCGGCGTGCGCCCCGTCGAGCGCGGCAAAGGGCTCGTCCATCAGCAGAATGTCGGGCGCGGCAATCAGCGTGCAGACAATGCTGCACAGCTTCTTCATGCCGCCCGACATACTGCGCACGCGCACGCGGCGCAGCTCGTCCGCGCCGAGCGGCAGTGCTTTCGGCACGCGCACGCCCGCAATCGACGCAAAATAGCGCAGATTGTCGGCAAACGTGAGGTCTTCGAGCAGTGCGGCACTCTGCGGCACATAGCCGAGCTTCCCGTTTTTGACGACGCTGCCGCTCTGCGGCGCGAGAATGCCTGCCGCAGTAGAGAGCAGCGTGGTCTTGCCGCTGCCGTTTTCGCCGCACAGGGCGAGCGCTTTGCCCGCTTCGAGCGAAAAGTTGATATGTTCGAGAATCACGCGCTTGCCGTAGGCAAGGCAGAGATTTTTGACTTCCAAACGAGTGTTCATACGCATATCCTTTAACTGTGAGGTACGAAGTAATAATATACTATCACGGTTTGCGGCATTCGTCAACGCAGGGGTTGAAATTTTGAAAAGAATGCTGTATACTGGTAATCGACGCGGAATTCCGCAGTCGAAATCGGCGCATCTTGCGCTTACAGGAGAAAATGTATGAAGAAAGTTTTACTTGCACTCACCCTTGCGCTGCTGCTGTGCGTTTCGCTGCTTGGCTGCGGCGAAAAGAAAACGGGAGCGGACTATCTGTTCGACTCGTTTGACGGCTTTGCTGCGTCTCTTTCCAACAAAAAGCTGGATAAATTATCCGATGCCCTTGAAAAGGGCGGCGAATGCGCACTGGAGGTTGCCGATCTCGGAGCGATTTTCAGCATCATCGGCGAAGATGTACAAATGCCGACGCTGACCGACCTCCGTTTGGCTTTGATGGGCAACGACACGGGTGCCGCCGCGAAGCTCGGTGTGACGATGAACGGCAAGCCCTATGCGCTGACCTTGACGGCGGACGACGAAAAAGCGATTCTGTCGACCGATATGCTCAGCAAGAATTACGGCATTTCGACGGAAGAACTGCTTGATTTGATTCAAACGCAGATGCCGGGGGCTTCGCTTTCCCTGCTGACCGACACAAAGCAGTTTGCAGAGTTTGAAAAGCGCGTCGAGGCATACGTCGAGCTGTTTGAGACGGCGGTGCGCGGAAATGTTGAGTTTATGACCGAAGAAAAGGGCGGAAACGTAACCGTTCGCTTTGCGCTCACGCCCGAGAATACGGCCGAAATCGTTTCGGCGATGTATACCGAGCTTGTCGGCGACGCGGTTGTGAAAAATCTGCTGAAAGCGCTGGGCGCCGATGAAGTTGTCGATGCAATCGAGGACGCACCCGCCGACGAGGTTAAGGCAAATGTTCTCGAATCCTTGACCGACGCGGGCTTCTCCGGCGAATGCACGGCGGAAATCGTCAAGAAGGGCAATGTGCTCGTTTCGCTGAACGGCAAAATGACGGTGGACGGCGAAGAGGGAGCATTCGGTTTTGCGCCGATTGAAAACGGGCTGTCCTATTCGTTCGACGCGCCGGAGGTAAAGATGACGGGCAGCGCGACGCTGAGCGACACGGCATACCGTGTACAGTCCGAGGTGACCGCAGACGGCACGACCGTTTCGCAGCTGATCGAGTTTGCCGACGGCGTCGGTACATACAGCATGACCTCGCCCTACATGAATTTCAGCATCGGCATGACCTATCTGCTCGACGACACCTCGCTTGACATCACGGTCAACTCGCTGACCGCCGATTCAAAAACCGTTGATCTGACTGCGGCGGGCGTCAAGCTGTGTATTTCGAGCGCGTTTACCATGCCCGAAATGCCTGCGGAATATGAGTCGGTCGCATCATACGGTGAAACCGAGTGGCAGGCGGTGCTGAGCGATTTGCTGATGAACAATCCCGAACTGCTGTCGCTCTTCATGGGCGGCTGAAACCGAAACAGAAACGCAGAAACGAAAAAAGAGCCGTAAGGCTCTTTTTTCGTTCAGTTTTGTTTTTGTACGCTCTTATACTCGTCGTAGAATTTGAAATAGGGGCAGCTTTTCGTGCCGTCGCGGCAGACCAGGGCAAGCTCGTCCTCGTCGAGCGACTGCGTGCAGACATAGTCCCCGTATTCCTCGTCATAATCGTAATAGATGCAGTCCTCGCAGGCGGCGGCGACCTTGTTTCCCATATTCGTTCCTTCTTTGCTTTATTCTGCGGCTATTGTAGCACAAAAGACGAACGCGGTCAAGGCTGATTGACAGTGGATTTCGCTTATGGTATACTGAAAACCTGTAATTTGCAAATCGGAGGCTGTTATGCTCGAAATTTTATATTGTGATTCCGAAATCGTCGTGCTTGTCAAGCCGGTCGGACTCATTAGCGAGGACGGCGATACGGGCGAGAGCGTCTTTCCCGCTGCCGCCGAGGCACTGACGGCGCGTGGGGAGCAAAATACCGCGCTTTTCCCGATTCACAGGCTCGACCGCAATGTCGGCGGCGTTATGGTCTATGCACGCACGCCCCGCGCAGCGGCAAAACTGTCCGAGGACGTGCGGCAGGGGAGACTTTCCAAGACCTATCTTGCGCTCGTACACGGCGTGCCGAGCGAAATGTGCGGGACATACCGCGATTTTTTGTTTAAGGACACGCGAAAAAACAAGTCCTACGTCGTTTCAAGGCAGAGAAAGGGCGTGCGTGAGGCGGTGCTCGACTATGAGACGCTCACAACGCTCGGTGACCGCTCGCTCGTGCGCGTCACGCTGCACACCGGACGCTCGCACCAAATCCGCGTGCAGTTTGCGCACCGCAAGACGCCGCTCGTCGGCGACGGCAAATACGGCGCGGCGGACAACGAAAAGTCGCTCGGTCTGTTTTCGCACCGACTTGCGTTTTTGCACCCCGAAAGCGGGGAAGCGCTGTCGTTTTCCGCACTGCCGCAGGACAGCCTGTTTGCGGACTGCATCGCCGCGGCGGGGCTTTCCGACCGCGCGGAAGAATAATTAGAAATTTTTACAGTTTTTTCGTGCGCGTCACAAGGCGGTCACAATCGCGGGTTAAAATAAAATCGAAATTCATATCGGAGGGCAACAAAGTTGGATACCGAAGCAAAGAATACCGCAGCGGAAGAGAAGCAAAAGCCGAAAAAGAGGAGAAAGAAAAAGAAAATCCTGCGAAAGGTGATTCTTGTTTTGGTCCTCATTCTGCTCGTCGGCGCGGCGGTCTACGCCTGCTCGCCGAAGCGCAGTGCGAAAGAGGGGCTGTCGGTCTATAAGAACGACATCTATACCGCGGCGCGCGCCGACGTCAGTGATACGATCAGCGCGACGGGGCTTGTCGAGAGCAGCGAGGACACCACCGCAAAGGTCTATTCCACGCTCAGTTATAAAATCGACACGGTCAACGTCTCGCTCGGCGACACCGTAGCGGAAGGCGACGTACTCTGCGTCTACGACACCGAAACGCTTGAACGCCAAATCAAGGAGAAGGAATACGCCATGTCCTCTTCGGAGCGCAGCGCGGCGCTGAATCTTGCCAACGCCAAGCTGACCTACGAGACCTTCCTTGCGGGCGTCGAGGCGGGGACGAACGCTTCGCTCGTCAATGCCGAGAGCAGTTACGCGACTGCGTCCGACAATCTCGAGCGCGCGCAAAAGGATTACGACGACTATGCCGCAAAACTTGCGGATTCGGCGGTGCTTACCCTGAATCAGGCGAAGCGCAATCTCGACGACGCGCAGAAAAACTACGATGACTTGAAGGACGACATCGACAACAAGACGCATTCGCAGATTCGCAACGCACAGAAAACGGTCGACAGCGCAAAAGAGAATTACGAGGACTACAAAGCCGACCTTGAAAACGGCAGACTCTCGTCGCTGCATTCGGCGGACGCCGCCTGCGACTCCTACCTCAGTGCTTTGGAGGACGCGCGCGAACGTCTCGACGAATTGCAGACCGCTCTGCTCGGCGCGTCGGGCGAAGACCCTGCCGAAATCGCGCGGCTTGAGGAGCAGGTCGCCGTTCAGGAAGCCAACGTCAAGATGCTCCGCGAAAACTATACTGCGGCGCTCGATACATACGATTTGGCGGTTGACGAGGCAAACCGTGTCCTCGACACCTATAAGGAGCAGTACGACAACGCGGTTGACGCCTACGACGACGTGATCGAATCGCTGGAAAAGACGCTGGATTCCTATGCTACCGCGCTTGCCAACGCGAAGGACAGCTATCAGAATGCACTCGAGGGCACCGACGACACGCTCGAAAACTACGCGACCGCGCTGACAGGTGCCGAGCGCAGTTTCCGCGACGCCGAAATCAACCTCGAAAATACCAAGATTTCGGTCAACAATCAGCTTGAAAACTACCGCATTTCCTACCAGAATGCGCAGAATTCGGCGAACACCCAACTTTCCGACTATCAACTTGCCAACCTGTATACCGACCTCGGCAAGGCGACGGTTACTGCGCCGATTGCGGGCACGGTGACGGCGGTCTACGCCGCCGAGGGCGAAAGCGCGAGCGGCGTGCTCTTTGTCATCGAGGACACCGACAGCCTTGTCGTCACCTCGACGGTCAAGGCATACGACCTTGACCGCGTCAAAGAGGGAATGCGCGTCACGATCGAGAGCGACGTGACCGGCGACAGGGTTTACGCAGGCGTCATCGAGTCGATTGCGCCGACCGCGGCAAAGGACGCGACCGGCTCTGTCATTTCGACCAACGATGCCGAGTTTGAGACGGTCGTCCGCGTCACCGATACAAATACCGGCTTGAAAATCGGCGTCAGCGCACGGATTGCTTACGTTGTGGAAGAAGCAAAGCAGACGCTGACCCTGCCCGAGAGCGCGATTCTTTACGAAGGGCGCGAGTCCTTTGTTCTCCGCGTGACCGACAAAGCGGAGGACGGCAGCTTTATGCTGGAGCGCGTCCCCGTGACCGTCGGCGTCAGCGACGGCGTGAATACCGCCGTCGACGGCATTGCCGAGGGCGACGAGATCGTCGACAATGCCGACAGTTATCGGCTGCTGGTCGGCAGACGGCTGACGCTGTCGGAAAACAGTATGCTTGCCGGCTCTATGAACAATATGTTCGTGATGGGCGGTATGGGCGGTATGAGCGACGGTCGCGCGGGCGGCAGATAATGTCGGATAAGGGCAGAGAACGGACATGAA
>SFNW01000026.1 GCA_004554105.1 Clostridiales bacterium | reverse complement strand
TGGGCCCTCCCGGCACGGGTAAAACCCTGCTTGCCAAGGCGGTCGCGGGCGAAGCCAACGTGCCGTTCTACTCGATTTCCGGCTCGGACTTTGTCGAAATGTATGTCGGCGTCGGTGCTTCGCGCGTGCGCGATTTGTTTGAAACCGCGCGCCGTCACCCCGCAAGCATCGTCTTCATTGACGAGATTGACGCGGTCGGCAGACAGCGCGGCACGGGTCTCGGCGGCGGCCACGACGAGCGCGAGCAGACGCTCAACCAGCTGCTCGTCGAGATGGACGGCTTCGGCGTCGGCGGCAGCAACGTCATCGTCATGGCGGCAACCAACCGCGCGGACATTCTCGACCCCGCACTGCTGCGTCCCGGACGCTTTGACCGCCAGATTACGGTCAACTATCCCGACATTCGCGGGCGCGAGGCGATTCTGCACGTCCATGCCAAGGGCAAGCCGTTTGAGAGCGACGTCGATTTCTCGACGATTGCCAAGACCACCGTCGGCTTTACCGGCGCAGACCTTGCCAATCTCTTAAACGAGGCGGCACTGCTTGCGGCACGCCGCAAAAAGGCGCTCATCGGCATGAACGACATCGAGGACGCGATGCTCAAGGTCATCGTCGGACCGCAGAAAAAGGCAAAAGCCATTTCCGAGAAGGAAAAGAAGCTCACCGCCTATCACGAGGCGGGACACGCGATTGCAACCAAATTTATCGCGCCCGATGAGCACGTTCATCAGATTTCGATTATTCCGAGCGGCAGAGCGGGCGGCTTTACGCTCTCGCTGCCGAACGAGGACCGCTCCTATAAGTCGAGGGGCGACATGATTTCCGAAATCGTCGTGCTGCTCGGCGGCAGATGCGCCGAAGCGCTGATTATGGGCGATATTTCGACCGGCGCGTCGAACGACATCGAGCGTGCGACGACCATCGCGCACAGCATGGTCACGCGTTACGGCATGAGCGAAAAACTCGGCACGGTTGTCTACGGACACGACCAAAGCAGCGTCTTCCTCGGCAGAGACTTCTCGAGCGCACCCGCGTATTCCGAGAATACCGCGGCACTGATTGACGGCGAAGTGCTCCGCATCATCAACGAAGCGTACGCCAAGGTCGAGGAAATCCTCAAGACGCACATGGATAAGCTGCACTTTGTCGCCGGCTTCCTCTTCAAGAACGAAGTCATGGAGGCAGACCAGTTTGAGGCTGCCATGCAGGACGGCGAGCATACTTTTGAGGAAATCGAAGCCCTGCGCAGCGAGCGCGCAAAGCGTTCCGAGGCAGAAAACGCCGAGGCAAAACGCCGCCGCGAGGCGGAGGACGCCGAAAAGCGCAAAAAAGCCGCCGAGGACGCCTCAAAGCGGCTCGACGAAGCAAGCGACGTCGAGGACTTCGACGATACGCCGAAACCGAAAGACTGAATCTGTCAAAACCCCGTTCTGCAAAACGCAGAACGGGGTTTTTGGTGCGCCCGCAAAGCAAAATTTTTCATGCGGACTTGCAAAGCGGGGGAAGATATTGTATAATTATCTATGTATACTGTCTATATATAATTTTAAATAATCTTGAAACGGAGGGCGTGCATGATCGTCATCGGCATTACGGGACAGAGCGGAAGCGGGAAAAGCCTGCTTGCCGCCGCTTTGGCAAAGCGGGGCTATCTCCACGCCGACGCCGACGCAATCTACCACGACCTGCTCGAAACGAGCGAGCCGATGTGCGCGGAACTGGTCGCCGCATTCGGCGACGACATTCTGCATAAGGGAAAAATCGACCGCAAAACGCTCGCCGCAAAGGTGTTCGGCAAGGGAAATGCAAAAAAACTGAAAGCCCTGAACAAAATCACCCATAAATACGTCTGCCGCGAATGTGTGCGGCTTATCCGCACCGCAAAGGGCGCGGGAGAAAAGGGCGTGCTGCTCGACGCGCCGCTGCTGATTGAAGCGCGGCTCGACAAGCTGTGCGACCTTGTCGTCTGCGTATTCGCGCCCGAGGAGGTCCGCCTTGCCCGCATTGCGGCGCGCGACGGGCTGACCGAAGCCGAGGCGCTGCGCCGTCTGCGTGCGCAGCCGAATGCCGCGTTCTACGCGGAGAAATGTGACTTTGCGTTTTACAACGGCGGCGACCGAGACGCGGCGGAAGCCGCGGCAAACGAGATTGACCGCATCGCGGTCGGGGAGGCAAACGCTTGAACAAATTTTTAAAATCGCTCTGCGTCGTCCTTGTCATCGCTCTGCTCTCTGTTCTCTGCGGACTTGCGGCGCAGCACTTCGCCGACAAGTTCGACCGCGCACGCTATCCGCAAAAATTTACCGAACTTGTCGAAAAATACGCCGCCGAATACAAGGTGCCGGTCAATATCTGCTACGCGGTCATTCGCACCGAGAGCCGCTTCGACCCCACCGCCGTTTCGGGCGCGGGCGCAATCGGGCTGATGCAGATGATGCCCGCCACCTTTGCCGACCTTTCGGCACGCACCGGCGACAATTACGAGACCGGAATGCTCTACGACCCGGAAACAAATATCCGCTACGGGATATACTATCTTTCGATGCTCTACGACCGCTACGGCGTGTGGGACACGGTGTTTGCCGCCTACAACTGCGGGCTTGGGCGCGTCGACGGCTGGATTGCCGAAGGCAAGGTCGACGAGAGCGGCAGGCTGACCGAAATTCCGATTGAGGAAACGCGGCAGTACGTCGAGCGGGTCAACACCGCCATTGCCAAATACGAAAAACTCTATAATAAATAATTCATTTTCTATTGATTTAAGAAGGAGAATCCGACATGGAAGAACTCGTTTACAAGAAGCAGAATTCCTATGAAAAAGCACCGGACAAGACTGCGGCGGCCTTTGAATTTGCGAAAGACTATATGCAGTTTCTCGACAGCTCGAAAACCGAGCGCGAAGCCGTCGACACCGCTATCGAAGCGGCAGTCAAGGCGGGCTTTACCCCCTACACACTCGGCGACAAGGTCGCGGCGGGCGACAAGCGTTATCTCAACAACCGCGGCAAATCGCTGATTCTCTTCCGCGTGGGCAGCGAATCGCTCGACCTCGGCGCGCGCATTACGGCGGCGCACATCGACTCGCCCCGCATCGACCTGAAGCAGCAGCCGCTCTACGAGGCGGACGGCATGGCGTTCTTCAAGACGCATTACTACGGCGGACTGCGCAAGTATCAGTGGACGGCAACGCCGCTTGCCCTGCACGGCGTCGTGATCCGCGCCGACGGCGAGAGCATTCGCATCTCAATCGGCGAGGACGCGGGCGACCCGGTCTTCTATATCAACGACCTGCTCCCGCACCTTGCGGCGGCGCAGTCGAAAGAGCCGCTTGCCACCGCGATTAAGGGCGAGGACCTCAACATTCTCTGCGGCTCGGCGCCGCTTGCCGAAGCCGGAGACGACCCGATCAAGCGCAATGTCTTAAAGCTGTTAAACGAAAAATACGGCATCACGGAATCCGATTTCGTCAGTGCCGAGCTGTCGGTCGTTCCCGCGACGGGCGCGCGCGACATCGGCTTTGACCGTGCGCTCATCGGCTCTTACGGTCACGACGACCGCGTCTGCGCTTACCCCGCCCTGCGCGCCATTCTCGACACCGACGACACGACGCACACGCAGATTTGCGTGCTTGCCGACAAGGAGGAAATCGGCTCGATGGGCGTCAGCGGTATGCAGAGCGCCGTTTTCTCCGACCTTGTCGACGAGCTTTGCCTCGCCCTCGGCGCAAACCCGCGCGTCTGCCGCGCCGCGTCGGTCTGCCTGTCGGCGGACGTCACCGCGGCGTATGACCCCAATTTTGCCTCGGTCTATGAAAAGCGCAACAGCGCGATTGTCGGCTGCGGCGTCGCCATGTCCAAGTTCACCGGCTCGCGCGGCAAGAGCGGCTCGTCCGACGCCTCGGCGGAACTGGTCGGCAGAATCCGCCGTATGCTCGACGGCGCAGGCGTCGTTTGGCAGACCGCAGAGCTCGGCAAGGTCGACGAGGGCGGCGGCGGAACGGTCGCCATGTTCATCGCCAACCGCAACATCGACACGCTCGACATCGGCGTGCCGGTCATTTCGATGCACGCGCCCTTTGAGGTCGTCTCCAAGGTCGACGTGTACAGCGCTTACGAGGCATTCAAGACCTTTACGAAATAATCCGAAACGCAAGAACTTGCTTTTTCATGCTGCAAATTTCGCAAATTAAGCCTCCCTCTTTGAGGGAGGTGGCACGACGAAGTCGTGACGGAAGGAGTTCTTGTGTAAAGGCACTCCCTCAGTCACCTAACGGTGACAGCTCCCTCTTGAGGGAGCCTCCCGTCGGTATTTGCTTTCCGACGGACAATCATCTCACCGAAAGCCCGCCGCACGGCGGTCTTTCCATGTTCAAAGGACAGTCCACATGATTGAAAATCTCGAAAAAGCCGAACAGCGCTTTGCCAAAATCGAAGAAGCGCTCGCCGACCCCGCAATCTTTGCCAAGCAGGACAGCTTCACCACCCTGATGAAGGAGCGCAAAAGCCTCCTGCCCGTCATCGAAAAATACCGCGAATACAAGTCCGCCGTCGCCGCCCGCGACGGCGCGGCGGAACTGCGCGACGACGCGAGTGCGGAAAGCGAGCTGCGCGAACTGGCGGCGGAGGAATTTGACGCCGAGAGCCGCAGGTGCGAGACGCTCTACGAAGAACTGAAAATTCTGCTGCTGCCGAAAGACCCGAACGACGACAAAAACGTCATCGTCGAGATCCGGCAGGGGACGGGCGGCGAGGAAGCCGCGCTGTTTGCCGCAGTGCTCTATCGAATGTACACGATGTACGCGACGGCAAAGGGCTTCAAGACCGAGCGCATCAGCGCAAATGAGACCGAGCTTGGCGGCTTCAAGGAGATCAGCTTCATGGTCGAGGGCGAGGGCGCGTATTCGCGTCTCAAATTTGAGAGCGGCGTCCACCGCGTACAGCGCGTGCCCGAAACCGAGGCGCAGGGGCGCATTCAGACCTCGACCGCAACCGTTGCGGTACTGCCCGAGGTCGAGGACGTCGAAATCGAAATCAACCCCGCCGACCTCAAAATCGAAACCTGCAAATCGAGCGGCGCGGGCGGTCAGCACATCAACAAGACCGAGTCCGCAATCCGCATTATCCATATCCCGACCGGCATTGTGGTCGAATGTCAGGAGGAGCGCAGCCAGTTCAAAAACCGCGATAAGGCGATGAAGATGCTGCGCACCAAACTCTACGACATCGAAATGACCAAGCAGACCGAGGCGATTGCCTCGGCGCGCAAAAGTCAGGTCGGAACGGGCGACCGCAGCGAGCGCATCCGCACCTACAACTATCCGCAGGGGCGCGTGACCGACCACCGCATCGGGCTGACGCTCTATTCGCTTGAAAGCTTCCTCAACGGCAATCTCGACGAGATGATTGACGCGCTGATTACCGCAGACACCGCAGAGAAGTTAAAGGGCACGGAGGACTGAAACACACCATGACAACCGAGTTTGTTTCTAAGGAAAACCTGACCGACGACGTCTTGCGGCGGGCGGGCGAAATCATTCGCCGCGGCGGACTGATCGTATTCCCGACCGAGACGGTCTACGGACTGGGCGCGGACGCGCTCGACGCCGAAGCGGCGAAGAAAATTTACGCCGCCAAGGGGCGACCGTCCGACAATCCGCTCATCGTCCATGTCGCGTCGCCCGCAGACGCGGAAAAATACGCCGAGGTCAACGACACCTTCATGCGGCTTGCCAAGGCATTCATGCCCGGACCGCTGACCGTGATTTTACCGAAAAAGGACTGCATTCCGACGACCGTCACGGGCGGGCTTGACAGCGTGGGCATTCGCTGTCCCGAGCACCCTGTCGCGCGGAAATTCATCGCGGCGGCGGGTGTGCCGATTGCCGCGCCGAGCGCGAATCTGTCGGGCAAGCCCTCGCCGACGCGCGCCGAGCATATCCGCCGCGACCTTGACGGCAAGGTCGACATGATTCTCGACGGCGGCGCGTGCCGCGTCGGGCTGGAATCGACGATTGTCAAGGTCGAAAAAGGTCATCTGACCCTGCTCCGCCCCGGCGGCGTCACGCTGGAAATGCTCCGTGCGCTCTTTGACGACGTTTCGGTCGCCGAAGCGGTCACCGACAAGCTGCCCGAGGGCGCTCGCCCCCTCTCCCCGGGTATGCAGTACCGCCATTACGCGCCCGACGCGCCGCTCTATCTGATCGGCGGCAGCGACGAAAAGCGGCGCGCCTACTTCTCCGCCGCAGACAGCGACACGGTTCTGCTCGTTTTCGACGAGGAGAAAGACCTGTTCCCGACGCACCGCGTGATTCTCATCGGCAGCGAGCGCGACCCCGAAGCGCAGGCAAAGCGGCTGTTCGCCGCCCTGCTTGAAGCCAACGCCTCGGGCGCGAAAAAGCTGCTCGCCCCACTGCCGGAAAAGCGCGGGCTGTCGCTCGCGCTCTACAACCGCATGATTCGCGCCGCGGCGCACAACATCATCACGTTATGACGCTTTCCGAGACCGATTTTGAGCGGTTTGCCGCCGCCTGCGACGAGGCGGAAAAGCGGCAGCGCGCGGCGGGCGGCATCGGCACGCTCGGTGAGCGCACGCTTCACGCCGCGCTCAAGCTCTACTATGAGCCGAACGCCGACCTGCATGAGGTCGGCGTCGGACGCTTCGTCGCCGACATCAAAAACGAAAGCGGCATTACCGAGATTCAGACGCGCGGCTTTCACCTCTTGCGTGCAAAGCTCGAAGCCTTTCTGCCGCTCGGCAAGGTCACCGTGGTCTACCCGCTTGCCGCGCGCAAGCAGATTTACACCGTTGATGCCGAAAGCGGCGAAATCCTCTCGCGGCGCAAAAGTCCGCGGCGCGAAACGCCGCTCGACATTCTCCCCGAGCTTTCGCGCATTCTGCCCTTTTTACAAAACGAAAATCTCTCCTTCCGCCTGCCCCTGCTTGAAGTTGCCGAATACAGAAGACCCGGCGGCAGACGGTGGAGAAACGGCACGACGCGGCTCGAACGCCTGCCGCTCGCGCTCTTTGGCGAGGTCGTACTCGGCGGCAAAAGCGACTATTACGCGCTGCTGCCCGAGACGCTCCCCTGCCCCTTTACGACCGCCGAATTCGCAAAAGCCGCAAAGCGGAACCGCCGCTTTGCGCAGACCGCGCTGCGCGTGCTGACCGCGCTTTGCATCACCGAGCGGTGCGGCAAGGATAAAAACGCCTATCTCTACAGGATAAGACCCGAAAAGTGAGGAAATGAAAATGGCAAAGGCAAAGGCAAAAAGCACCGAACGCGACCGCCGCCCGACCGGACCCGCCGCGCCCGCGACGCCGCAGCTCATCACCGATGTGATTGAGACCAACTATATGCCCTATACCATGAGCGTCATCATCTCGCGTGCGATTCCCGGTATTGACGGCTTCAAGCCCGTGCATCGCAAGCTGCTCTACACCATGTACAAAATGGGACTCTTGACCGGTCCGCGCACCAAGAGCGCGAACATCGTCGGGCAGACCATGCACCTGCACCCGCACGGCGATGCGGCAATCTACGAGACCATGGTGCGTCTGACGCGCGGCAACGAATCGCTGCTGCACCCCTTTGTCGACTCCAAGGGAAGCTTTGGCAAGCAGTACAGCCGCGACATGGCGTATGCCGCCTCGCGTTATACCGAAGCCAAGCTCGACCCGTTCTGCGCCGAAGTCTTCCGCGGCATCGAAAAAAACGCGGTCGATATGGTGCCGAACTACGACAACACGACCACAGAGCCGACCATGCTGCCGACCTCGTTTCCGAACATTCTGGTTTCGCCGAACATCGGCATTGCGGTCGGTATGGCGTCCTCGATCTGCTCGTTCAACCTCGGCGAAATCTGCGACGCGACCATTGCGCTGCTCCGCCACCCGAACACGACGACCGACACGCTGATGGACCTTATCAAGGCGCCCGACTTCCCCGGCGGCGCGTACATCATCTACAACCGCGAGGCGATGCGCCGCATTTTCGAGACCGGACGCGGTCCGCTCCGTATGCGCGCACGCTATTCCTACGACAAGGATTCAAACTGCATCGACGTGACGCAGATTCCCTATTCGACCTCGATTGAGGCGATTATCGCAAAGATTACCGACGCAATACGCAGCGGCAAAATCAAGGAAATCACCGAGGTTCGCGACGAAATCGACCTCTCGGGCTTCAAGCTGACGATCGATTTGCGCCGCGGCGTCGACCCCGACAAGCTGATGACCAAACTCTACAAGCTGACCCCGCTCGAGGACGCGTTTGACTGCAACTTCAACGTGCTGATTGACGGTGCGCCGCGTCAGCTCGGCGTGGCGGGCATCTTACACGAATGGATTCGCTTCCGCATGGGCTGTCTCCGCCGCGAACTGACCTATGACCTCGGGAAGAAAAAGGACAAACTCCACCTGCTGCGCGGACTCGGCAAGATTCTGCTCGACATCGACCGCGCCATCGCCATCGTGCGCGGCACGGCAAAGGAGAGCGAGGTCGTCCCCAACCTGATGGAGGCGTTCAACCTCGACGAGATTCAGGCGGAATACATCGCCGAAATCAAGCTGCGCCACCTCAACCGCGAGTACATCATGAACCGCATCAAGGAGATCGAGGATCTGCAAAAGGAAATCGCGGAACTTGAAGCGATTATCGGCGACGACTTAAAGGTCAAAGCCGAAATCGCAAAGCAGCTTGCCGAAATCAAGAAAAAGTACGCAAAGCCGCGCAAGACCCAGCTCATCAGCGACGAGGACATCGAAGTTGCGACCGCCGACGACTTTGTCGAAAACTACAACGTCAAACTCCTGCTCACGCACGACGGCTATTTCAAGAAGATCACGCTGGTTTCGCTGCGCGGCAGCGACGAGCAGAAGCTAAAAGAGGGCGACCGCGTCACCCACACCGTCGACTGCGACAACACCGCCGAGGTACTGTTTGTCACCGACCGTGCACAGATGTACAAGGCGCGTGTGCGCGACTTCGACCCGGTCAAGGCGTCGGCGCTCGGCGACTTTCTGCCCGCCAAGCTCGGCATGGCGGAGGGCGAACGCCCGATTTGCATGCTGCTGCTTCGCCCCGAGCTTGAAAAATACAACATCATCTACATTTTTGAAAACGGCAAGGGCGTGCGCATCTCCATGAGCGCCTACCAACTTGCAAGCCCGCGCAAAAAGTTCTCGGGCGTGTACTCGTCCGCGTCTCCGATTGTCGCCGCGATTCTCGAGGACGCACCGAAGGACGTTATCCTCGTCAGCAGTCAGAACAAGGCAATCACGATTAAAAGCGCGCTCATTCCCGAAAAAGCCACGCGCACGGCGGGCGGCGTAACGCTGTTCACCTTAAAGAGCGGGGCTGTGGTTGTCTACGCCGACGAGTCCGAAAAGTCAATCTATCCCGACCCGCAGAATTACCGCAAGATTAAAATCCCCGCGACAGGCTCGTCGCTCTGACCGAAAATTCATCACTGTGAGGTAACCGTATGAAAATCGCCATTGTCACCGGCGCGTCCTCGGGCATGGGACGCGAATTTGTCTACGCGCTCGATAAAGAGGGCAAATACGACGAGATTTGGGTCATCGCCCGCCGCGCCGACCGTCTTGAATCGCTGAAAAGCGAAATCAAGACGCCCTGCCGCCCGATTGCGCTCGACCTCGGAAAGCCCGAGAGTTTTGAGACCTACCGCGCGATGCTCGAAGCCGAAAAACCCGACGTGTCGGTGCTGGTCAACTGCGCGGGCTTCGGCAAATTCGGCACTTACGCCGAGATTCCGACCGAGGTCGCCTGCGAGATGATTGACTTAAACTGCAAGGCGCTCGTCCGCATGACCGAGTACGCCCTGCCCTATATGCAGAGCGGCGCGCATATCGTACAGCTCGATTCGCTCTCGTCCTTCCAGCCCGTCCCCTACATCGGCGTGTACGGCGCGACCAAGGCGTTTGTGCTGAGCTATTCGCGTGCGCTGAACGTCGAGCTGTGTCCGCGCGGCATCAAGGTCATGGCGGTCTGCCCCGGCTGGGTGCGCACCGAATTTTTCGACCGCGCCAAGACCGACTGCGAAAACGCCGTCACCTATTATAATAAGATGTACGAAGCAAAGGACGTCGTCGCCACCGCGATGAAGGATCTGTACAAGCCGAAGAAGGACGTTTCGATTCACGGTTTTCCGGTCCGCGCACAGGTGTTTGGCGTCAAGCTGCTCCCGCACCGCCTTGTGATGCACATCTGGATGAAGCAGCAAAAGCATAGCTAAGTCAGAAAAATGGAAGGGCGGGGGAAACTTTCGTGTACGAAAGTTTCCCCCGCGCCCCTTTCAAAGAACTTTATAAAGAGGAGAAAGACTTAGGTATTTCTCCTATCAGATTATCGAAAAAGATTACTGTATTTGCCTTCCCCTCGGGGAAGGTGGCGCCGTAGGCGACGGATGAGGGATTGCAGGCGGTTAGCACAGCTTAGTAGAAAACTTAACTGTGCGAAAGCCCTCATCAGTCAACTTCGTTGACAGCTTCCCCAACGGGGAAGCCTTTGTTTGATAAACTTCGGTGATACTCTTTTTACAGTCTTAGAGGAGAAAGAAACACATCTTTCTCCTCTTTTGATTATTCTATTGTAATTGTGAAGCGCGTGGTGCGGCTTTTGTGTGCCGTGCGGGGAATGCCGGTCAGGACGTCCTCGGTCTCCTCGGTATAACTGTACTTGCAGGAAACAACTGCCGTTCCCGCCGCCTTTGCCGTCACGGTACATTCGTTTCCGCCCGAGGAAATGTCAATGAGGTTCTCGCCCTCGGCAATCTTCCATTCGTACACATGATAGTCGCTGTCGAATGTGTGCGCGTTATTTTTCAAGGTAATCGTTTCCCCGACCGACACGGTTGCCGGCGCACCGTCCTCGTAAACGCCCGAACTGTTCGGTTCAGCGTCGGTTTTCTCGACGGGCGACGTGTTCACGGCGCAGAGCACCTCGATTTCGGCAGGTGTCGAATCGGGTGTCCGCGCGTATATGTAATAGACGGCGTCGCTGTTTTTCTCATAGTACATGACCCGAACGGTCAGCGTCTCAAAGCGATTGGTCGCGGACGAGACCGTAGGACCGTACCAGCCGTCGCCGCATTCCATCAAAAACAGCGGCTCGTCCCACCGGAAGCCCGTAATATCGTATTTATCCTTTGTATGATAGCTCTTGGCGAGGCGTTCGGTATCGGCGGCAAGGAAAACGTCGCCGCTCTGCACGGTATCCGCCTTTGTGCGGAAATAGATGCCCTCCGCGCCGGCGTACTCCTCAATCCACACGCCCTCGCTGCTCTCGTACTGCTCATAGCGTGCTTTGCCGGCAAGCGTTTCGCCGTCGCGAATCACCGCAGCACCGCCGACTTTCGCGCTCAGGCGTCCGTCCGCCGTCCGATAACTGCCGTCCGCGAGACGGTAGAGCCCCGCACCCGCCGAAGCACCCTGCGGCGTCAAATCCGCGGTCGTGCCGTCCTGACGCATTCCGAGGTCGCACATCGTCAGCGCGGTCGAATACTCCACATGGTACTCGCCCTTTTTGCTCGACCATACGTTGACATGGCAAGGCACGTTTTCATACTGCGAGCCGAAGGTCTCCGCGTCGGTCAGCGTATTACAGCGCAGCGCCCAAGAGAGAAACGGGTCGCTTTTATAGGAAAACTCGTAGGCGTCCTCCAAGGTAAACCCGTTTTCGGTCAGCATACGGACATAGGCTTCGACGGTATCGCGCGAAACATAGTATTTGACGCCGGTATTGCCCTCCCTGTCGGGATCCGGCAAATTTCGCGCCATTGCATCGCCGTAACTCCAATGGCGAATATCCTGAAAGGCGTTATCGCCGTGCGCAGTCACATCGGCAAAATCGGTTGCTTCCGCCACCAATACCGGCTCTGCGGGCGCAGTTTCGGCGTCCGTGCGTTTGGTGCCGACGGTCTCTCCCGTTGCCGCAGGCGCGTCGGAGCAGCCCGTAAGCAGCATAAGCATTGCCGCTACCGCAAGCAATAGTTTGATTTTCGTCATGTCTCCACCGTCCTTTAGCGGTATACTATCACTGCTTTCCGCCCGTCTGCACGAGTGCGCGGGCGGCGGCATTCTCAATCAGTTTGCGCTCGGAAAACGGGATTTTGCCGCCGCGAATCAACTGATACTGTTCGTGTCCCTTGCCGGCGAACAGCACGATGTCGCCCCGTTTTGCCGTCTCGACCGCGAATTTGACCGCTTCGGCGCGATCGGCGAAGGTTTCGCACGGAATGTCGCGCACAAACGCTTCGCGCATTGCCGCGCAGACGGCAAGCGGGTCTTCAAAATCGGGATTGTCCGCGGTTAAAATTGCCGCGTCGGCAAAGCGGCTGACCGCCTCGCCGAGTTCGGCACGCCGCCCGACGGTGCGCCCACCGACCGAGCCGAGCACGCAGACAAGCCGCCGCGGGTGATAGGCGCGCAGCGTGGTCAGCGCACGTTCAAGGCTGAAGCCGTTGTGCGCGTAGTCGATGATAAACACGGCGGGCAGCGGGGTCTTCACGACCTCAAAGCGTCCGCGCACGAAGGTGCGGGCAAGCACCGCCGCCGTCTGCGCAATGCCGACGCCGAACAGGTGGGCAAGCGCGGCGGCGCAGAGCGCGTTATATACGCTGAACTCGCCGGGCATCGGCAGACGCACGGTCTGCCGCTCGGCGAAATGGCAGAGCGTAAATTCGACGCCGAGCTCACCGTCCTCGCAGAACGGCGTGATGTCCTCGGCGTGAAAATCCCCCTGCCCGATGCCGTAGCTGCTGCACAGCGCGGCGCAGTCCTTCAGCATATACGCCGTCGCGGGATCGTCCGCGTTGCCGACCGCAAAGGTCGCGCCGTAAGAATCAAACAGCTTCTTTTTACAGTCGCGGTAATGCTCAAAGGTCGGGTGCTCGACGCCGCCGATGTGGTCGGGCGCGAGATTGGTAAAGGCGACCGCCTCAAAGCGAATGCCGTGCACGCGTTCGAGATAGAGTGCCTGCGAGGAAACCTCGAGGACGACCGCGCGGCAGCCCGCCGCGCGCATGCGGTCGAAATCATACTGCAATTCAAGACTTTCGGGCGTGGTGTTTTTCGTCTCGTAATGATTCCCCGCAAAATCGACGCCGTTTGAGCCGATATAGCCCGTCGGTATGCCGTTTTCATTGAGAATCGCGGCAAGCATCAGCGCGGTCGTCGTCTTTCCCTTTGTGCCGGTGATGCCGATGACGGTCAAATCCCTTGCGGGAAAGCCGTAGAACGCTGCGCTGACCGCCGCCAGCGCGATGCGGGTGTTGTCGCAATACAGCACGGCGGCATCGGGCGGCAGAGAGAGCCTCGCCTCGGCGAGAAACGCGCGGCAGCCCGCTTCATAGGCGCGCATGGCAAAGGCGTGTCCGTCGCTCGAAAAGCCGCGAATGCAGACGAAGAGCGAATTTTCGCCCGCCGCGCGCGAATCGTAGACGATGCGGTCGACTTCAAGGCTTTTCCACGCCCCCTCGGCGCGCACCGCAACCTCGGATTTTTCAATCAGCTTGCCGAGCCGCATCAAACCCCTCCGTCCTCGCACAGTGTCCTGCCGCAGGCAAGCACCGTTGCGCGCGCGAGCGCGTCAATCGAATCGACAAACCGCCCGCCGAGATGATAGTCGCGCTCGAGCAGCGAAAGCTCGGTGCAGCCGAGCACGAGCAAATCGCAGCCGTCGTCGAGCATTCGGTTGGCAACGCGATAAAACGCCCGCATATCGGGGCGCTTGCCGCGCTTGATTTCGTTGTAAATAATCGAGGTGATGACCGCCTGCTCCTCGGGCGTCGGCGCGGCGCAGGCAATGCCGAATTCCGCCGCCGCAAGCGGGTAAGTCCCCGCCGCAAGCGTCCCCTCGGTCGCCAGAATGCCGATTTTGGACGCGCCCTTGTCCTTGGCGAGCTTCAGGGTCTCGCGGATAATGTTCAGCATCGGGATTTTGACGCTGCCCGCCACGGCGTCATAAAAATAATGTGCGGTATTGCAGGGCATGGCAATCAGGTCTGCGCCCGCGCGCTCGAGCGTCTGTGCGCATTCGATCATGCGCGGCGTCGGGTCGACCGTGCTTTTGCCGAGAATAAAGGCGGTGCGGTCGGGCGTGTCCGCAAAGCCGGTGAGCAGTACATTGATATGCTCCTGGTCGCACTCGGCTTTGGTCAGTGCCGTGACCTTTTCATAGAAATACACGCCCGCCATCGGACCGAGCCCGCCGAGAATGCCGAGCGTCTTTGCCTTTTCCATGCGCGTCTCCTTTCTCCGTCAGCCGTCCTGCTTCGGGCAATAGGTCTTGTACTTCTTGTAGAAGCGTCTGCCGTGTTCGATTAAATAAAACAGACGCATCGGATTGCGCAAAACGTCGTAGGCATACCACATCGAGGAGGACACCTGTTTCTGCCGCGCCAGCTTCTTCGCCTCGGGCACGACCTTTTTGCTCGCGTAGCGGTAGACCACGCCGCGCGGTACATAGTGCCAGAAATGCGGCTCGCTTGCCTCGGTGTAGCCGAGGTCGCGGCAGAGCACATAGTCCTCGACGAGGTACTTTGCGATGTTCAGCCCCGACGAGGTCACATAATAGTTGCTTCTTCCCTGCCGCAGGTTGATTTCAAAGGCGTTCAGCGTGCCGTCGCGGTCGTCGTACTTGATGTCGAAGTTGGCAAAGCCGCGGTAGCCGATGTCCTCGAGCATCGCGCGGAACTTCGCGGTCAGCTCGGGGTTATACTCGGTGATAATCGCGGCGTGATTGCCGAGTCCCTTCGGGGTATGCTCTTCGAGCAGCACATGACCGAGGCACATCATCTTGACCTTGCCGTCCTTGCCGACATAAGCGGTCAGGACGCGCATATTCGCGTCGGTCCCCTCGATTCTGTCCTGCAGAATCATGCGCTGCGTGTAGCCCGAATTGTAGATTTCGGCGACGATTTTCTCGGTCTCCTCGGGCGAATTTGCCGTGTAGACCTTCTTCATGCCGTCAAACGGGTGATGCCAGTAGTCGATGCTCGACGACGGCTTGACGATGATCGGGTAGGAAAAGCCGAGTGCCGCCGCCGTGAGGTCCTCCGCCTTTGCGGGCGCGGACAGTACGACCGTTTTCGGGTGGCGAATGCCGTATTTGTCGCACATCGTGTAGAAATCCGCCTTATCGACGAGCTTCTGCATCAGTTCCTCGTTGATGTAGGGGACGATATAGCGGTCCTCCAGCTCGGCGCGGTGGCGAATCAGCAGTGCGGCGTACTCGTCGGTGCAGCCGATGGCAATCAGCGTCGCGTCGGGGTGATTGGCGGCGAAATCCGACATCGCCATCATAAAGGTGTCGTCGCTGCCGAGGTTTTCGACCGCGTGAAACTTGACAATCGAGGTGTGCTGCGTAATGCCGATGGCATAGCGACCGATGGCGTGCGAAACAAGCCCGTATGCCTCGTGAAAGGCGCGGGCGACGTTATAGCAGTTCTGGTCTGCGCCGACCAAAACGGGAATGACATTCAAATTCAGGTTTTCCATGATTGCTTCCTTCAATATCTGCGTTTAGTTGTACACGGGGAGAATAAAGTCGATGAAGAAGCGCTTGTACCAAACGAGGAAGGTGAACACCGTCCAAATCTTGCGCGCGTTGTTCGCCTTGCCCGCAACATGGTCGTCGAGCAGGCGAATCAGCGCGTCGGTGTCGAAAAATTCGGACGCGAATGCGCTCTCGAAGTAGCGGCGCACAATCTGCGCATACTTTTCCTCGCGCAGCCACAGGCGAATCGGCACGGGGAAGCCCTTCTTCTTGCGGTTTGCCCATTCGTCGGGCAGTGTGCGGTTTGCCGCGTGGCGCAGGATATACTTGGTGTTTTCCTTGGTGATTTTATACTTCGACGGAATCTCCTCCGCCATCTTCATGACCTCTTTGTCGAGGAAGGGCACGCGCAGCTCCAGCGAGTGCGCCATGCTCATTTTGTCCGCCTTGAGCAGAATGTCGCCCGGCAGCCAAAGCATGATGTCGAGGTACTGCTTTTTGGTCAGCTCGTCCCGCTTTGCGACGCGCTTGTATATACCGCCCGTGATGTCGCGCACGCGCTCGCCGTTCTTATATTCGTCGCGTAAGATGCCCTTCGCTTCCTTTTCGGGGAAGATAAAGGCTTGTCCGATGAAATAATCCTCGGGGCGTCCGCTCGCCTTGATGATAAAATCATGCCCCTTGAAGTAGGGCAGCGCACGCGCCACGCGCGCCGCCGCGACACGCAGAAATTGCGGCAGTTTTTTGTATTTGCGCATCATCGGCGTCTCGTCGTACCACTCGTAGCCCGCGAAAATCTCGTCCGCGCCCTCGCCCGAAAGCACGACCGTGACGTCCTTTGCCGCGAGCTGCGCCAAAAAGTAAAGCGGCACGCTCGACGGGTTCGACTGCGGCTCGTCCATGTGATACTGAATCGTCGGGAACGCCTCGAAGCACTCGTCCGCCGTGAGCATACGGCTGACATTCTTGATGCCGAGCCGCTTCGACAGTTCCTCGGCTTCGTGCGTTTCGTTGAATTTTTCATGCTCGCCCTCAAAGCCGACCGAGAAGGTCTCCTCGGGCATCAGGCAGGCGGTGATATAGCTCGAATCCACGCCGCCCGACAAAAACGAGCCGACCGGCACGTCGCTGATGCGGTGCGCCTCGACCGATTCATGCACCGTGCGGTCGAGCTGCTGCGAGTACTCCTCGAAATCGCCGTCCTTTGCGTCGAAATTGACGTCCCAATAGCGCTCGGTGGAAAATTCGCCGTCCTTCCACTCAAAATAATGGGCGGGCAGCAGCTTGTACACGCCCTCGAAGAAGGTCTCCTCGGTTGCGCTGTACTGGAAGGTCAGATACGGCAGCAGCGCATTTTTGTTGACCGCGCGCTCGAAATTCGGGTGCGCGAGCATACTCTTGATTTCGGAGGCGAAGATGAATTCGCCGTTCTTTGTCGTCGTGTAGTAAAAGGGCTTGATGCCGAACATATCGCGCGCGCCGAAGAGCTTCTTTGCTTTGGTGTCCCACAGGACAAACGCAAACATACCGCGCAGCTTTTTCACAAGCGCGGGTCCGCCGTACTCTTCATAGCCGTGCAGCAGCACCTCGGAGTCACAGCGGGTCGCAAAGGTATGCCCCGCCGCGATAAGCTCGGCGCGCAGCGTCTCAAAGTTGTAGATTTCGCCGTTGTAGACGAGGACGAGCGTGCGGTCCTCGTTGTACATCGGCTGCGAGCCGTCCGCAAGGTCGATGATGCTCAGGCGTCGGAAGCCGAGCGCCATATCCGCATCGGCATATACGCCCGCGCTGTTCGGTCCGCGATGAATGATTAAATCGGTCATGTTCTTGACGATTTCGCGTTTATATTCAATGTGTCCGCTGAAGCCGACAATCCCGCACATAGCAAATCCTCTTTTATATTTTAATATTAACTAATATAGTATATCATACCCTGCCCGCGGAATCAAGACGCGCGGAAATTCTTTTTGTGCGCCGCCGCAAAATTTTTTCCGAAAAATCGCGAAAAGGACTTGACATTTCGGGAGCGTGCCGATATAATATAAAAGTGCTTGACGGCATAGCGCCGTTTGAGTTTCCCTCAGATTGTCTCACTGACTCAGCTTAATTTGCGAGAGTGGCGGAACTGGCAGACGCGCACGTTTGAGGGGCGTGTGGATTTCTCCGTACGGGTTCAAGTCCCGTTTCTCGCACCAAAGGGCAAGCAACACTTGCTTGCCCTTTCTTAAAAAATACGGAGGGTCGGAATGCGTAAGTTTTTTCCTCTCAGTTTCAGAGGTAAAAGCCTGAAAAGCGTGATTCTTGCCGCTCTTTTCTATGCCTTAATCATGGTTGCCGTGCGCGCGATGACCTCGCTTCTGCTCGGAATCGCCGCATTGCCCGAAGCGCTTTCGGTGCTTCTCAACCTGATATGGCAGCTCGTTCGGCTCTATGCTTTCGCGGGCATCGCCGTCGCGGTACTCTACGCGACCGATTGCCTCGAAAAAAAGAGCTGACGTCCATAAAGATAATCCATGCGTTTTGCATGATTGATTATTATACGCGGGTGTGGCGGAATTGGCAGACGCGCAAGATTCAGGTTCTTGTGGGGGCAACTTCGTGAAGGTTCAAGTCCTTTCACCCGCACCAAAAAATAAGGTGTCCTTTCGGACACCTTATTTTTTGCTTTCGAGAGGACTTGAACAGAGGCGGTACAGAGAAACAGTCCGGTGGACTGTTTCGACCGCCGACGACCAAGCGGGCGTCGAGCCCGCGCGAATCAAGTCCTTTCACCCGTCGGTATACGTCCGACCAAGGCAAATCTTCACTTTGCACACCCAAGCAGGCTTTTTTTGCGGTTTCCGCAGGAAATCGCCGCCCCGATTTCGGCGGCGAAGCAAAAAAGGCAGGGCGCAGCCGCGCAGCGGCTACGCCGGCAAGCTCCTTTCACCTGCTGCTGTGTCGCGATTCCCATTGCGCTCAATTTCTGCTGCCGATCCATACCAGTATGAACGCAATAATCATATAAATCCAAGCAAGTATTGTGCCAAAAATTTCAAAGCCTTCGTTGTTCGCAATGATTGCAGCAATAACAAGAAGCGGAATCAGCCACAATATACACTTTCCAATGTCTTTCATTGTCTCCGGTTTTTCTTTTATTCCTTTATAAATTAAATAGATAACGCCTGCTGCGAGCCATAAAAATTCCATAATAACA
>SFNW01000147.1 GCA_004554105.1 Clostridiales bacterium | reverse complement strand
CACCCGGCAAAGCAACGGGCTGCCGCCCGGCGCGATTGCCAACCCGGGCTATGAAGCGCTCTACTGCGCGTTCTATCCCGCAAAGACGCGGTATTACTATTTCGTCGCCGATTCGACCGGCTACAACCTCTATGCGCGCACGCTTGCGGGGCATGAGGCGAACAAGGCAGAGGTCAGAAAAGAGGCTGCAAAAGCCGGAAACGAGGCAGGGAATTGATTGTAAAACCCGATGAAACCACCGTTGCTTACCGCTGTCCCGAATGCGGTTGCGGCATTAAAAGCATTGTCGGCATTTTCGGGCTGTCGGCGTCCGCGCTGCGGCTGAAATGCCCTTGCGGGAAAAGCTCGATGACGATTAAAAAGACAAACGATGGCAAGGTGCGGCTCAGCGTGCCCTGTATTGTCTGCCGCCATGACCACGACTACGTCATCAGCAAGGAGCTTTTCTTCAAAAACGAACTGTTTGAACTGCCCTGCGCGCTCTCGGGCTTCGGACTGTGCTATATCGGCAGCAGCAGCGAAGTTTCCGAGGCGCTCCACCGCTCGGACGAGGAGCTGATGAAGATCCTCACCGAGGCGGGCGCGGACAATCTCGATGTGTTCAAGTCGCAGCCCGATGCGCGCGAGGAGATGCCCGACGCGCAGGTCTACGACATCGTGCGCTTTATCGTCAAGGAGTTGGAGGCGGAAAACGCGATTTCCTGCCGATGCAAGCCGGGAGAGGGCGATTACGACATCGAGCTGTTTGACGACAGCGTCTGCGTTTTTTGCAAAAACTGCGGCGCAAGGCAGTATATCTCCACCGCCTCGCTTGCCGAAGCGCAGGCGTTCCTCGAAATCGACAAATTAACGTTGAAATAAGGAAAGCCGCTTCGCGTTTGTAAGGCGTCTTGAAGCGGCAAACCGCAAAAATCCCCGCAAAAGCGACAAATTCGCTTCTGTGGGTTTTTGACCCGGATTATTGGAGTGATTTGCTCTTGCATTCCGATTGTGCTTTTGCTATAATAACAAATAGGTAATTTTTTGCGTTTATTAGACTGAAACAAACACTCATTCTTATACAGTCTTTTCCACGGCGGCAAACGGAAAGGGGGTAGATCGAGTTTGGACGATTTTCAAAGCGGAATTATCGCGCTCGTGCGTAGCGCGATTGATGGGTCGCAGGTCCTTCTCCCCGCGGATTTCGATTTGCGGAAGGCGCTGGCGTTCGGCGGACGGCAGTCGCTCTTCCCGCTTTTGTTTAGCGGAATCGAGCACAGCGGGATTTCACTCCCCGACGATTTGCGCGCCGCTGCCGAGTCCCGCATGGTAAAAAATTTGATGACCGACAGCTGTCAGCTTTCGGCGCTCGAGCGCTTGTATGCGGTGTTTGAACAAAACGAGATCGACTATATGCCGCTCAAGGGGGCGCTTCTGAAATATATGTATCCGTCGACCGACATGCGCCCGATGGGCGACGCGGATATACTCATTCGCATGGAGCAGTACGACAGGACTCGCAACGTGATGCAGAGCCTCGGCTTTGCGGAGGGCGTCGTGACCGATCACGAGCTGGTTTGGAAATCGGCGGATGCTTCGGTCGAACTGCACAAAAAGTTGCTTCCCCGCTACAATCGCGACTATCACGCCTACTACGGCGACGGCTGGCGGCTCGCCCGACGGGTTTCGCCGGATGGCTTCCGCTATGCGATGTGCGATGAGGACGAGCTGGTCTATTTAATCACTCACCTCGCCAAGCATTATCGCAAAGGCGGTATCGGGCTTCGGCATTTGGTCGATATCTGGGTCTACTGCCGCCGGAAGCCGCAGCTTGATTTTCTCTACATAGACGAACAGCTTCGCCGACTGGATTTGATGCCGTTCGGCGAAAACATTATTCGCACGGCGAAAACAGCGTTCGAGGGCGGCACGCCCGACGCGGTCGGCGAGGCGATTCTCGCCAAGATGTTCACGGGCGGCGCATTCGGAACGCATGAAAACCGCGTTTTGTTTGAGGCGGCGCTCAAAAATAATACCGAGCATGATTTGAGTCGCTCGCGCTTCAAAATTGCTTTGTTCCACGCCTTTCCGCCCTACGCGACGATGAAGAAGATTTATCCCGCACTCGACGGAAAGCCGGTTTTGACGCCGGCTTACTGGATTGTGCGCGGCTTTGACCTTCTTCTGCACGGGCGCGACCGTATCCGACGGCAAAGTGAGGATATGAAAACCATGTCCGATGAAAACATTCAAAATTATTACGACGAACTGGAATATGTCGGCCTCGGGTTCAACTTCAAGGAGAATTGACCGGCGGTTCCGAAAACGGAGGGTTTGCTATGGCATTTGCGGCAAAGAACGACATCAAACCGCTTGAAAAAAAGCTCTATCTTTCTTCTCCCACCATGCACGGCGAGGAATTGCGCTATATGACCGAGGCGTTCGAGACCAACTGGATGTCGACCGTCGGGGAAAACATCAACACGGTCGAGCGCCTTGCGGCGGAAAAGGTCGGCGTGCGCCATGCGGTCGCGCTTTCCTGCGGCACGGCAGCGCTGCATCTGGCGATGAAGCTTGTCGGCGTCAGGCAGGGGGAACGCGTGTTCTGCTCGGACATGACCTTTGACGCCACGGTCAATCCCGTGGTCTACGAGGGGGGTGTTCCCGTGTTTATCGACACCGAGCGCGACACCTGGAACATGGACCCCGAGGCGCTGGAGAAGGCTTTCGAGTTGTACCCCGAGGTTAAGACGGTCGTCGTCGCCCATCTCTACGGCGTGCCCGGCAAGATTGACGAAATCCGCGCTGTCTGCGCGCGGCACGGCGCGAAAATCATCGAGGATGCTGCCGAATCGTTCGGCGCTACCTACAAGGGAAAGCAGACCGGCAGTTTCGGCACGGTCGGCTGCATCAGTTTCAACGGCAACAAAATTATTACCGGGTCGGCGGGTGGTATGCTGCTGACCGACAGCGAAGAAGAAGCAAACAAGGTGCGGAAATGGTCGACCCAGGCGCGCGAACGCGCACCCTGGTATCAGCATGAGGAACTCGGCTACAACTACCGCATGAGCAATGTCATTGCGGGCGTCGTGCGCGGACAGCTTCCGCATCTCGAGGAACACATAGCCGCAAAGCGCGCAATTTACGAGCGCTACGCGGAGGGCTTCCGCGGGCTGCCGCTGACGATGAATCCCTACGACACCGAGAATTCCGTTCCGAACTTCTGGCTGTCCTGCGCGCTGATGGACGAGGACGCGATGTGCAAACAGGTGCGCGGTGAAACCGACGTTTGCTACATAAAGGAAGCGGGCAAATCCTGTCCGACCGAAATACTCGAAACGCTCGCAGCATACAATGCGGAAGGACGCCCGATTTGGAAGCCGATGCACATGCAGCCGATTTACCGCATGAACGGCTTTGTCACGCGCGAGGGCAGCGGCAGAGCGCGGACCAACGCATATATCGCCGGTGAGGGCGTCGATGTCGGCATGGATATTTTCAGCCGCGGTCTCTGCCTGCCGAGCGACAATAAAATGACGCCCGCCGAGCAGGACACGGTCATTGAACTTGTCCGCCGCTGCTTTGCATAAGGCGGTACGGCGATGAACGAATCGGTCATTATCATCGGCGCGGGCGGGCACGGTAAGGTCGTCGCGGATATCGTGCTGTGCGCAGGCGACAGGGTGCTCGGCTTTCTCGACGACAACCCTTCCGGCGCGTCCTTCGCGGGCTTTCCCGTACTCGGCGGCACGGAGGAATTTCGTTGCCGGGGCGACGCGCGCTTCGTGATTGCGGTCGGCAGTGCCGCCGTGCGCGAGCGGCTGGCGGAAAAACTCGACGGCGCGCGCCTGTATACGGCGATTCACCCGCGCGCGGTGATTTCGACGCTCGACACGCAAATCGGCGAGGGGACCGTGATTATGGCAAACGCGGTCGTCAATCCCGGTGCGAAGATCGGGCGGCACTGTATTGTCAATACCGCTGCGGTCGTGGAGCACGACAACCACATCATGAGCCGCCTCGGCAAGCGGGTCAACGGCTTCTGGGGCATCGAGGCGCTGGTCACGCCGCCAATT
>SFNW01000146.1 GCA_004554105.1 Clostridiales bacterium | reverse complement strand
TCATCAGCGGGTCGAATTTTCCGTTATCGGTGTGCTTGGTGTACTTGACCTTGGTCAAATCCGGCTCGTCGGTTTTCGCCGCGGCGTAGCCGATGTGGTATGTATCGTTTTCGTAGCACGCGCCGCTGTACATGACATACTGCCAGCCGTCGACCGTCAGCCAGAACGGTCCTTCAAGCGTGTGCCAGTCCTTGCCGTCGCCGAAACGGTTGCGTTTGAAAATCTCTTCGTCAAAGGTGGGGACGATCGCTTCGACCGGCTGATAGGCGGGCGTATAGGGGTCGAGCAATCTGTCGACGAAGATGCGCGTGCCGACGCGGTCGGTCTTTACATTGTCTTCCGCATACCACAGAAACAGCCCTGCGTCGGTTTTGACGACGTGTGCGTCAATGGAGAAGCGGTCGAACAGGCACTTGGTTTCGCCGAACGGTCCGAGCGGGGAGCGCGAGCGGGAAACGTGCAGATACTCGAACATATTTGCGTTGCTGCACGAATAATACAGATAGAACCAGCCGTCGACCTCAATGATGCAGGGTGCCCAATAGTCCTTGCAGCCGTCTACGCTGCATACAACGCCGGCATAGTGCCATTCGGAGAAAGGCGAGTCGGCGGTATAGGCTTCGACGCCTCTGCCTGCGGTGACATACATATAGTATTTTCCGCCCGCTTCAAACATAAAGGGGTCGGGCTGTGTTTTGCTATAGTCTTTTTCAAAGAGAAGTTTCATGGTTCGCTCCTGATATATTGTTTATATGTTTTTTTCAAATGCAGTGCAGCACTCGACGTGTCCAGTGCGGCAGAAGAGGTCGAACGGATAGACTGTTCCCATGTCCCAGCCGTTTGCCGTCAGAAATTTTGCGTCGCGTGCTAAGGTTTCGGGATTGCAGGAAATATAAACGATTTTGCCCGCGCCGAGTTTTTCGAGGTCGGCAAGCAGCCGCTCCGCGCAGCCCTTGCGCGGCGGGTCGAGAATTACGACATCGGGACGAAAGTCGCCTTCGGCGTCGCGTGCGGCGCGCAAAAGTTGTTCGGTGTCGGCGGCGTCTCCGCAGTAAAAGGCAGCGTTTGCAATGCCGTTTTGCGCCGCATTTTCTTTTGCGCATTCTACTGCGGACGCGACGGTTTCAATGCCGATCAGCCGCTTTGCCTTGTGCGCCATGGACAGCCCGATTGAGCCGATGCCGCAGTAGAGATCGAGCAGGGTTTCGCGCCCGGTCAGTGCGGCAAGCGCGGCGGCTTTCTTGTAGAGCAGTTCTGCCGCGCCGCGATTGACTTGATAGAAGGATTGCGGCGTGATGCGCAGGCGGGCACCGCAGAGAATATCCTCGATATAGGGTTTCCCCGCAAGCAGTTCATAGCGGTCGCCGAGAACGACGTTTGTGTCGGCTTCATTGAAATTTAAAAAGAGAGATTTGACCGCCGGAAAACGCTCACTTATCCGCGCGGCAAATTCGTCGGCATGGGGAAGTGCAGTGCCGTGCAGGACGAGGCAAAGCATGATTTCGCCGGTCGCTTCGCCGATGCGCAGGTAAATGTGGCGAAGCAGCCCGTTGCCGCTTTCCTCGTCGTAGACCGAGATCTGTTTTTCATCGACAAATCGGCGCACGTCTTCGACAATCGGAGCAAATGCTTCGTTTTGCAGTGCGCAGTCGGCGCATTCGAGTACGCGGTGGCTTTTGGCGGCAAAAAATCCGATGACGGTTTTGCCGTCCGCGCCGCGCCGAACCGGATACTGCGCCTTGTTTCGATAATGGGCGGCTCTGCCGTCGCTTGTAAGCGGCGCGACGGTCACGTCCCGAAGCCCCTGTCGAATAAAACTTTGCTTTACCGCAGACTCCTTGAGCGAACGTTCATAATCGTAGTTGACGGCGCGAAACGCGCAGCCGCCGCAGGAAGCGGAAACCGCACAGCCGTCTTCGATTCGATGCGGGGAGGGGAGAAGAATGCTTTCCGTGCGCGCGACGGCGTAGGTGCGGCAGACCTTGATGATGCGGATTCTCGCTCTGTCTCCCGCGACCGCGCCCGAAACGAAGACGGCACAGCCGTCAATCTTCGCGACGCCGAAGCCGAGAAAGTTCATATCCGCAATCTCGACCTCGAAAATATCGTTTTTCTTCAGCATGGCACGCCCCCGCAAAAAAATTACCTATATAGTATAGCATGGTTCCGGCGTTATGGCAAGCAAATCGACCGAAATTTCAGAATACGTATTGAAAAATGCAGAAAGATACGGTATAATAACGCAGATGGTTGCTTATTGCAACCACTGCGTCACGAGTTTTTGCTCGCCGCCGAAATCGGGGCAGCGATTTTCCGAATAGCCGGAACTTTTCAAAGATTTCGGCAGACGGTTGTTACTGCGAGAAAAGGGAGTGCCGATATGAATTCTCTGCGCAATTTTTGTGTGACATTTATTATCGCCTTGGTCGTATTCGGTCTATGCGCGTTTTTCATTACCGGATTTGTCACCGACAGCGTCAACGGCTTGCTCAGCGGGGAAAAAAGCACCGAGAGCAGCGATGTGTCTGCGACGGAAACCGATGATGCTCCCCTGAACAGACCGGATATTGACGATGAGATTGAGGGCGAATCCTTCAGTATTCTGCTCATCGGTACCGACTACCGTCCGAGCATTTTGACAAATTACCACCCCGATATTGAAAATCAATATCCCTACTTTGAGGATTCCGCGCAGCTGATCGGTTACGGCGGCTCGCTGCCGGTCTTTCCTTACCGCACCGTGCATGCCGATGCCGTGATGCTCGTCTGCGTCAACAAAGAAAGCTGCAAAATCACCTATATGCAGATCCCGCCCGAAATGCAGCTTTCGGTCGGCGGCGTGACAACTTCGGTGCGCGATTTGTATTACGATAAGGGACTGACCTATTTCATCAACAAGATGTCCGGTATCACGGGCGTTCAAATCGACTATTATGCTTTGACAAGCATCGAGCAGCTTGCGGACGTTGTCGACGCAATGGGCAGCATCACCTACACCGTCCCCTGCGACATGGAATATACCGATGAAATTTCCGGGCTGACGATTTCGCTGCAGGCGGGGGCGCAGACCTTGACGGGGAAGGACGTCTGCGGACTGCTTGCTTTCAATTCTTACGAAAATTCGTCTCTTTCGCGCGAAAAAACCACAATGGCGTTTTTGAAGGCGCTGGCGCAGAAAATGACCAACGTCACCTACATGAATAAGGCTGCCAAGATTTTTGCGGACGCAAATAAATACGTTGCGACCAATTTTACCGCCGATGATTTAACGAAGAACCTCGACCTTATCTTTTCGTACGGCTCGTTTGAAATCAAAACGGTGGATTATCCCGGCAGCTATTATTACCGCGACGGCGAGCGGCTGTTCAATCCGAATATTTCCTCGGCAATAACCACAATGCTCAAGAATAAATAATTTTTCGTATATACCTAAGGAGAAGACAATGAAGAATTTCGAAAAGACAATGGACAAAATCGTCGCGCTCTGTAAGAACCGCGGATTTGTATATCCCGGCTCCGAAATCTACGGCGGTCTTGCAAACTCGTGGGACTACGGTCCGCTTGGGGTTGAGTACAAAAACAACATCAAGCGCGCGTGGTGGAAGCGCTTCGTTCAGGAATGCAAGTACAATGTCGGCTTGGACAGCGCGATTATCATGAATCCCGAGACTTGGGTTGCTTCGGGCCACGTCGGCGGATTTTCCGATCCGCTGATGGACTGCAAGGCGTGCAAGACGCGCCACCGTGCCGACAAGCTCATCGAGGACTATGCCGCCGAAAATCATCTTGACATCAATCCTGCGGGCTGGACAAACGAGCAGATGTCCGCTTATATTGCGGAAAAGGGAATTGCCTGCCCCTCTTGCGGTGCGAAGGACTTTACCGACATTCGCAAGTTCAATCTGATGTTTAAGACCTATCAGGGCGTCACCGAGGATTCCTCCTCCGAGCTGTATCTGCGCCCCGAAACCGCGCAGGGCATCTTCGTCAACTTCAAGAATATTGCGCGCACAACGCGCAAGAAACTGCCCTTCGGCGTCGGTCAGATCGGTAAGTCGTTCCGCAACGAAATTAC
>SFNW01000145.1 GCA_004554105.1 Clostridiales bacterium | reverse complement strand
GCCGACGGTGACGGCATGATGCTGTGCGACCAACAGGAAAGACCCGCCCGCCGTCTCAAAGGTGATGTTTTCAAAGGTGGTGTCGTCCGCCAGACCGAAGCGGTTGCCGTTTACCTTGTATACTGCGCCGCTCTCGCGGTAGTCGACGCCGCCGTACACGGAGGTCAGCGTAATCGACTTTGCCGAAGATGCACGCGCGAAATTGCCGTTCTGCGTAAATTCACCGCAGATGACGACTGTGCCGTCCTTTGTCGGGTCCAGCAGAGAGTACGCAACGTTAATCGAGTTGACCGCCGTCTCGGGCGTCAACCCGTCGCCGTCTGCCGTACCGGCGGCACTCAAATACACGACCGTCGCCGTCCCCGCCGCATCGGCGTGCACCGCAAACGGCAGAATCATAAAAACAGCCGCCAGCAGCAGAATGCCGAAAATTCCGAGTTTTTGCTTCATAAAATCTACTCCTTTCCGTTTTCCGCCCGTATGCGGCGGAAATATAGGGAATTTCTTCTTATACCATAGCACACCCAAAAAAATTTTCAATGTAGTTTTCAGCACAGCTATTGTATTTTTCGATTTTGTATGTATAAGGTGGTTTCAAGCGCACAGCAAGCAGAAAAGAGCAAGAAAAAGAGAGAAGCGTAAAACTTCTCTCAATTCTCTTGCCTTGCAATGCTCGTACCTATAAGTGCTGTCCTTAAGGGCACGATGTATTCCGTCGCTTTTTTGGATTCAATTCGCTTATTCGCCCCAAACCTCGCTCCAAGTAGCGGATTCGAGCGCGACCGCATAGCCCTCGTCGAGTGCGCCGACCGTCTCGGACGCTTCGGTGCTGGCAAGCAGAATGTCCGTGATCTCAAGCGCTACAAACTCGAGTTTCGGCTGTTCGTACTTCTGATTCTTCATCGTGTACCCTCCTTACTGTACGGACACAAGCGCATTTACCGTCGCTGCGTCAAACGCAACCGTAACGCGCGTGCCGTCCGAAAGGACTGCATACGCCCATGCGAAAACGCTTGTTCCCGCCTGATCCGCCGGAATGCCGGTCAGATCCACCGCAAAGGTTGCGGGTGCCGCATCGGTCACAGCCTGTTCCTTGACTGCAACCTTTGCACCTTCGGTAGACGGTTTGCCGTCCTCACCGATGGCAACCAACGAAATGTATGTACCGATTTTTTTAACCGTTACCCCGTCGGCAACCTCGAGTGCTGCGATGAAACGCATCGTGCTTTCGCCGCTTGCCTTGTCGGTCACAGCCGAAATGCTCTTCTTCGTCAGTGCCGCCTTCAGTGCGGCAATCTCCTCGGTCTTGGTCGCGCCGCAGACCGTGCAGGTGTAGGTCTTTTCACCGACCGTGCCGACACCCGGTGCGGTTGTAACTTCGCCCTCATTCCAAGTGCACTCGTCGGTGACATTCAGCGTAACGCCTGCATAAGAAGCAAAATCGGATTCCGTGAGCGCACGGTCGTAACCGTGCGAGCCGTAGTTGACCGTAATCGACTCTTTCGACGCATCGTGATTCTCCGAAGCAAGATATACGCCGGTCAGCGCAATGCCCTTGTGCAACGGATAGGTAGCCGTCGACTTCAGCATCGTGTCGGTCGTGCGTCCGGTCGAAAGATTCAGTTCGACCTTGCGTACATTGCGAAGCGCAAAAGCAGGGATTGTCGAAGTGTCGTTCAGATTCAGCGTCAGCGAATCCAGGTATGCCGTTCCCGCAGATGCGTGCGTATTGCCGTCGCCGTTGCGTATCGTGCCGATGGTTGCATCGCCGTTCAGATTCAGCGTAACGTGTACGTTCGTCATCTGTGCGTCTGCCGTCGAATTACTCGTCGTACCCGTATACAGGGAGCCGACTGCCGTATCGGTTATATTTGCGGTAACCGTCTTATTCGCAACCGTAAACGAAGTCGTCATGCCGCGCGTACCGAGATGGATACGGTCAAAGAAAGTCTTGGAGTCTCTCGAAACCGTCGAATCAAATGTCAAGGTGACATTTTTCTCCTCATCATTGCCCGCATCGGGAAGATGATTGCCCGCGACAAACCATGCCGTGCCGAATGTAGAAAGCTTTTCGAAAGCAACATCATTCCAGTTGCCCACGATAATCACCGTTTGAACACCATTGAAAATCAGGTTTTCAAACTTCGTAGGACCGCCGAGCGTGAAAACATTCAACGCCGTATCATTTCTGAAGCCGGTCTCGCAGTTTTCGGTTGTAAAGGTTATCGTGCCCGTATATGCCGGCAACGCTTCATTGATCGCAAATGTATAGCGGTCGGCGAGAATAACCTTGCCGCCGGTCGCCGCAAGGCGTCTGACCGCTTCATCAAGCGTCAGAACTGCCGTCGCCGCCGTCAAACCGTCGTTCGTATCCGCGCCGATTGCCTCGTTCATTGTCGTGCCCGCGTCCAGATAGACGACAGGTACATCCAGCGTTGCCGCAATCGCGCCGCAGTCCGTGCAGGCAAGCGTATACTTGCCGTCCGCAGCCGCCGTCCATACGCCCCATGCGGTATGGTTGCTTTCATCGACGGCGAGCGTTTCCGTCTTCAGTACCTCACCGCATGCCGAGCAAATCGTTTCCTTAACGCCGGTCGTCACGCAGGTGGGAACTGTTTTAATCACGGGGTAGGTTTCGGTATGCGCACAGGCACTCGGGTCGGACGCACCGCAAACCGTGCAGAGCGAATCTTCTCCGTAGGTATGCGTGGAAGCTTCAAGTGCCTCCGTGCAGCCCTCTACCGAGCAGGCATTCGTGTGCGTCTCCGTGCCTTCAATCGCCTCATGCTTATTGTAAACATGCGTATGGAACGAGAAAAGCTCGGGTGCGCCGTCTGCCGTGGAAATCCAATGTCCCTTTGCATTCAGCGTGTTGAAATTCTCTGCCGAATAAGCCGTATTCTGCGTGGTCTGCTGATCGGTCATGCCGAGACCGTCTTTATAATAGTTTGAAATGCAGTTCTTTACCGCCGGGTATCCGACAATAGCTTGCGCATATTTAGAAGTTCCTGCGTAGGTCGGCTTAACCTCATTATAGCAGTAAGCCATTTTGCCGACCGTCTGCGTTCTGCCGCAGATGCCGCCTGCATAGGGTTTCGAGCAGGATGCTGCGGAGATGACAACATCACCTTTATTCCAGCAGCTGTGAATGCCGGCGACCTGATAAGCGATACCGAGAATACCGCCAAGGTCGGTCTGCGTTGCGCTCGTCGCCGTAACGGTACCGGCATTCAAGCAATCAAACAGTTTATAGGTCGCACTTGTGAGCGCAACCGTCGAAGCCGTGTCCGCGCCGTAATAGTAGCCGACAATGCCGCCGACCGACTGAATGCCCGTAACTGCTCCGTAGTTCGCGCACCCGGAGACAGTGCAGGTACCCAACTTATTGGTCGAGCCGAGGATGCCGCCCGTACCCGTCGTAGCAACATAAGCCGCATCGGTTGCAGCGCCGGTAGTCACCGTTCCGTTATTGACGCAACCGGTGATCATCGCACCGTTTACCGGCGAAGCAAAAGCCACAACGCCGCCCGCATTGGCATAAGCCGATACGGAACAGTTGTTTGTGCAGTTTTCAATCGTCGCGCTGAGATTGATTGCGCCGACAAGGCCGCCGCCGCGGCGTCCCGTTGTCGAAACTTCGCCCGAAATGATCAGGTTGCGGATTTCGCCGCCCTGAACATAGCCGAAGAGCGCCCAGTTTGCGTTTGCCGTCTTCGCCGTCGACGTGTCGATCAAACTGATGCCCTTAATGGTGTATCCGGCACCGTCAAAAATGCCGGTAAACGGCGTGGACGAGGTGCCGATCGGCGTCTGTCCGGCCTTGCCGGTCAGGTCAATCGTCGCCGTCAAGCGATAATTACCCGTCCACTTGGAGGAATCGCCCATCAGGTCGATGAGTGCTTCCGCCGTGCCGATTTCCGTGTATGCCGCACTGCTGTCGGCAGCCGCCGTTCCCATGGCGAGCGGGAACAAGCCAAGCAGCAGGCAAAGCACGAAAATCAAGCTGAGAACTTTTTTCTGCATAGTGTACACTCCTTTATAAAATTTGTATTGTTATAGCAATACATTTATAATAATCTTATCTTTTTTGTG
>SFNW01000025.1 GCA_004554105.1 Clostridiales bacterium | reverse complement strand
ACGCAAAGCTTGCGGATAAAAAATACCGCTTGCGCGAAAAATTGTTTCTGTGCGACGGTGCAAAGCTGCTTGACGAGGCGGTGAACTGCCGCGCCGACATCGAGGCGGTGCTGCTGCTTGACGGCAAGGACAACCCGATTATCGCGCGCGCACTTGAAAAAATGAAAGAATCGGGCGCATACGAAAATACGCGCGTGTACCGCGTGGCGCCGCCTGTTTTTGAAAAACTCAACACCGAAAAATCGCCCGACGGCGTAGTCGCGGTCATAAAACATCTTGACAATTTCAGAAAATTATATAAAATAGAAAGAAATGACGCTGCGGCGTACCGGAATGAGAAGCTCATGCTGCTGTACGCGGTGCGCGACCCCGGGAACCTCGGGACTATCGTGCGCAGTGCGGCGGCATTCGGCTTTGACCGCCTGCTTGTCAGCGACGACTGTGCCGACCTTTACAATCCGCGCACACTGCGCGGGGCAATGGGTGCGCTGTTTCGGCTCCGCGTGGACGCGGTGTCGGATTTTGCTTCCGCCGTGCAGGCTTTGACTGCGGCGGGCAGACGGGTGTTTGCGGCGGAACTGCGCGACGGCGCGATGTCCTCCGACGCGCTCACGCTTGGTCGGACGGACTGCTTTGTTATCGGCAACGAGGGGCATGGGATTCCCGCCGAGGTATCGGCACTCTGCACCGGCAGCGTGTATATTCCCATCGCAAAGACCTCCGAATCGCTCAACGCGGCGACGGCGGCGTCGATTCTCGCTTATCTGCAGCGGTAGACCGAAAGACAGTTTAAATTTTCAGCAAAGGAGCATTCGGTATGCGTGAAAGCCTCTATTGGACGTGGCTCGGGGTTCGCCTCGGCACCGCCAGCCCGTATCTGAACGCGCTTCTTGAAAATTTTCCGTCCGCAAAGGACATCTACGACGCAGACCGCGGCGCGATTCTGTCGGTCGAGGGCGTGCCGGAATCGGTGCTGCTTCGCCTGCTTGACAAGGAGACCGACCGTGCGGAGCGCATTCTCGACGACTGCCGCAAACTCGGCATCGGCGTGATGTCTTATGCAGACCCGCGCTACCCGCGTCTGCTCAAGCAGATTGACAAGCCGCCCGCGGTACTCTATTTTACGGGCAAACCGATCGACTTTGACCGCAAACTCGGCGTCGCGGTGGTCGGCACACGCATGATGAGCGATTACGGGCGCGACGTGGCGTACCGCTACAGCTACGACCTCGCTTCTGCGGGGGCGGTCATTATCAGCGGCATGACACTCGGCATTGACGGCATGGCGGCGGCAGGCTCGCTCGATGCGCAGATGCCGACCGCGGTCGTACTCGGCAGCGGGCTTGACGTCGTTTATCCGAAGACGCACGCAAAGCTGTATAAGTCTATTCTGCGCGACGGCTTTGCCGTCAGCGAATACCCGCCCGGCGCAGAGCCGGACGCGCGCAATTTCCCGCAGCGAAACCGTTTGATCAGCGGTCTTGCAAGGTGCGTTCTCGTCGTCGAAGCACCCGAAAACAGCGGCGCACTGATTACGGCGCGCAATGCGCTGACGCAGGGCAGACCGCTCTTTGCCGTCCCGGGTGCAATCAATATGCCGAACAGCGTCGGTGCAAACGAACTGATTCGGCAGGGCGCACACATGACCACCTCGCCCGCCGATATTCTCGAACTGTTCGAGCCGGCACATTTCCCCGAACTGGACGCAAGCGGTATCGGCGCGATGAACTACAATGCGGCAAAAGCCGAGAGCTATTACAGCGTCGGCACACGCACGAATAAACTCTCGTGGTCAAAGGTCAGAAAGAGCAAGCCCGAGCCTGACGACAGCCCGGATACGATTCGCGGCGATGTGCAGGCGGCTGCGGTCGAGGAAAAATTCGTGCCGATGAGCGACCTTGAAAAGAAAATCTACGGCTGCATTCCCGAAAGCGGAAAGGTGAGCGTGGACTTGATTGTCAACAGCAGCGGCGAGTCGGTGCCCGACGTGCTGACGCATCTGCTTGCGCTGACTTGCAAGGGCGTCATCAAGCAGCTCCCGGGTAATTTCTATACCCGCGTCTGACGGCGCAAACCGAATAAAAACAGGAAAGGAACTGCGTTTTCGCAGTGTTTGGATATATGGCAAACTTGGTCATCGTGGAGTCTCCCGCAAAGGCGAGCACGATAAAAGGCTATCTCGGAAGCAACTATAAGGTCGTCGCGTCCTACGGACACGTTCGCGACCTGCCGAAAAGTTCGCTCGGTGTAGATATCGAGCATGATTTCGCGGCGCATTACATCAATATCCGCGGCAAGGGCGACCTCATCAAGTCGCTGAAAAAGGACGCAAAAGCCGCAAACAAAGTCTTTCTCGCGACCGACCCTGACCGCGAGGGAGAGGCGATTTCGTGGCATCTTGCCACCGCGCTTGAGCTGCCGCCCGAGAAGTGCAGCCGCGTGGCGTTCAACGAAATCACAAAGACGGCAATCAAGGACGCAATCAAGCACCCGCGCGAAATTGACATTGATCTCGTCAATTCCCAGCAGGCAAGACGCATTCTCGACCGCATCGTCGGCTACAAGCTCAGTCCGTTCCTTTGGAAGAGCGTCAAGAGCGGGCTTTCCGCAGGGCGCGTGCAGACCGTCGCGGCGCGGATTATCGTTGAGCGCGAGGCTGAGATTCGCGCGTTCGTTCCGCAGGAATACTGGACTGTTGACGCGCTGCTTTCGTCTGTCGACGGTAAGCCGGTCAAGGCGCGCCTTGTCGGCAAGGGCAAGGGCAAGGTGAAGCTTGCCTCCGAGGAGGACGTTCGCCGCGTGCTTGCCGAAATCGGCAAGGACGCGTTCGTCTGCACCTCGGTCAAAAAGAGCGCGAAAACCAAGCAGCCCGCGCCGCCCTTTACGACCTCGACCATGCAGCAGGAAGCTTCGCGCAAGCTCGGCTTCCAGTCGCAGCGCATCATGCGTGTCGCACAGGAGCTGTACGAGGGCATCAATCTCGGTCCCGAAAACGGCGGCGTACAAGGTATTATCACCTATATGCGTACCGACTCGCTCCGCATTTCGACCGAGGCACAGGCGGCGGCACTTGAACTGATCGGCGCAAAATACGGCGAAAGCTATCGCCCGACCCGCCCGCGCGTCTATAAGACCAAGGCAAACGCACAGGACGCGCACGAGGCGATTCGCCCCTCCAATGTCACACTTGAGCCTGCGCATATCCGCAAGTATCTGACGAGCGACCAATATAAGCTGTATAAGTTGATTTGGGACCGCTTTGTCGCAAGCCAGATGGCGTCTGCGGTGCTGGACACCGAGACCGTCGATTTCGACGCGAACGGGTACACCTTCCGCACCAGCGGCTACACGGTCAAATTCCAAGGCTATATGGCGGTTTACGAGGAGTCGGTCGACGAAGCGCCGAAGAACGAAAACGGCGAGGTCGGCAAGAACGAGAAGATTCCGACGATTCACGAAAACGACCGCCTGCCGGTCAACGACTTTGACAGCGTGCGCCACTTTACCGAGGCGCCCCCGCGCTTTACCGAGGCGTCGCTGATTAAATTCCTCGAAGAAAAGGGAATCGGACGTCCGAGTACCTATACCTCGATTATCACGACGATTGTCGATCGGCATTACGTCTCCCGCGAGGGCAGGGCGCTTGTGCCGACTTCGCTCGGCGAGGTCACGACCAAGCTCTTGATGGAGAACTTCCCCGAGGTCGTCGACTACGCCTTTACCGCACAGATGGAAACGCGCTTTGACGACATCGCCCGCGGCGAAACGACCGCAGAGGAGGTGCTGTCCTCTTTCTACGGCGGTTTTGAAAGCTCGCTTGAGACGGCGGAGGAAAAGCTGAAGGAAAACAGTATCGAGGTTCCCGCCGAGGAGACCGACATCATCTGCGAAAAGTGCGGCAGCCGCATGATTGTCAAAAACGGGCGTTTCGGCAGATTTGCCGCCTGCCCGAACTATCCCGAATGCAAGAATACCAAGCCGCTCGGCGCGGACGGCAAGGAAGCCGCGCCGAAAGAAAAGCCGCAGGTCGTCGCCGACTTCAAGTGCGAGCTCTGCGGCGGCGATATGGTGATGCGCACCGGCAGATACGGCAGTTTCTACGCCTGCGCAAATTATCCGAAGTGCAAATTCACCAAGCAGCCCGCTCGCGAAATCGGGGTAGCCTGCCCGAAGTGCGGCGCGCCCATCGTCTCGAAGACCGGCAAGAAGCGTTCGGTCTTCTACAGCTGCTCGCGCTATCCCGAATGCGATTTTTCGTCGTGGGATATGCCGACAAACGAAAAATGCCCCGACTGCGGCAAGATGCTTTTCCGCAAAAAAGGCAAAAACCAGTACGTTTGCCACGATAAGGACTGCGGCTATAGAGCGGACGCACCCGAATTGCCCGAGGCGGAGGAAAAGTAATTGCCCGAAATCAGGATTATCGGCGCGGGACTTGCCGGCTGCGAGGCGGCATGGCAGGCGGCAAATCGCGGCGTGCGCGTCACGCTTTACGAGATGAAGCCGAAAAAATTTTCGCCCGCGCACCACAGCGAAGCCTTTGCCGAGCTGGTCTGCTCAAATTCGCTTCGCTCGAATGAACTTTCCAACGCCGTCGGACTCTTGAAAGAGGAGATGCGGCGGTTGGATTCGCTTGTCATTGCGGCGGCGGACGCCACCGCCGTTCCCGCGGGCAGCGCGCTTGCGGTCGACCGCGAGGGCTTTTCCGCTTATATTACCGAGAGAATTAAGTCTCACCCGAACATTACGGTCGTTGAAGAAGAGGTTTGCGAGCTGCCCGAAGACGGCATTACGGTCGTCGCCTCGGGTCCGCTGACCTCCGACGCGCTTTCCGACGCCATCGACCGCCGCATCGGCGGCAAAAAACTGCATTTCTTTGACGCTGCGGCGCCGATTGTCGACTTTGCGAGCATCAATATGGACGTGGCGTTTTTTGCGTCGCGTTACGGCAAGGGCGAGGCGTCCTATATCAACTGCCCCATGACGAGAGAGCAGTACGATGTATTTTATAACGAACTGATTCATGCAAAAGAAGCCGAACTCAAGGACTTCGACAAGGAGAGCCAGCGCGATCTGACCGTCTTTGAGGGCTGTATGCCGGTCGAGGTCATGGCGCGCCGCGGGTATGAGACACTGGTGTACGGACCGCTCAAGCCGATCGGTCTGCCGCTGCCCTCTACGGGCAAAGAGGCGTATGCCGTCGTCCAACTTCGACGCGATAATGCCGCGGGGACGATGTACAATATCGTCGGCTTCCAGACGCATCTGACCTTTGGGGAGCAGAAGCGCGTCTTTTCGCTGATTCCGGGACTGGAAAATGCGGAGTTTATGCGCTACGGCGTCATGCACCGCAACACCTATCTGCAGTCGCCGGGACTGCTTGCCCCCGATTATTCGATGCTTGATGCGCCGAATCTGTTCTTTGCGGGGCAGATGACCGGCGTTGAGGGCTATGTCGAGTCGGCAGGCTCGGGACTTGTCGCGGGTATAAACGCGGCGTGCGCGGCGCAGGATAAGGAGAGAATTCTTTTCCCGCGCGAGACCGTCATCGGTGCGATGGCGTCCTATGTCAGCACCGGCGGCGTCGGCGCATTTGTGCCGATGAACGCCAATTTCGGCATTGTTCCGCCGCTTGACAAGCGTGTCAGGGGCGGGAAAAAGGCGAGAAACGAGGCGCTTGCCGCCCGCTCGCTTGCAGCGCTCGGCGAGTTTTGCGCGAGCGTAAACCAAAAAGAAGGAGATTGCGTATGAAGATCATCATTGACGTTATGAGCGGCGACAATGCGCCGGTCGAGCTGGTCAAGGGTGCGGTGCTTTCGCGCGACGAACTCGGCGTTTCGGTCGTTATGGTCGGCAACCGCGAGACGATTGAACAGATTGCCGCCGATAAGCAGCTTGACCTTTCCAATATCGAAATCGTCGATACCGACGTGGTGATTGACATGGAAGACCCTGCACTCAGCGTCGTGCGGGACAAAAACCGCTCGTCCATGGCAATCGGTCTGCACATGCTTGCAAACGGCGAGGGCGACGCTTTCGTCAGCGCGGGCAATACGGGTGCACTGCTTGCCGGCGCGACGCTGATTGTCCGCCGCATAAAGGGCGTACACCGCGCCGCAATCGGCACGGTGCTGCCGTTTCCCGTGCCCGTTCTGCTCCTTGATTCGGGGGCAAATGTTGAGGTCGACGAGAACACGCTGCTCCAGTTTGCCGTCATGGGCTCGGCGTACATGGAGAAAATCTACGCTCTGCCGCGCGCCCGTGTCGGTCTGTTGAACAACGGCACAGAGCCGACCAAGGGGACGGCGCTTTATAAGAGCGCATATCAGGTGCTTGCGGCGTCGGAGCTGATTGACTTTGTCGGCAATGTAGAGGGGAAGACGATTGCGTTTGACACCTGTGACGTGCTGGTCTGCGACGGCTTTACGGGCAATATCCTGCTCAAGAGCGTCGAGGGCATGGGCAAGTTCTTTATGAGCACGCTGAAAAGCGTTTTCAGCGAAAATTTGCTGACTAAGGCGAGTGCGCTTGCCATGCGCGGCAAACTGAAGGAGTTCAAAAAACAGTTTGACGCCTCCGAACACGGCGGTGCGCCGCTGCTCGGCATTTCCAAGCCTGTGATTAAGGCGCACGGCTCGTCCGACGCCCGCGCGGTCATGAACGCGGTGCGCCAGGCGGTCGCTTATATCGACACCGGAATCATCTATGACATCGCCGCACATACCGGCAGTCTGCTCAAAAAGACCGAGGAAAAGCCGGAAAATACGCCGGAAGAATCGCACACTTAAGCGGCGGAAAGGACAGGGCATGATGCAGAATTTCCGCAAGGACAGAGCCGAACTTGAAAAAATCATCGGCTATACCTTTCATGACATTACGCTGCTTGAAACCGCGCTGACGCACTCGTCCTATTCCAACGAGGCAAAGGGACACGGCGCGGCGGTCGAGTGCAACGAGCGGCTTGAATTTTTGGGCGATTCGGTGCTTTCGCTCGTCGCCAGCGAGTACCTGTTTTCCGAGTTTTCGGATTGCCCCGAGGGCGAACTGACCCGTATGCGCGCAGAGATTGTCTGCGAGCGCGCGCTCTGCGTGCTGGCAAAGAAAATCGGTCTCGGCACATACCTGAATCTCGGGCGCGGGGAAGAACTCGGCGGCGGACGCGAGCGCCCGTCGCTGCTTGCCGATGCGTTTGAGGCACTGCTCGCGGCGATGTTCCTTGACAGCGGCAGAGACAAGGACAGAGTGGCAGAGTTTCTGCGCCCGCTTTTGATGGAGGAGTTGGCAAAACTCGAAATCAGCGGCGCGGCAAAGGACTTTAAGACCCTGCTGCAGCAGGTTGTGCAGCAGGCGGGCGGAGAAATCCTCGAATATTTTGTTGTCGACGAGCGGGGACCCGACCACAATAAGCGGTTTACTGTCGAGGCGCGGCTGAACAGCAACGTCATCGGCAAAGGCGAGGGCAAAAGCAAGCGCGCAGCCGAACAAATGGCGGCAAAGCAGGCGCTCGAACTCTTCGGCGAAAACTGACGACAAGGCTGCCGCATCGGGAAAACCTGTGTTTTTCCCGATGCGGCAGCCTTGCTTTGCAAAATGAAAATATTCGGGTGAAAAATGTTGAAAACAGCCGCATAATGTTATATAATATATAATTAGTTGTACTGTATTATTAACGGAATGACATTTTTACGGAAACGGAGGGCTGCGCGTGTACTTGAAATCGCTTGAATTGCACGGATTCAAGTCTTTCCCGAATAAGACGGTCTTGAATTTCGAGCCGGGCGCAACCGTGGTTATCGGACCGAACGGAAGCGGCAAATCCAATATTTCGGACGCGATGCGCTGGGTGCTCGGCGAGATTTCCAGCAAGAATATCCGCGGCGCGAAAATGGAGGACGTCATTTTCGGCGGCGCGGACACGAGAAAGCCGATGAGCTTTGCCGAAGTGTCGGTCACCTTTGACAACAGCGCGGGGGAGCATCGCATTGACGTTCCCTACGACGAAATCACGGTCACGCGGCGCTATTACCGCGCGGGCGAGAGCGAGTATTTCATCAACCGCAAGGCGGTGCGCTTAAAAGACATTCACGAGCTCTTTATGAACACGGGTATCGGCAGAGAGGGCTATTCGGTCATCGGGCAGGGCAAAATCGCCGAAATCCTCTCGCGCAAGAGCGAAGACAGACGCAACGTGTTTGAGGAAGCGGCGGGCATTGCCAAGTACCGCTACAAAAAGAACGAAGCCGAGAAAAAACTCGGTGCGACCGAGGAAAATCTCGTGCGTCTGACCGACATTGCCGGAGAACTCGGCAGCCGCGTCGGTCCGCTTGAAAAGGAGTCGCGGAAAGCGAAGCAGTATCTCGACATTTACGAGGGCAAAAAACGCGCCGACGTCAGCTTGTGGATTTACGACAGCGGCGTTTTGGAAGATAAGATTCTCGAAGCCGAAAAGGCGGTCAGCCTTTCCGCGCACGAGCTTGAGGTCGCGGAGGACAGCCTTCGCTCGCTCGAAACGCAGAGCGACAAACTCTTTGAAGAAAGTCAGCGCAGCAAGATGATTTCCGAAAAGCTGCTGACCGAAATCAACGGGCTGAAAGAGCAGATTCACGAGGCGGACAGCGCGTACAAGGTGGCCGAAAACGAAATCGCGCACAAGCAGGAGCTTGCAAAGCAAGCCAAGGCTTCGATTGAAGCGGCTGCCGCCGCGACCGCCGCGGTGCAGGCGGAATTCGGCGAGGTTGAAACCAAACTTGCGGAAACCGCGCAGACGCTCGATGAGACCGAAAATGAGAAAAATACGCTCGTCGAGCGGCAGGCAGCCTGCGGCATACGCGCCGACGCTTTGGAAAAAGAACTGGACGCAAAGCAGGTCGAGGTGCAGAAGCTGCGCGACGCATCGGTTGACATCAAGGTGCGCATCAGCGTGCTTGAAAGCAGCATGAGCACCGACAGCCTCGCCGGCGAGCAGGCGCAGAGCGAAATGGCGGCGTACGAGGAAGAAGCCGCACGCTTTGCCGGAGAAATTGCGCAGGTAACTGCGGGCATTGACGCATACAGAGAAAACGCCGAGAAGACCGAAGCGATGCTTTCCGAGTTGACCGCCGCGCTCGATGCGGCGCGCGCCGAGAAAGAGAAATTGCAGGGGCTTGCGGCGGACGAAAAACTGCGGCTGGACGGCTATACGCACCGCGCCGAAGCACTTGAACGCATGGAAGAACTGTTTGAGGGGTATTCTTCAAGCGTGCGCTTTGTCATGCAGGCATACGACGACGGCAAAATCGGCGGCGGCGAGGTCTACGGTCCGCTTTCCAAGCTCATCAGCGTACCCGAACAGTACGTCACCGCGGTTGAGACGGCTTTCGGCGCGAACATTCAGAACATCGCGGTCGAAAATGAGGACGTGGCAAAGTCCGCAATCCGCACGCTGAAGGATGCGCGGGCGGGGCGTGCGACCTTTTATCCGCTGACCTCCGCCACGGCGCAGGACGAGACCGAGGAAATGATTCGCGCGCGCAAATATACTGGCTATATCGGCAGAGCGGACTTGCTCTTCGATTACGACAAAAAGTTTTCCGAGGTCATGCGCAGTATTCTCGGCAGAACCCTGATTTTTGACACGCTCGACAACGCCTCCAAGATGGCACGCGAGCAGAAGTATCATGTCAAGGTCGTCACGCTCGACGGGCAGGTCATCAACGCGGGCGGCTCGTATACGGGCGGCTCGGTGCGCCGCGACAGCGGCATTCTGACCCGCTCTGCGGAAATCAAGTCGCTGCGCGCATCGGCTGCCGAAGCGGGGAAAGTGCTTGCCGATTTGGAAAAACAGATTGCCGACGCGCAGCGCACCGAGCAGGACGCGCAGACCCGCCACGCGGGCGCAATGCAGCAAAAGGAGATTGTCTCCGCGCTGATTGCCTCCGAAAACGCGCGGCTCGAAGCACTGCGCGCCAAGCTCGAGACCAATACGGGGTTGCGTGAAAAACTGAACGCCGACCTTGAACGGCTGAAAAGTCAGCGCTCCGGCTTTACCGATGAAATCGGCAAACTGAAAGCCGAAGAAGCGTCGATCGAACAGCAAATTGAAGCATTGCGTGCCTACCGCAACGCCAAGGACGGCGAGCGGAACGACGCCGTCGACGAGCAGCACGAGCTTGACAGGCGGATTGCGCAGTCCGACATTCGCCTTGCCGAGATACGCAAGGACATGGAGGCGTTGACGGCGCGCAAGGCGCAGCTCGGCGCACGAATGAGCGAGATTGCCGAGTCGGTCGCGGCGGCGGAAGCGTCGGTCAAGCGATGCGACGACGAAATCGCCGCTTTGCGCCGTGCGCAGGAGGAAAACCGCGAAGCGACGGCGCACAAAATGGCGCGGCTTGAAATTCTGACCAGTCAGCGCGGCGACGCGGAGGTCGGCACCGCCGAGTTTGAGCAGAAACTCAACGAGGCACGGCTCAAGACGCGCGAGAAGAACAACCAAAAGGAACTGATTTTCGCGGCGCACAACAAAAACGAAATGCGGCTGCGCGCACTGAATGCGGAAGCGGACAAGCAGTCCGAACGAATGCAGGAGGAATACGAGTTGACCTTCGGCGCGGCACTGGAACTCGGCTATCCGCCGCTGACCGAAGCCGAGCGCGGCGCGGTTGCCGCATCGGCGGCGGAATACCGACGGCAGATGAAGGCAATCGGGTCGGTCAACCTCGGCTCGATTGAGGAATACAAGCAGGTCAAGGAGCGCTATGACGAGATGTCGGCGCAGATTGACGACCTCACAAAGTCGAAGGCGGAACTGACGAGTGTCATTCACCGTCTGGAAAACGAAATGCGCGGGCAGTTCCTTTCGGCGTTCAACGAGATCAACGACAATTTCGCCAAGGTGTTTGTCGAACTGTTCGGCGGCGGCTCCGCGGAGCTTGTGCTGACCGAGCCGGAGGACGTACTGAGCAGCGGCATCGAAATCAAGGCGGCACCGCCCGGCAAGATTATCAAGAGTCTGACGCTGCTTTCGGGCGGCGAGCAGGCGTTTGTCGCGATTGCGCTGTTCTTTGCGATTCTCAAGGTCAATCCCTCTCCGTTCTGCATTCTCGACGAAATCGAGGCGGCACTCGACGAGGTCAACGTCTCGCGCTTCGCGGATTATGTCAAGCGAATGTCGGGCGAGACGCAGTTTGTGCTGATTACGCACCGCCGCGGCACGATGGAGGCGGCAGACCGCATCTACGGCGTTACAATGCCCGAGCGCGGAATCTCCAAGGTTCTTGCGCTGAACGTAAACGATATGGAAATCAAAGTTTAAAATAGAGCAAGAGGCAATATGGGATTTTTCGATAAACTGAAAGCGGGACTTGCGAAAACAAAGGACGCCTTTGTGTCGCAGGTCGACAATCTGTTCAAAAGCTTTGTCAAGGTGGACGAAGCACTGTTTGACGAACTGGAGGAATTGCTGATTTGCGCAGACATCGGCGTCGGCGCAACCGAGGAGATTCTCGAAAAACTGCGTGAGCGCGTCAAAAACGACCGCTTGACCGACGGTAAAGAAGTCAAAGCCGCGCTGCGCGAGATTATGACCGACATGGTCGGCGAGGGAAGCCCGCTTGCGCTTGACAGCAAACCGTCGGTGCTGCTGATTATCGGCGTCAACGGCGTGGGCAAGACGACCTCGATCGGCAAGATTGCCGCGCAGCTCAAGGGCGAGGGCAAAAAGGTCGTGGTCGCGGCGGCGGATACCTTCCGCGCGGCGGCAATCGACCAGCTTGCCGTGTGGTGCGACCGCGCGGGCGTTGACCTCATCAAGCAGAGCGAAGGCTCCGACCCGGCGGCGGTCGTTTATGATGCAATCAGCGCCGCGAAAAGCCGCAGTGCCGACGTGCTGATTGTCGACACCGCAGGCAGATTGCACAACAAGAAGAATTTGATGGACGAGCTTGCGAAAATCAACCGCGTTATCTCCCGCGAGCTGCCCGATGCGAGCCGCGAAACGCTGCTCGTCCTCGACGCGACCACGGGGCAGAACGCGATTCTGCAGGCGAAGGAATTCAAAAACGCCGCAGAGATTACCGGACTGATTCTGACCAAGCTGGACGGCACCGCAAAGGGTGGCTGTGTGTTCTCCATCAAGGGCGAACTTGACGTGCCGGTGAAATACATCGGCGTCGGCGAGAAAATCGACGATATGCAACCCTTCCGCGCCGACGAATTTGTCCGCGCGATATTTGAGTGAAGACGATGAAGATACTGCTTGCATCACACAACAAAAATAAAATCGCCGAATTGCAGGCACTGCTCGACGCAACCTGCGCCGAGGCGGAGGTCGTTTCGCTCTCCGACATCGGCTTTCGGGACGAAATCGTCGAGGACGGCGAGACCTTTGAAGAAAACGCGCTGATTAAAGCGCATACCGGCGCACGGCTCGGCTATATCACGGTTGCCGACGACTCGGGGCTGATGGTCGACGCGCTCGGCGGTGCGCCCGGCGTCTACTCCGCACGCTATGCGGGTGAGGACGGCAATACCGAGAAAAACAACGCGAAGCTGCTTGCGGCACTTCGTGGGGTATCCGCGACAAGACGCGGCGCACGCTTTGTTTCGGTCGTTGCCTGCGCATTCCCCGACGGCAGAGACGACATTGTTGTGCGCGGCGAATGCCCGGGCAGGATTCTGACCGCGCCGCGCGGCAAAGCCGGCTTCGGCTATGACCCGCTCTTCTGGTACGCGCCGTTTGGCAAAACCTATGCCGAGATGAGTGCCGAGGAGAAAAACGAAATCAGCCATCGCGGTGTCGCGATGCGTGCGTTTGCAAAAGAATTTGCAAAACTGAAATTTGAGGAAAACAATGCTGAACAGTAAACAGAGAGCAAAGCTGCGCGCAATGGGCAACCCGCTCGATACGATTTTTCAAATCGGCAAGGGCGGAATCGGTGCGGAGACCGTAAAGCAGATTGCCAACGCCTTAGAGGCGCGTGAGTTGATTAAAGCCCGCGTCCTCGAGACCTGCGACTATACCGCGCGGGAGGCGGCGGACGCTTTGGCGGAGGCGATCGGCGCGGACGTCGTCGCAGTGACGGGAACGCGGTTTCTCCTGTATAAAGAATCCGTGAATAAAAAGAGAATCGACCTTGAAAAACTATAAAAAACTGCTGATGTTCGGCGGCACGTTTTCGCCGGTTCACAACGGGCATCTGCGCGCGATGCGTGCCTGCTTCGACGCGGTTTGCCCCGACGTGATGTATGTGATTCCGACCGCCACGCCGCCGCACAAGACGCGGCACGACGACGCGACCGACAAAGAGCGCATGGATATGCTGCGTATTGCGGTCGGCACGTTGGAAAATCGGTATAATGCCGTGGTTTCGGATATTGAGCTGCGGCGCGGCGGCGCAAGCTATACCGTGGACACGGTTGACGCGCTGTCGGCGATTGCCGATACGGTTGTCGTATACTGCGGCACCGATATGCTGCTGACGCTTGACGAATGGCACGACGCGGCACGCCTGATGCGCTCTGCCGAATTCGTCTGTATGCAGCGCGAGGACGATGCGCGGTTTGCCAAAGAAATCAAAGAAAAAATCGCGTACCTCAAAGAAGAATACGGCGCGCGGATTCTGCTGATTCCCGACACGCCGATTGAAACCTCCTCAAGCGAGATTCGCGCACGCGTATCGCGCGGGGAGAGCATCGAAGGGACGGTGCCCGAAGGCGTTGCCGCCTATATTGCGGCACACGGGCTTTACAAACATGACAACTGAGCAGGGAAAGAAACTCGAAGAACTGCGCGCTTCTGTCTGTGCGCGGCTGGGCGAATACAGGGCGAAGCACGTTTTGTCGACCGAAGAGGAGGCGGCACGGCTCGCCGCGATATTTTTGCCGGAATCGGAAGAAAAAGCGAGGATTTCGGCGCTTTTGCACGACATAACAAAGGAATACGACACGAAAAAGCAGTTGCAAATCTTTGCGGACTTTGGTATAATAGTCGACAATGTTTCCATGCAGTCGCCGAAGGTGTTTCACGCGCACACGGCAGCGCTCCTGATTCCGCGCGAATATCCCGAATTTGCGGATTCCGAGGTGATTTCCGCCGTGGACAAGCATACGACCGGCAGTGCGGAAATGTCGGTGCTGGACTGCATCATTTATCTTGCCGACTATATCGAGCCGACCCGTCGGTTTGAGGACTGCAAGACGCTGCGCGCCTACTTTTGGGACGGCATTTGCGACAAAAAAAGCGCGCAGGACAAATTGCTTCATCTGTATCGTACCATGGTGCTTTCCTTTGATCTCACGATACGAAATTTGATTGAGGAAGGCTGCGTTATCGCGCCCGACACCGGCGCAGCGCGCAACGCGTTTTTGCTGAAACTCGCCGCCGGCGGCGCAGAGGAGAAAAGAAATAAAAATGGAACAGAATCATCATAATCACCCGAATCATGAGAATCGCTCGCAGAACGGCTCCGCAAACAGCAGCCGCACAGCGCAGCAGCCTATGCCGCAGCGCGGAAACGCCGCCGCGATTCGACGCAGAAAAAAGAAAAACAGCGCGGCGATTATCACGGTCTGCGTCATTGCGCTGTTTGCGGTGCTTGCCGCGGCGGTCATGACCCTGCTGTTTTACAAGCCGCAGTTCAGACCCGACGAGCATCCGCTTCAGTCGGGGGATATGTCCAATGTGATTTTCACGGACGCAGAGGGCAATGTCGTCGATCAGATCGAACGCGACCAGGACCGCGTCAACTTCCTCGTCATGGGCAGAGACCGCTGGGCGTTCAATACCGACGTCATGATTCTGCTCTCCTACAATGTCAAAGAGGGCGCAATCAGCATGATGCAGATTCCGCGCGACACCTATTTTGATGCGGGGCAGGGGAATCACAAGGCAAATTCCATCCTCGCCATGTACTACAATCAGGAGCGCAGGAAAAATGACAGCGAGGACGCCGCTTATGCCGCAGCAATGTCTGACGTGAAAAAGGCGTTTGAGGAAGTTTTCTGCATTAAAATCGACTATTACGCGATTATCGACCTCAACGGCTTTGTCAACATCATTGACGCGATCGGCGGCGTGGAAATGGACGTTCCCGCACGAATGAAGTACAGCGACCCCGTACAGAAGCTCTATATTGATTTGCAGCCCGGTCTGCAGACGCTGACCGGCGCACAGGCGGAGCAGTTCATTCGTTTCCGCAGCGGCTATGTCGAGGGCGATATCGGGCGCGTCGATGCACAGAAGCTGTTTATCGGTGCTTGCATTGCGCAGATTAAGAAGAACTTCAACGCTTCGACGATTTCCGCAGTTCTCGAGCAGGTCTTCAAATATGTAACGACCGATATTCCGTTCAAGGATTTGGTTTACTATGCGAAGAGCGCGCTCTCGGTCGACCTCTCCAAGATGACCATGATGACGGTGCCCGGCATTCAGTGCCGTCAGTATGAGGATTCGGGCACTTGGTTTTATGCCGTATACCGCGACGCGACGATTGCGGCACTCAACAAGTATTTTAATCCCTATAACTATGACGTTACGTCGGAGATTTTCGACCGCGACGATGTGCTCTATGACGAGGGCGGCACCTATATGCACTCGATTTATCTGACCGAAAATGTCGATGAGGAGTCCTACACGGCGGACAAGACCGACGATATCTATATTTACCGCTATTCGTCAAGCCCTAAGCCGTCGACGACCGCGCCGCAGACGACAGACGAACCGCAGCACGATGACCCTGTTGTGACCGATGAAGTCGGTACAGCCGACGTCACCGATGATACGGGCGAAGCGGTACATACCGAGGACGCGCCGCAGACCGACGAGCCTGCGGAGACCGACGTGCCGACGGAGCCCGACGAGCCTGCGGACACCGAGCCGGAGGAGACGCTTCCTGCGTTTGACGAGCCGACCGAGACCTCGGTTGTCGAGCTGACCGAAGCGTCGAGCGCGCCCGAAGAGAATAACTGAAAAGGAATTTCGGACTGTATGACAAAAAAGAAACTCAATTTGGACGACCCGAAAACGCTGGCGGAGTTTTGCGTGAAAACGCTTGACGCAAAAAGCGCAAGCGATATTCGGCTGTTCTATGTAGAGGAGCAGACTATCGTTGCGGATTATTATGTCCTCTGCTGCGGTCGCTCGACAACGCATGTGAGTGCGCTGTCCGACGAGCTGGAGTATCAGACAGGACTGCTCGGCAAGCCGGTGACGCGCGTCGAGGGACGAAACGGCGGCACATGGGTGCTGATGGACTACGACTCGGTTCTCGTGCATATTTTTACGCGGGAACAGCGCGATTTCTACAAACTTGAAAAACTCTACAATTCCGAAAGCGAAATGGATATCAAAAATCTTCTGACGGACGAAAAAAAGTCCGCAGACAGCGAGGATAAAGCAGATGACGAAGTATAATTTCAAAGAAATCGAGCCGAAATGGCAACGCTATTGGGAGGAACACGACAGCTTCAAGGCGGTGGATTTCAGCGACAAGCCGAAATTCTACGCGCTTGTTGAATTTCCGTACCCCTCGGGCGCGGGAATGCACGTCGGACACATCAAGGCATACTCGGGGCTTGAGGTCGTCAGCCGCAAGCGCAGACTGGAGGGCTACAACGTCCTGTTCCCCATCGGATTTGACGCTTACGGTCTTCCGACCGAGAACACCGCAATCAAGACCGGCGTTCACCCGCGCAAAGTGACCGACAACAACATCGTAAAGTTTACCAATCAGCTGAAGCGCGTCGGCTTCTCCTTTGACTGGTCGCGCGTGATTGACACGACCGACGAGGACTACTACAAGTGGACGCAGTGGATTTTCCTCAAGATGTTTGAGCATGGACTGGTCTTCCGCGACAAAACCATGGTCAACTACTGCCCGAGCTGCAAGGTTGTCCTCTCCAACGAGGATTCGCAGGGCGGTCATTGCGACATCTGCCACAGCGAAATCGTGCAGAAAACCAAGGAGGTTTGGTATCTGCGCATCACCGAGTATGCGGACAAACTGCTCGCGGGGCTCGACGAGGTCAACTATCTGCCGAATGTCAAGCTGCAGCAGCAGAACTGGATCGGCAAGTCGACCGGCGCGTTTGTCGACTTCACCGTCAAGGAAAACGGGGAAAAACTGCGCATTTATACGACGCGCCCCGATACGCTTTACGGCGTGACCTTTATGGTTATTGCGCCCGAGCATCCGATTATCGAAAAATACCGTGCTTCCATCGGCAATATCGACGCGCTTGACGCCTACAAGGCGGAGTGCGCGAAGAAGAGCGAGTTTGAGCGCACGCAGCTTGTCAAGGACAAGACCGGCGTGAAGATTGAGGGGCTGACCGCGGTAAACCCGATTACCGAAAAGGAAGTCCCGATTTACATTTCCGACTACGTTATGATGGGCTACGGCACCGGCGCGATTATGGCGGTACCTGCGCATGACAGCCGCGACTACGATTTTGCGAAGAAGTTCGGCATCGACATCATTCCGGTTATCGAGGGCGGCGACATCTCGAAAGAGGCCTACACCGGCGACGGCAAAATGATTAACTCGGGCACGCTTGACGGCATTACGAACAAGAAGGACGCCATCGAGGCGATGCTGAAACTCATCGCGGAGAAGGGCTGCGGCGAAAAGGGCGTGCAGTACAAGATGAAGGACTGGGCATTCAACCGCCAGCGGTATTGGGGCGAGCCGATTCCTGTCGTCCACTGCCCGAAGTGCGGCATGGTCCCCGTCCCCTATGACGAGCTGCCGCTTAAACTGCCGCCGGTCGAGAAATTTGAGCCGGGCGCAGACGGCGAAAGCCCGCTTGCCAAGGTCGATTCCTTTGTACACTGCAAGTGCCCGAAGTGCGGCGGCGACGCACGCCGCGAGACCGATACCATGCCGCAGTGGGCAGGCTCTTCGTGGTATTTCCTGCGCTATTGCGACCCGCACAATCACGAGGCGTTTGCCGCGCAGGACAAGTTGAAATACTGGATGCCGGTTGACTGGTACAACGGCGGTATGGAGCACGTTACCCGCCACATGATTTATTCGCGCTTCTGGCACAAGTTCTTATACGATCTCGGTGAAGTGCCGGTTGACGAGCCTTACGCAAAGCGCACCGCGCAGGGATTGATTCTCGGTCCAGACGGTGAGAAGATGAGCAAGTCCAAGGGCAACGTCGTCGACCCGAACGACGTGGTCGACGTGTACGGTGCGGACGTTCTGCGTGTGTATGTCCTGTTTATGGGCGACTATGAGCAGGCGGCACCCTGGAACGAGAGCAGCATGAAGGGCTGCAAGCGCTTCCTCGACCGCGTATGGGCTTTGCAGGATTGCCTGATTGACGGCGACGCGTTCCGTCCCGAGCTGACTGCCGCGATGCACAGAACGATTAAAAAGGTCACCGAGGACATTGAGGCGATGAAGTTCAATACGGCGATTGCCTCGATGATGACGCTGCTCAACACGATTTATGAGCTTGGCACAATCAACCGCGCCGAATATGCCGCGCTCCTCTTGATTCTCAACCCGTTTGCGCCGCACATGACTGAGGAAATCTACCATAATGTCTTCGGCAAGATTTTGAGCGAGCAGTCGTGGCCGACCTATGACGACGCGCTTTGCGTCGAGGAGACCGTTGAGATGGCGGTACAGGTCAACGGCAAGCTGCGCGCGAGAATCCGCGTACCCGCGGGAGCGGATCAGCAGACGGCGCTCGAGTGCGCCAAGGCGGACGACGCCGTTTCGGCGGCGATTGCAGGCAAAACACTCGTCAAAGAAATCGTCGTGCCGAACAAGATTGTCAATCTTGTCGTAAAATAATTAAAAAATTGTATTTGGCTCTTGACTTTTTGCGACAGAGTCGATATAATATAGTGTAAGCATTGTTTGTTGAGTTTAACTCAACGGCGAGGGGAGGGAAAAAACG
>SFNW01000144.1 GCA_004554105.1 Clostridiales bacterium | reverse complement strand
GAAAAATATTGCTCCGACTGCAAGAATACAGAAACCCGCCCGACAGGGCGGTTTCCAACCATATCTTTTCTCTTTTCTCTCTTCTCTCTTCTCTCCATAAAAGCAGCGCTCCCGCATTTGCGAGAGCGCTGTTTTTACGGTTTTACGAGGGTACGGTAAAGGTTTTGCCCACCGGACCGATTAAACTGTAGTAATATGTGCCGTTCACGAGCGTGCAGTTCTGCACGGCGTAAACATAGGTCGTTCCCGCCTCGGCGGTACTGTCGGCAAAGGAGGTATCGGTCGTGTAACCGAGCACCGTCCAGGAGGTCGTATTCGGCAACTTCCGCCACAGCTTATATTTGGTGACGACCGGCGCCGCGTTCCAGGTGAAGCGCACCGCGCCGTTCTGATACGAAATGCTCTTAATCGAAATCGCGGGCGCAGGCGCAGGGCGGCTCTGCACGGCGGAATGCACGCCGAACACAAAGACCACGCCCGACTGCGTATAGGCGCGTACCTTATAATAATAGGTCGTGCCGATGGTCAGACCGGTATCGACATAAGAGGTTTCACGCGTCGCCTTGAGCGGAGAGAAGTTGACGCCGTCGGTGCTGCGGTAGAACTTATAGCCGTACGCGCCGCTGACCGCAGTCGTCGTCAACTTCAGCCCTGCCACATCATTTTCAACCGTCAGCGTCGGCGCGGGAAGCTGCGTCGTGGTGATCGTCTGCACGACGGGACCGATTTGGCTGTAATGGTAGCTGCCGTTTGCCAAGGTCCAGTCCTGTACGGCGTAAGTGTAGGTCACGCCTGCCGCAGCGGTCGTATCGGTATAAGACGTGCCGGTCGTAAAGGCAAGCGTTTCCCACGAGCCGCTGCCCGTCTTACGGAAGAGCTTATACTTTGTCGCGGTCTCGCTTGCCGTCCAGCGGAAGTAAACCCGCGTGCCGTCATAATACAGGTTGGTAATCGGAATCGACGCCGGGATTGCCTTGACCGCTTCGGTCGCTGCGGAGGCATAGCTTGTCATCGTGCCGCCGTCGCCCGAGCAGTAGGCGTTGTTCTTATACGCATAGACCTTGTAGGTATACTCGCTGCCGATGCTGACGGCGGTATCGGTATAGGTCGTCGAAGACGTCGTCTTGATGCAGGTGTATCCGCCGCCGTTCTTGTTGCGGTAAATCTTATAGCCGGTCGCGCCCGAGACCCGCGGTGTGATGGTCAGGTCAATGCCGCCCGTCGAATTGACCGCAGCGGCAACCGTCGGCGCCGCAACCTGCGCGACTACGGTATCGGTGCCGCAGATATAGCAATGCTTTATCAGCTTTGTATAGGTTCCGTCCGCCGACAGGGTCAGCGGCGAATACTGGTGGTCGCCGCTTGCGTGATAGTGCGCGGTCTCGGTATAGATAAACTGCTCGCCGCCGTGCGACGCGGGCGTGCCGAAGCTCGGGAAGCTGTAGGAAGCGCCGAACAGCGTCTTTGTGGTGAAGCTGAACTTCTTCGCATAGACGTTGCGCTCCGCCCACCAAGAGGAGCCGGAAGGCACCGAGGTCGAATTGTTGGCGTGGTAAATCATCCACCACTCGCCCTTTGCGTCCTTGACAAAGCTGCCGTGTCCCGGTCCGTACATTCCGTTGCCGGATTTGAAAACCGCGGTTGAGTTCTTCGCCCAGTTGCTCGCGACGAGCGGATTTGCGCCGGTCTTGAGCGTCAGGATTCCGTAGCAGTAATACTGCGACCAGCTGCCCGACGCCGAGTAGACAACGTGCGTGACGCCGCCGTTTTGCAGCACCTGCGGTCCCTCGTTGACGGCGGGGCTGCCGCCCTGTCTCTCCCAATCATAGGTGGGAGCGGAAATCAGCACGCGGCTGCCCGTGACGGTCGAGGGGCTGCTCATCTTCTGAATATAGAGATTCTGCTGCACGTTTTCCGTGCCTGCCCAGCCCGACCAGATCAGGTACATTCCCTTATAGCTGCCGCTTGTGATCCGCATGACCGTGCCGTCGATTGCCCAGCGGTTATCGGTCGTCTCGATTTTACCGACCATTTCGTAATCGCTGAGCGGATTTTCGGGCTCGGTCGCGCGCAGAACGTACATACGGTGGTTTGCGTTGGTGCCGTTATCCGCACAGAAGTAGATATACCAGCCCGCGTAACTGCTGCCGAAATCGGAGGCTTTGATATAGTGCAGCTCGGGCGCCCAATAATCCTCTTTCGCATTTGCTATCGTCGTGTCGTCTGCGGTAAAGACGGTGCGCAGCTGCATCGACAAATCGCCGAACGGAATATTGCCGCTCGCCGCAATTTTTATTGCGGGAACGCCGTTAAAGGATGAGGAAAAGCAGTAGTAATAAACGCCGTCTTTTTCAACGACATAGGGGTCTGCCTTGTCGCCGATCATCGTGTCAAAGCGCGAATACTCGGTCGGCTCCGAGGAAAAACTCAGCGTCGCCGTGCGCGTCGTCGGGAAGCCCGAGATGTCGCTCTCGTCAAGTACGCTTGTCGAGTATTTGAGCAGCGTTGCGCCGAGCGTGCCGCCGCCCTTGACATTGCCGCCGAACGTGCCGCCCGTAATAACGACGGTCGCCGGACCGCAAGTCAACGGCATCCCCTTGCTCACCTGCGTGGATACGTTCAACTCGGAGAGCTGAAGCCCCTGCTGCAGCGTGCCGCCCGTAATCCGCACCAGCATACTGCCGTCGTACTTTGCGGAAGTGCAGTTACTGCTCGCGGGCATTGTTCCCAAAGAGCGGTAAGGAATGACCTTGCCGCGGCAGACCGCTTCGCCGCCGACGCTGAGATAGACACGCCCCGAATGCACGTTCATGCCCGAGCCGTAGACCGCGCCGGTAAACGTGCCGCCCGAAATAACGACCGAGACGTCGCCGCTGATGCAGCCTATAGCATTCGACGCACTCGAACGGCAGTTGCCGCCCATAACCGCGCGCCATGTGCCGCTGCGGATGCGGACGGTATAGTCCTTGGACGCGCTGCCCGCGGAAACCGTCGTGGGATTGTTATACCCGCCGACAATGGCAGGATAGGTAAAGGAGGAATCGCCGCTGCCGTTGGTAACCGCGACGCCCGTGCCGAAACCGAGGCTGTTGAAGCGCCCCGAGAAGACAAGGTCCTTTGCCGTGATTTTCAGGTTGATTTTTTCAAAATAGGTGTCATTTGAAAACGCCATATTCGCGCCGATGACCAGCTTTGCACCGCTCGAACGGTAGTCGTTTGAGCCGTGTACCGAGGTGTACACGACCGTGCCGCCCGCGTCTGCCGGCGTAAAGCCGCTCGAAATCTTGACCTCGCCGCAAATGACGATTTTGCCGCCGGAGGTCATTTTGGAATAGGCTTTGCCGAGCGTTTTAAGCGGAGCGGAGGTGCTCGTGCCGGCATTGGTGTCGACGCCGTTTGTATTGTCGACATAGTAGACGGCTGTGCTGCCGATGGCAAAGCCGCCGTTTTCGGCGAACACGCCGAAGCTGAGGAGGAGGCTAAACAGGATCAGTAGGAATGGGATTGCCGCAAATCTTGCTGATTTCATGGTTGCTTTCTCCTTAAAAATATTATCAAACTGCACAAAATTATCTCTGTGCAATTATGATTTTTTGTTTACATTTTAATATTACCATATTTATTCCTGTAACGCAATACCAAAATGTAAACATTTTTTGTAAAAGCGTTATACCGGACGCCGAACGAGCGAAAATCCGCCGGGTAAAACCTTGACGGTTCTTGTCGCTTATGGTACAATAGATAAATCGAATAATGATCCCAATCAAGGCTCAAACGGAGGGAAACGCTTGGTTACCGTAGAAACCTACTTTTTGTGGCTGATGATTTACAGCATCATCGGCTGGATTTATGAAACGATCCTCTGCTCGGTTGAGGGGCGGCGGTTTGTCAACCGCGGCTTTCTCAACGGACCCTACTGCCCGATTTACGGCTGCGGCGCACTTCTGGATATTCTCATTCTCGGCAAAATCGAAAGCCCGGGCTTGCTCTTCTTTCTCGGTGCGCTCGTCACCTGCTCGCTCGAATATCTGACCTCTTATTTAATGGAAAAGATGTTCCACGCCCGCTGGTGGGACTACTCGCACATGCGATTCCACATCAATGGGCGCGTCTGCCTGCTCGGTGCCGTGGTATTC
>SFNW01000143.1 GCA_004554105.1 Clostridiales bacterium | reverse complement strand
GCAAGCGTCTGAATGCAAGGGACAAGCTCAATGCCGATTTCGGCGCAGTGCGCGTCGATGTCCCGAAGCTCTTCTTTGGTATATTTTCCGCGCATACAGCCGAACAGCGGATGCCCGTCCACCTCATAGGTATCCTCCGTATAGAGCATCAGTGTATCGTAGCCCATTGCCTTTATCATATCGGCAAAGGCTTTGACGGTTTGCGGTTTCAAGACAGCATTTCTTGAGCAGTCAATCATGACGCCGAGCATAGTTTTCCCTCCCGTTTCTACGGTGATGTCCGCGATTTTCCCGGCGGGAAATGCGAAAAACACCCACAGCCATTACTTTTACAGTATTTTTATGATATAATGATGTTCAAATAGAGGAGAAGAAATCTCCGAAGTCGTCGTAATAGTCGTAATAATCGTAATAGCCGTAAGCGTCAAACAGGTCTGCCGAAAGTCCGACAACGAAAAATACAAGCGGCAACACAATGCAGAGAATGCTGATGACAAGTCCCGCCACGGCAATTCCCTTGCCGTCCTCGCCGGTCTTCGGAATCTGCGAGAGTGCCATCGCCGAAAAGACGATGCCGAGAATCGGCGTAATCGGGAAACAGCAGCACCAAGTCAGCACAATGGAGACCAGCCCCAGAACAAAGCCCGCGACCGCAAAGCCGTTGGTCTTTCGACCTGCCGCCGACGGCGGAGCGACCGGGTTTGTATACTGCGTCTGTGCCGTGTACTGCGGCGCAGACTGCGTCTGTTCGCCGGACTGTCTCGTCTCGCCCTCAAAGTGCGAACCGCAATACGGGCAGTACTGCGTGCTGTCCTCAAGCTGCGCACCGCAATTTCCGCAAAATTTCATATCATTTCCCCCGTTTTTCAGTTTATTTCAGTATACTACAACGACGCACGGCTGTCAATTTCTTTTTAGGAGCGACCATGAAACAAACTCACCCGATTCCGTCGGTTTGGAACGCCGATTCGCGCATTCTGATTCTCGGCTCTTTCCCCTCGGTCAAGTCCCGCGAAAGCGGCTTTTTCTACGGACACCCGCAAAATCGGTTTTGGAGGGTGACCGCCGCCGTGTTCGGCTGCGCCGTCCCCCAAAGCATCGAAGAAAAACGCGCCTTTCTGCTTGAAAACCGCGTCGCGCTGTGGGACGTCATCGCGTCCTGCGAAATCGTCGGCTCGTCCGACGCCAGCATTCGGGAAGCCGTACCGAACGACCTTTCACCGATTCTTTCGGGGGCAAAAATCGAGCGCATTTTCACAAACGGCGGCACAGCCGACGCGCTCTATACCCGCCATCTCCTCCCGAAAACCGGCATTCCCGCCGTCCGACTGCCCTCGACCAGCCCCGCCAATGCGTCCTGCTCGCTTGAAGCGCTGATTTCGGCATGGCGGCAGATACAAACAACAGTAAAACTGTAAATTCCAAAAACGCGCCCTGTTTATTTTGCGTTTTTTACGTTATAATGAAGCAAAATGCAGCAAGCCACGCGGAGGTGCTTTTATGCAGGTCGAAACGAAAGAACTTTCCTACGATGTATGCGTCGTGGGCGGCGGACTCTCGGGCGTATGCGCCGCAATCGCGGCGGCGCGGCTCGGCTCGCGCGTCGCGCTCATCAACAACCGCGGCTATATCGGCGGCAACGCAAGCGCGGAACTTTACATCACGGTCAACGGCGCGACCGGCGCGCAGGAATTCAACTTTTTCGCCCGTGAGGACGGCATCATCGAGGAAATCCTGCTCGAAAATCTGCACCGCAATCCCGCAGGCAACCGCTATATCTGGGACGCGGTACTGCTCGACTTTATCTTTGCGGAAAAGAACATCGACCTCTATCTGAATACCACCGTTTACGCGGCGGACACCGAGGGCGACCGCATTCGCGCGGTCGACGTGCTGTCCTCGGTCAGCGAAGAGTGCTATCGCTTTTCCGCTCCGGTCTTTATCGACGATACCGGCGACGGCACGCTCGGCTATCTTGCGGGCGCGCATTATATGGTCGGACGCGAGAGCCGTGACACCTACGGCGAGCAGATTGCGCCCGAGGTCGCGGACAACTGGGTACAGCCGAGTACGCTCGTCTTTTACGGCGTCGATACCGGCAAGCCGGTCAAGTATATCGCGCCGCGCTTTGCGATGAACGTCGAAAAGGAGACAAAACTTCTGCAAAACCGCGTCATTCCGCCCGATTCCTTTGCGCGCAATCAGTGGTATTACGAGCTTGGCGGCGACAAGGACCAGGCGCACGGCATGACCGACATTATGAACGAGCAGCGCGCCTTTGTCTACGGCGTGTGGGACTACATCAAAAACAGCGGAAAATTCCCCGCCGAAAACTACGACCTCGCCTATGTGTCCTGTATGCCCGCCAAGCGCGAATGGCGCAGACTGCGCGGCGACGTGGTGCTGACCGAAAACGATTTAATCAACCAAACGCAGTTTGACGACGTCATCGCCTACGGCGGCTGGTCGATTGACCTGCACGCGCTCGAGGGCGTCTATTCCGACGATATTCAGAATCGGCACTATATCTTAAAAGGCATTTTCCGCATTCCCTTCCGCGCCTGCTATTCCGAAAACATTTCCAATCTGCTCGTCGCCAGCCGCTGTATGTCGGCGTCGCACGTTGCGCATGGCTCGACCCGCCTGATTGCCACGCTTTCCATGGTCGGACACGCAGTGGGTGCTGCGGCACACCTCTGTGCAAAGCACGGCGTCTCGGCGCGCGAGTTGTATCGGTCGCACATGGACGAGCTGCGTTTTGTTTTAACCAAGGGCGGGCATACGGTGCTCGGCACGCCTTACCGCGATGCCGCCGACCTTGCGCAAAGCGCGAAACTCACGGTTTCCTCCACGAAGGCGACCGGCGTTACCAAAGCCGACGGTACGGTTCGGCTTGATTCGGCAATGGCGCTTGTCCTGCCGGTCGGCAAGGGACTGCCCTCGCTTTCGCTGTTCGCCGCGGCAGCCGAGGACACCGCGCTTTCCTACAAGGTCTATCTGCCGTCCAATCACGAAAGTTATAATCCCGAAACCCTGCTCACTTCCGGCAGCGTCCGCATTCCGGCGTTGGCTACCCCCGAGAAAGTTACCCTGCCCCTCTGCCTTGATGTGCAGGACCGCTATGTGTTCATTCAGCTTGAGCCGAACGACAAGCTGTCACTCGCGTTCAGCCGCGAAATGCAGCCGATGATTCTCACACTGGTGCGCCGCAAGAATGAGCACGAGACGACATGGGACGTCGAAAAACGCTGCGTCAAGGACTATATGTACCGTCAGCCGTCCTACTCGCTTTGCTTTGAAGCCGAGGGTGCGGACTGCTACGCCAAGGAGAACCTCACAAACGGTTTTATGCGTCCATACGACGGGGCAAACCTGTGGGTGGCAAACGGCGTCGACGGCGAGTTTATCGAGCTTGCGCTCGACAAGGCACAGCCGCTTGACAAGCTTGTCCTCACCTTTGATTCGGGCTTCAACCGCGTGTACAAAAACGCGCGTTCCTACGACTTCGACGCGATGCCCGAGGTCGTGCGCGACTTTGACGTGTATCTTGCGGCAAACGGCAAGGAACGCCTTGTGCAGTCGGTGCGCGACAACTATCAACGCATCTGCTCCCTGCCGATGGGCGGCAAGACGGCAGACCGCGTGAAGATTGTATTCCGCGCGACAAACGGCGTGAATGCCGTCCGCGTGTTCGGCGTCTCGCTCTACAAAGCCTGACCCGAATGCTTCACGCGCCGCGGGCGTGCTTCACGGCGCAGCCGCTTCACGTTTCCCAAAGGGAAACGCTTCACTTCCATCAAAAAAAGCGACGGTTTCCCGTCGCTTTTTTGGATTCAATTCGCTTATTCGCCCCAAACCTCGCTCCAAGTGGCGGATTCGAGTGCGACCGCATAGCCCTCGTCGAGTGCGCCGACCGTCTCGGACGCTTCGGTGCTGGCAAGCAGAATGTCCGTGAGTTCAAGCGCTACAAACTCGAGTTTTGGCTGTTCGTACTTCTGATTCTTCATCGTGTACCTCCTTACTGCTGTGCGGGCAGCAGTGCCGCAACCGTTGCTGCGTCAAACGCAACCGTAACGCGCGTGCCGTCCGAAAGGACTGCATACGACCATGCGAAAATAGGCGTTTCCGTCTGACCCGCCGGAATGCCGGTC
>SFNW01000142.1 GCA_004554105.1 Clostridiales bacterium | reverse complement strand
AATGTTGGCAAAGACGATTGCCATATCGCCGCGCTTGATGTTGGCATTGAGGTTTGCAAACTGACCGTCCTTGATGATGCCGTTCGCAACGCAGTATTCGACATAGGGGACATACCACGCTTCACCGGCAGCCGCCGCGCGGACCGTCGTGCCGTTGTATGCCTTGTGAATGTTGACCGCCGCGGTCAGCGCCTGTGCAACCGTGAACTTGCCGTCGGGCGAGAACTTCGTATCGGACGTGCCGTTTGCCAGCGTGTACTCAAACGCCGTCTTGACAAAGGAGTAGAACCACTGATTTGCCGCAACATCGGTAAACTGATTCTGATAGGTGCGCGACGCCGTGAACTTTGCGGCGGGCGCTGCGGTATCGACTTTATCGAATAGCGCGAGCATCTCCGCCGTGGGGGTCACGCCCGAATAGGTCAGGGCATAGGATGCGCTGCCCGCAAGCGCTGCAACGTCTACCGTGCCGTCTGCATTCTTGCCGTAGACCTTCTCCATCGAGGCGATTTCGCCGCCCGTCCATTCGACCTCGGTCTTGCCGATGACGTTCTGGAGGCAGAGACGGTTGATCTGACCGCCCGAAACGGCGACCTTGGCGTTGTTGCTGTAGTAGAACTGGTCGCCGCCGACGAAAATCGCATCGGTGACCGAGCCGCCCGAAATCTTCAGGTTGACGTTGTCGCCCGTGTTCGACTGAACGGGACCGCCGTAGATACGGTGGGCGTCGCCGCCTTTCAGCTCGATCGTCTGCGTCCCCTTCGGCGAGGTTTTTATGCCCGTGCCGCGCGAATAGCCGATAATCGCGTAGTAATGTCCGCTCTCGACCGTAATCGTGCTGTTTGCGGCCTCGCTTACGGGTTCGAGCAGCGAAGCGGCAAGCTGATAGCCGCCGACGACGAAGATCTGCGACATCATGCCGGAAACAATGCTCGTTTCGGGCATTTCCAGCCCCGTGCCGAAGGTCATGTTGTTGTATCTGCCGACAAAGAGCAGGGTGGTGTCAAACGCGAAGCGCGTATTCTCAAAGGTCGTGTCGCCGCGGAAGTAGAAGCGCTTGCTCTTGCCGAAATCGAGTGCGCCGTCAAAGTAGCGTTCGCCGTCGTAGGAGGTGATGACGATTTTATTGTCATGCTCCGGCTCGGTGAAGTTTTTGTCGAAGGTCAGCGTGTTGATGACGACAATGGTACCGTCCACGCCGTCCAGCATTTCGTAGGCTGCAGAGAGGTCGCTGATTGCCGTATCGGGGGTCAAGCCGTCGCCGTTGCCCGCGCTCGAAACATAGATGCGCGCCGCCGTTGCACGGCTCTTTTCGGGTTTCTTGTCGAGAACCGTGTATTCCGCAACCTCGGCGTCGTCAGCCGACGAGACCTTTGAGCCGTCCTCGTAGGTTGCGGTGTCAAAGACGTCGATAAACGCAGCCGCCCGCAGTCCCTTGCGGACAATCAGCGAAGTCGAGCCGTCGGTGACTTCGGGTGCAATCTTTTCGTGCATGGACTTCGCCATGCTGTCGACCTTGCCGCCGAGATAGTAAACGTCGGTGTGGCCGAAAACATTGTTGACGGTTAGAGAGGAGACCGTGCCGCCGTTTACCGTAACCTTGGCGTCGCCGTTCAGGCGTCTCGAAATGTCACCGCCGGTGTACAGGCTCGTAACCGTACCGCCGTTGATAACGATGTCGGTGCTGCCCGAATACTGTCCGTTGACCGACGCACCGTACAGATTTTTGATCGTGCCGCCGTCTACCGTGATGTACGAAGTGCCGCGGAAGGTCGTCGTGCCGCTGCCGCGCGAGAAGCCGACAACCGTAGAGTAGGTACCGCTCTTGATCGTAATGTGCGAGTCGAGCTTGTTGTTGACCGTCTCGCTCGCATCAAGCGGATACTGATAGCCGCCGACAACATAGAAGCTGAAGCCCGCCGAGCCGATGCCCTCGCCCATCACGATTTCGTTGAAGCGCGCGAGAAGCATGCCGGTTTTTTTCTCGTTGTTTGCGCCGACTGCAAAGGTGATTTTTTCAAAGGTTACGGGACCGCTCAGGTAGTAGCGGCTGTATTCGGCGTGGTTGAACAAAAACCTGCCGCCCGTAATGGTAATCATGCCGTCGTGCTCGGGCTCAAAGAAAGGCTCGTTTAACGAGTAGGTGTCGTTTATGACGATTTTGCCGCCGCTTGCAACCGCCTTGACCGCGTCGCCGAGCGAGCCGAGCGGAGACGCCGCAGAGGAGCCGTCGCCCGTGCCGCCGTCGTTTAAGTACACGGTGTCCGCCGCCGCGATGCCGACGCTGAGCAGCAGCGCAAGCGCAAGAAGCAGAATCGGAAGAAGTGTTTTTTTCATAATCGTACCTCCGAAAAGTATTTTCCATGTTCATTATAGACGAAAAAGAGCGCAGCGGTCAAGGTCAAAAACCGACAGAATAGACAACGAGAATTTATCCCCGACTGCAAAAAGTCCCGCCGAAAGGCGGGACTTTTTCGAGTCTTTCTTATTTCGCGTCGCGCATCTCGGCAACTGCGATTCTCGTGAAGATGACGCACGCCTCGGCGCGGGTGATTTCATTGTCGGGATTGAAGTTGCCCTTCGCGTCGCCGCCGACGATGCCCGCATTCGCGAGCTTTTGTACAGCCGCCGCGCTGTGCATCTCTGCCGTCATGTCGGGCAGGGTCTTTTCGCGGATTGCCTTATACTCGCTCTCGGGGAGAATGTTGGCAAAGACTACAGCCATGTCGCCGCGCTTGATGTTGGCATTCAGGTCGGCAAACTGACCGTCCTTGATGATGCCGTTCGCTACGCAGTATTCGACATAGGGAACATACCACGCTTCACCGGCAGCCGCCGCGCGGACGGTCGTGCCGTTGTATGCCTTGTGAATGTTGACCGCCGCGGTCAGAGCCTGTGCAACCGTAAACTTGCCGTCGGGCGAGAACTTCGTGTCGGACGTGCCGTTTGCCAGCGTGTACGCAAACGCCGTCTTGACGAACGGGTAGAACCACTGATTCTCGGCAACATCGGTAAACTGATTCCGATAGGTGCGGGACGCCGTGAACTTTGAGGCGGGAGAGGGCGACGCGGGGGTTGTGCCGACCGTGTCAAAGAGCGCGAGCATTTCCGCCGAGGGGGTCACGCTCTTGTATTGCAGAGAATAGGACGCGCCGCCCGCAAGGGTCGAAACGTCTACCGTACCGTCGGCGTTCTTGCCGTAGACCTTCTCCATCGAGGCGATTTCGCCGCCCGTCCAGTTGACTTCGGTTTTGCCGATGACGTTCTGGAGGCAGAGACGGTTGACCTTGCCGCCCATGATGTTGACCGTCGCGTTGTTGCTGTAATAGAATTGGTCGCCGCCGAGGAAAATCGCATCGGTGACCTCACCGCCGTATTGATTGAAGACGACATTGTCGCCCGTGTTTGCCTGCGCGGGACCGCCGTAGACGCGGTAGACGTCGCCGCCGTAAAAGTCAATGGTCTGTGTGCCCTTGAAGGCATATTGGACGCCGCCCGCAGGCATACCGCGCGTGTAGCCGATAAAGCAGTAATAGTGTCCGCTCTCAACCGTCAGCCTGCCGCCGACATTGACGTTGACCGGTCCCTCCATGCCGAACTGATAGCCCGCCGCAACATAAAGCGAGCTTTGACCGACGACCGTTTCGGGCATTTCCAGCCCCGTACCGAAGCAGATGTTGTGGAAATTGCCGACAAAGAGCATCGACGACGTGTAGGCAAATCTCGTATTTTCAAAGGTGGTGTCGCCGCTGAAATAGAAGCGGGTGCGCGAGCCGAAGTCGAGCCCGCCGTCAAAGTAACGCTCGCCGTCGTAGGAGGTGATGACGATTTTGTTTTCGTGCTTCGGCTCGGTGAAGCCCGACGGGAGCTTGAAGTCGTTGATGACGACAATCGTGCCGTCCACGCCGTCGAGCAGCCCATACGCCGCCGCGATGTCGCTGATCGCCGTATCGGGGGTCATGCCGTCGCCGTTGCCGGCGTTCGACAGATAGACGCGCGCCGCGGTTGCACGGCTCTTTTCGGGCTTTTTGTCGAGGAGCGTATACTCCGCGACTGCCGCGTCAATAGAAGAAACCTTGCTGCCGTCCTCGTACTTCGCCGTGTCGAACAAGTCGAGCAAATCTACGGCACGAATCCCCTTGCGGACAACCAAATTCA
>SFNW01000141.1 GCA_004554105.1 Clostridiales bacterium | reverse complement strand
GGTGCCGAGCGGCATAAATTCCGCGGGCGGGGATGTTTTTCGGTTTCGCGTAAGCGAAATCGTCGGCGTTCAGCCGACGAAGAAAAACTCCAAGCGAACCGAAGGTTCGCTTGTTGCAATCCTCGAAAGCGGCTCGGCGTAGGGAACTACGCCTTCGCCTTGCTTTCTGCGGTGACGCCTCGCCCTGCAAAATTTCTGCTCGCCCGCGTCTTTGCAGAGCAGGGATGTTGTTTGTGAAAAACAAGCGAATCCCCTGAAATTTTTTTCAAAAAGGTTTGGCGGGTGCGGGTACCTTTCCTTAAAAGGTACCCGCGTCGCGGGCGGCATAAAATTCCGTGATACGGCGTGAAGCGATGAGAACACTCCTTCCGTCGCCTTTCGGCGACACCTCCCTCGGAGAGGGAGGCTCGATTCCGTGCCAAACAAGGCTCCCTCATTGAGGGAGCTGTCGCGTCAGCGACTGAGGGAGTTATTCTCAGGTGCATTCCGTATTACGGTTTCAGTCCTCTTTTACGCCAATCATTTTTCAAAAAGGTTTGGCGGGCACGGGTACCTTTCCTTAAAAGGTACCCGTATTCCTCCCGTCTCTGACTACCTACTATGACCAATCGAAAACAAGCAAGCGGATATGCGGCGGGCGCAATGCTGTTATGGCTTTGCGTGTATCTTGTCGCGGTATTTTGCCTGCCGAAATGGGCGGATATGCTGTTTGTACTCGCCGCGGCACTGCCCGCGTTTGCGGTTTGCAAAGCGACGCCGATTTTCGGCAGCCGCGACTGCAACACGATTCGCTACCCGAAGCGCGCCTATGCGCTGACGGCGGGCTTTATGACTTCGGGCTGTGCGCTTTTGTCCTTTGCCGCAAGTCTGCTTTCCCGCCTGCTCGGCGGCACGGCGACGGCAAGCGGCGGGCGCGGCGATTTCCTCTATCTGTTCGTTTTTTCCTGCCTGCTCCCTGCTTTTTTTGAAGAATTGCTGTTACGCGGGCGGGTACTCGGGCTGGTCGCGCGGGAGCGCGGCTTCGGCATCTGGCTCTGCGCGGCACTGTTTGCGCTGATGCACATTCAACTGCAAAAGCTGCCCTATGCTTTTTTCGCGGGGCTGATTCTTACGCTGCTCGTCTATCTTACCGAATGCGTGTATCTCGGAATGCTCTTGCATTTTGCAAACAACTTTGCGGCGCTGCTGCTCTCGCGCCTGCCCGACACCGCCGCCTATGTCGCGGCGGCACTGCTCGCCGCCCTGTTCGTGTTCTGCTTTGTACGGCTGAAAAAGACGCGGCTCTATGCCGACGCGGTCGGCTTGCTTTGCGAGGTGCGTCCCGATACATTTTTCGCCGGACTGCACGGCGCGGTGTGGCTGTTTGCGGTGCTGACGCTTTCGCTCGGCGCACTGTATCTGATTTTATAAATGATGTAAGGAAACGACATGACCGACGATACCTATTTTATGAACGAGGCGATTGCCGAGGCGGAGCTTGCTGCGGCGGCGGACGAAGTGCCGGTCGGCGCGGTCGTCGTGCGCGACGGCAAAATCATTGCTCGCGCACACAATACCCGTGAGCGCGACAAAAACGCGCTTCGCCATGCCGAGACGGCGGCGATTGACGCGGCTTGCCGCGCGTTGGGCGGCTGGCGGCTGCCCGGCTGCACGCTCTATGTGACGATGGAGCCCTGCCCGATGTGCGCGGGCGCGGTCGTCAACTCACGCATCGAGCGCGTGGTGTTCGGCGCGTATGACCGCCGCGCGGGCGCGTTCGGCAGTGTGCTGAATCTCAAAGACTATCCGCTCAACCACAAGCCCGAATTGACGGGCGGCGTGTGCGAGGAGCAGTGCGTCGCACTTTTGAAGGATTTTTTCAAGAAGAAACGGTAAACGCGGCATGACAGCAAAAAATGCCGACATAGACTAAATGAGCCTCCCTCCTTGAGGGAGGTGTCGGCGCAGCCGACGAAGGGAGTTTCTCAAGGGCGGGATCACTCCTTCAGCCGCCGTTCGGCGGCAGCTCCCTCAAAGAGGGAGCCTTGAGGATTATGAGCGAAAATGTGCTTTTTCGGGAGGTGAGCGGTACGGCGGACAGAGTGATTCTGCATTCGGATTTGAATGCGTTTTTTGCGTCGGTCGAGACCGTGCTGAACCCAAAGCTCGCGACCGTCCCGATGGCGGTCTGCGGCGAGCCCGAAAAGCGACACGGCATTATCCTTGCCAAAAACGAACTTGCCAAAGCGAGCGGCGTCGTCACGGCGGAGACAATCTACGCGGCGAAGCAGAAATGCCCGTCGCTTGTCCTCGTGCGCCCGCATCATGATTTGTATGCGCGCTATTCGCAGGAGGTCAACGCCATCTACCGCGAATACACCGACCTTGTCGAGCCGTTCGGCATCGACGAATCCTGGCTCGACGTCAGCGGCTCGCAAAAGCTGTTCGGCAGCGGGGAAACCATCGCAAACACGCTGCGCGAGCGGATTCGCCGCGAGACCGGACTGACCGTTTCGGTCGGCGTCTCGTTCAACAAGACCATTGCCAAACTCGGCAGTGACTTAAAAAAGCCCGACGCCGTGACGGTCATCGACCGTGCGCACTTTCGCGAAATCGTCTGGCCGCTGCCGGTCGGGTCATTGCTTTATGTAGGCAAAAGCGCACTGCGCGTGTTCGGCGAAATGCGCATTCGCACGGTAGGCGAGCTGGCGCAGAGCAGTCCCGATTTTCTCACCTACAAACTCGGCAAACTCGGCGCACAGCTTCACGCCTACGCAAACGGGCAGGACGACGAGCCGGTACACAGCGCCTATGACCGCCGCGAGGTCAAGAGCGTCGGCAACGGCATGACCTTTTCGCACGACCTCTACGGCATGGACGAGATTTCGGTCGGGCTTGACGCCATTTGCGACCTTGCGGCGGCGCGAATGCGCGCAAAGGGTGTGAAATGCACCGGCGTGCAGCTTGCAATCAAGGACGAAAACTTCGTCACCGCGCAGCGGCAAAAGCAGCTTGCCGTGCCGACCAACCTTGCGCGCGAGCTGCGCGAGGTGTCCGCTTCGCTGCTTGCGTCGAGCTGGAATCCGCGGCTCGGCATTCGCTCACTGACCGTGACCGGCATCGGGCTTGTCCCCGAGGACGCGGCACAGCAAATCGGCTTTTTCGACGACGCGGCGGCAAACGCGCGCGCGGACAAGCGCGAACGCGCGGTCGACGCAATCCGCAAAAAGTTCGGGCGCGGCGCGATTACAAGCGGCGGCGTGCTCGGCAGCGACATCGGCATTGATGCGGGCGACGACTGACTTCCCATAAATTGTACAGATAAATTTCGCAAAACCTCTTTCCTTTTGTCGAAAAATCATGTATACTATTGCTGATGTTTGACAAAGGAGGTCTGTGAGATGAAAAAGGGACTCACCGCGCTCGCCTGCGTGCTGCTTGCCGCGGCGCTTGCGCTCGGCGCGCTCGTTTTCGCGGCGCAGACCTATTCTTCGGCGGACGACCCGCTGATTTCGCTCAGCTATGTCAACGAGGTGCTTCTGCCCAAAATCGTCGAACTGATTGAGAAAAACAACCGCGGCGAGGACATCGGCGACGCCGTCGTCACGACCCCGCCGGTCACGACCGAGCCCGAGCCCGAAATCGAATACCCCGAGGGAACGGTGCATACCGACGGCAAATATGCCGTCCTTCGCATGGAAGCGGGCGAGACGCTGTTTGCCTCGGTCAACGCCTGCGAGGTCATTGTCCGTTCGGGCACGGCGACCGTTGTGTCGCCGTTTACGACCAAGTATGAGGAGCAGGGGCTTTCGGACACGACCGAGGGCACGGAGCTGTACCACGGTGCGGCGATTCCGACCAACCATACGCTGCTGATTCCGCGAGACGACGGACGCGGCGTGACGGTCGGCGAGGGCGGCGCATGGCTGATGGTGCGCGGCGATTACAGAGTTGAAACTGCCGCGACGGCAGAGGCCGAAACGTCGGAAACCACCGACGCGAGCGCAGAGTCGTAAGTGCGGCTAAAAAAAGTTCATCAAGAAGGGAGGGTCTGTGATGAAGCATAACATTTGGGTCAAAATCATGGTGTGGGTGCTTGTCGTCCTGATGGTCGGCAGCTGTGCCTATGTGGCTTTGGTCAGCCTTGTCGGCGCGGCGGAAGCCGAGCCCGCAACCACGCCCGATTACGTCACT
>SFNW01000024.1 GCA_004554105.1 Clostridiales bacterium | reverse complement strand
ATGTCAATCTCCAGTCCGGAAACCGCATGGATCTCTCCGGACAGAGTGGCCAGACACAGCTTGGCTGCGGCACTTATCTGCTCCGCATTCAGGTTCCCAGTACCCGCATCAGTTATTCTCTGGGTATGCCGGAAGTATTTTCAGCATACCAGCTGTATATCAACGGCGATCCGGCTCTGTCTATCGGAAATCCCAACCCAGACCACTATCGGGACGCGACCGGCAGCCGGCTGGTCAGTTTTTTTCCGGACGAAAACGGCATGATTTACAGTTTCGGCACCGAAAAATACGCGTATGAAAACCCGCATTCGGAATATGAAGGCCCTTTCTGCATTGAAAAAATGGGCATCACCTACCCGGACAAGCGGTATTTGATCGACCGGCAGAATTACGGCCGCTACTTTTACCGCCACATCTACATATTTGAGTACGTCATTTCGGGCGAGGGCTACGTCGAATGCGACCACGAGGTCTACAAGGTGCGCGCGGGCGACTTCTATATGCTGTCGAGCCGCCATCTGCTGCGCTATTACTGCGACCAGGAAAATCCCTACTCGAAAATCTGGATAAACGTCGGCGGGCGCATCATGACCGAAATGATGCAGCTTTACAATCTGCAAAGCGGCATCGTCATCAAGCAGATGAACTGTCGCAAAACCTTCGACTCCATCTACGAAGAATGCGCGCGCATGGACGAAAGCAACAAGCCCGAAATCTACCGCAACGTGTTCAAACTGCTGGTGCGGATTCTCGATCAGCTCACCGGCGACGCGGCGTGCGACATGATGGCGCCCTCCTCGTATAAGATTCGCGATTTCATCGACTCCAATATTCAGGCGAATATCGGGCTGGACGACATCGCAAACAAGTTTTTTTTCAGCAAATCCTACATCATCAGCTGCTTTAAGAACGAGTTCGGTATCTCGCCGAAGCAGTATATTATCCAAAAGAAAATCGAAACCGCGAAAAATATGCTGCTCGAAACCGACATGAGCGTCAAGGCAATCTCCGAGATGCTGCACTTTGCGGACAGCCACCATTTTTCCAACACCTTCAAAAAGCAAACCGGTATTTCCCCGATGGAATACCGCATGAAAACGGGGCTGAACTGATGAACATTATTCTGATTGGTATGCCGGGCAGCGGCAAAAGTACGATAGGCGTGGTGCTTGCCAAACTGCTCGGCAAGCACTTCTGCGACACCGACCTGCTGCTGCAGAAGCACTGCGGCAAAAAGCTGCAGGAAATCATCCGCACCGAGGGCGCGGACGCCTTTTTCCGCTATGAGGAGGAGGTGCTCTCGTCGCTCGACTGCACCGACACGGTCGTTGCCACGGGCGGCAGCGCGGTCTATTCGGACAAAGCGATGCAGCATCTGAAAGCAAGCGGCGTCTGCGTCTATCTCAAGGTCGACGCGGACGAAATCGCGCGTCGCCTCGCCAATTTCAGCGACCGCGGCGTCGTCATCGGCGACGGCATGACGATTGCCGACCTCTACGCCGAACGCAAGCCGCTGTATGAAAGGTACGCCGACCTCACGGTCAGCGCCGAGGGCGGCAGCGTCTATGACGTCGCAAAGGCAATCGCCGACAAGGTAGAAGCGCGGTAATTGAGAAAGGCTCTCCCGACGGGGGGCTTTTTCCATTCAAATTTACGCTAATCTTTTTCTGTTCATCATCAGACGGTCACAATGGCGCGGTATACTTGAAGCGTAACAGGGAATCCCCGCGGTGTCAACGAACGCCGCATACAACCGTCCCTTGCGCTGAAACAGGACGGGAATGCGCCGCCCACCTCCCCCGTGCGGCGCGCGCATTCGCGCAGACTACCAATCCCATCCCCGCGGATGTTTTTCATATTTTTCCTCCTATTGAGAAAAAAGCGGCGAAAGCCGTTTTTTTCTTATTGTTAAAGATTTGCGTAAAAACCGAGGTTGTCTGCCGCCGAAAGTGGGCGGATAGAAATCCGCGCCCAGTCGGGGCGGCGATTTCCCCTGCGGGAAATGCACAGAATACTTAGGGGTTGCGCGTGTATTGGTCGTAGGGCGGGGGCTTGCTCCCGCCGGTTCGGTCTTATAGCAACCGCATAGGGACCGGCGTCCCCGACGGTCTGTCCGCAAAATGGCAAAAACGCTTCCCTCACGGGAAGCGTTTTTCTGTCGGCACTGCGATTTACAAATCAAAGAAATCCGTGCCGCATATTTGACAAATCGTAAGGCGTGGACTGGTAAACAAAATAGTTGAGCCAGTTGGAATAGAGCAGATTTGCGTGCGAGCGCCAGGTAACGGCGGGCGGGCGCGTCGGGTCGTTGTCGGGGAAATAATTCTCGGGCAGTTCAATCGGCTTGCCGGCTGCCTTATCGCGCTCGTACTCGCTTTTCAGCGTGTCGGCGTCGTATTCGGGGTGACCCGTAATGAATATCTGCCTGCCGCCGTGCGTCGAAACGGCAAAGACCCCTGCCCGGTCCGACGAAGCTAAAATACGCAGTTTCTCCTGCTTTTCGATGTCCTCGCGCAGCACGGTTGTATGGCGCGAATGCGGCACCATAAAGCTGTCGTCGAAGCCGCGGAAGAGAATCGACCGCTTGTAGTCGAGCGTGTGCGGGAAAACGCCGAACAGCTTTTTGTCAAGCGGACGCTTTTCGATGCCGTAATGGTAATAAAGCCCCGCCTGCGCGCCCCAGCAAATGTGGAAAGTGCTGTGGACGTGCGTTTTGCTCCACTCCATAATCTCGCAAAGCTCGCCCCAGTAATTGACCTCCTCAAACGCCATCTGTTCGACCGGTGCGCCTGTGATGACCATACCGTCGAAGTTGCGGTCGCGCACCTCGTCGAAGGTCTTGTAGAACGAGAGCAGATGTGCCGCAGGCGTATTCTTCGACTCGTGGCTCTCGGTATGGAGCAGCTCGAGGTCGACCTGCAGCGGCGAGTTGCCGAGCAGGCGCGAGAGCTGCGTCTCGGTCTCGATTTTCTTCGGCATGAGGTTGAGCAGAAGGATTTTCAGCGGACGAATATCCTGCGTAGTCGCCCGCGTCTCGGTCATGACGAAAATATTCTCGTCGTTTAAGGTTTTGACCGCGGGCAGATGATTCGGTATTTTAATCGGCATAACAGTCACCTCTTCCGGCGCCAAGCGCCTGTCCGATGTCCTGTGCGCGCCGCAAAGCACGGAAAAAAACCGACCCCCGAAGCCCGAAGGCATCGGGGGCGCCGTTTTTACAGGTACAATTTATTGTAGCAAAGTCATGCGATTTTGTCAAGGACGGAGCGAAGATTTTATCGCGCTAAAGCAGCGTTCTGCGCAGCTCATCGGCAGACTGCGGCGAAAGGTCGGCGGGCGCGACGTCAAGGAGCGTGCGGCAGCCGACCTCCCCCCGCGCGCGCATACGGTGTACCGCACGCGCACAGGCGACGAGAACGCCCGCCGTAAATTCGGGATTCGAGCCGAGCCGCAGCGAAAACTCGACCGTGTGCCGATGTACGCCGCGCCTTCCGCTGCGGATAACGCTACCGCCGTGCGGCAGCGCGGCGTGGTCGCGCGCCATTTCCGTCTCGGTGACGAAGTTGACCTCGGTGTCGTAATCGGCAAAATACGCAGGCATTTCGCGAATGCGGCGCACGATTTCTCCCCTGTCCGCATTCGGCGCGGCGATGACAAAGCAGACGCGCCTGTGCATCTGTCCTGCGGTAAGCTGCGGCGTTTCCCCGCCGCGCACCGCGTCGAGCGCCGCTTCGTTTGGGAGCGTGTACGCCCGCGCATCGAGGACGCCGGGCAGGCGGCGCACCGCGTCCGAATGCCCCTCGCTGACCCCTCTGCCCCAAAAGGTGTAGCTTTTCCCCTGCGGCAGCGCGGCGGCGGCATAGAGACGCGCCAGCGAAAACAGCCCCGGGTCCCACCCCGCCGAAATCAACGCAAGATGTCCGCCCGCCCGCGCGGCGGCGTCAACCGCGCGAAAATGCGTCGGAATCTTTGCGTGCGTGTCAAAGCTGTCGACCACGTTGAAGTCGCGGGCAAGCGTCGGCGTCTGCTCGGGGAGGTCGACTGCACTGCCGCCGCAGAGCAGCAGCACGTCGATGTCATGCTTTGCACGTTCAAGCAGTGTCGCCGGATAAATCGGAATATCGACCGGCTTTGCACCGATTTTTTCAGGGTCACGCCGAGAAAAAATCCCGATAAGCCGCACATCGGGATTCTGCTTTGCCGCCTCGACGACCCCGCGCCCGAGATTGCCGAAGCCGAAAATCGCAATCCGCATAGAAAACCTCCGCATTTTATGTTTTACGCTCTATTCTATGCGGAAAGCGCGCGCAAAAGACGGGCGCGGCGGCTTAAAACGCGCGAAAAAAGGAAAGCGACGCGTCGCTTTCCTTTTTTGAAAAATGAATACTTTACTTAGCCGATGAGGTAGGTCCAGCCGTACTTGTCCTCGGTCTTGCCCCACTGAATGCCGGTGAGCGTGTCGTAGAGGTGCTTGGTGACCTCGCCGATCTTGCCGCCGCTGACCGTGTACTTCTTGCCCTTGTAGCAGAGCTCGCCGACCGGCGAAACGACCGCCGCCGTGCCGCAGCCCCATGCTTCCTCGAGCTTGCCGTTTTCGAGTGCTTCGCCGAGCTCGTCAATGCTGATGCGGCGCTCGCTGACTCTGTAGCCCTCGGCGCGGAGGATTTCCAGGCAGGACTTGCGCGTAATGCCGGGGAGAATCGAGCCGGTCAGTGCCGGCGTGACGACCTCACCGTCGATCTTGAACATAATGTTCATCGCGCCGACTTCCTCGATGTACTTGCGCTCGACGCCGTCGAGCCAGAGGACCTGCGCATAGCCGAGTTCTTCCGCCTTTTCGCCTGCGCGGGTGCTTGCCGCGTAGTTGCCGCCGCACTTTGCCTCGCCGGTGCCGCCGCGAACGGCGCGGACGTCCTCGTCCTCAATCATGATGCCGACCGGGTTGATGCCCTCTTTGTAGTAGCTGCCGACCGGCGACAGAATAATCATAAAGGTCGCGTGCTTGACCGCGTGTACGCCGAGCGACTCGTCGTTGCCGAACATAAAGGGACGGATATAGAGCGAAGTGCCGGGCGCGGACGGCGTCCAGTCCTTCTCAAAGTCAACAAAGGTCGTCAGAATCTGCATTGCGTCCTCTTCGGGAATCTGCGGCAGGCAAAGGCGCTCTGCCGAGCGATTCATGCGGCGGATATTCTCAATCGGGCGGAAAAGCTGTACCTTGCCGTCTGCGCGGCGGTACGCCTTGAGTCCCTCGAAAATCTCCTCGCCGTAATGCAGAACGGTCGACGCCGGATGCAGCGAAATCGGTCCGAACGGCACGATTCGCGCGTCATGCCAGCCCTCCCCCGCAGTGTAATCCATGATAAACATGTGGTCGGTGAAAACCTTGCCGAAGCCGAGCGTGCTGCTGTCGGGCTTTTCGGCGGGGTGCGCCGTCTTCGTAATCGAAATTTGCATTGTGAACTTCCTTTCTCACTGCGTTGGCTGTCTTTCGCGCGGTGTTTCCGATGAAAACAATCGTAGCACAGAAACCCCGTCTTGTCAATATTTTTTCAGTACAGAACGCTGCCTTCAAAGACAAGTTTTGTATCGCCGCGCAGCGTCACGCCGTCCTTTGTGCAGCGGACGACGAGGTCGCCGCCGCGCACCTTGACCGTAATGTCCTCGTCCGTCGGGCAGAAGCCGCGCTTCACCGCGGCGGCGACCGCCGCGCACGCGCCCGTGCCGCAGGCGAGCGTCTCGCCGTTTCCGCGCTCGTAGACCCGCATTTTCAGCACGGTGCGGTTGACGACGCGGACAAACTCGGTGTTGATGCGCTCGGGGAAGACCGCCGCGTTTTCAAACAGCGGTCCGATGTCGTCAAGGTCGAGCGTGTCGACGCGGTCGCAGAAGACCACGCAGTGCGGGTTGCCGACCGACAGGCAGGTCACGCGCCATTCCCTGCCGCCGATTTCAAGCGGCCAGTCAATCATCGTCTCGGCTTCTACCGTGGCGGGGAGCGACGCGACGGCGAAATCGACCTTGCCCATCTCGACCGAGACGAGCGTAACCCGCCCGTCGCGGGTAAAGAGCGAGAGCCGATGCACGCCGCTTGCCGTCTCGACGGTCAGTACCTTTTCCGAGACGATGCCGCGGTCGTAGACATACTTGCCGACCGAGCGAATCGAGTTGCCCGCCATGCGCCCCTCCGAGCCGTCGCGGTTGAAAACGCGCATTTTCACGTCGGCAATCTCCGCGTTTTCAATCAGCACAAGCCCGTCGCCCCCGACGCCGTAGTGGCGGTCGCAGAGCGTGAGGCTGAGCGACTCGGGACAGGTAATCTTCCCGTCGCGGTTGTCGATGAAAATATAGTCGTCGCCGGTCGCCTGCATCTTGCAGAAGTCGATTTTCTGCTTTTCGGTGCGCATCGCGCCGAGGTCGACCAGTTCGGTATTGCTCTCGGAGAAATGCCCCGCGATGACGTCCGCCGCGGCAAACGCCGTGTCGAGTGCGGTGAAGACGGGAATCGAGCAGAGCAGCGCACGGCGCGACAGCGCCATGTAGTCGCCCGAGGTGTCGTCCTTCAGCGCACCGGTGTAGACCGCGTAGCTGATTTTCCCCGCTTCGAGCAGCTTAAAGCTGTCGCCCATGGTCACCTCTTCGACGTCGATGCCGAGCGAACGGATCGAAGCGGCGGTCTCCGCCGTCGCAAAGAGCGCAAAGCCGAGGTCGTCGAGTTTCTTTGCCAGTCCGACGATTTCGCCTTGATCGTGCGTGTCCACGCTGACAAAGATGCCGATACTGCGGTCGGCGCGCGGGGACTTGAAGCGCATTCCCGCCGCGGTGATGCCTTTAAACAGCGCTTCGCCGAGCGTGCGTCCGATGCCGAGCACCTCGCCGGTCGATTTCATCTCGGGACCGAGGCTCGCGTCGGCGTCGGTCAGTTTTTCAAACGAGAAGACCGGCACCTTGACCGCAAAGCAGGGCGGCGTCCTGTAGAGTCCCGTGCCGTAGCCCGCGTCGGCGAGTTTGCCGCCGAGCATGACGCGCGAGGCGACGTCGACCATCGGCACGCCGGTCACCTTGCTGATATACGGCACGGTGCGCGACGCGCGGGGATTGACCTCGATGACGTACAGCTCGCCCTCGTAAATCAGATATTGAATATTGACAAGCCCCTTTGTGCCGAGCGCAAGCGCCAGCTTCTCGGAGCAGTCGGCGATGCGCTCGATCATGCAGTCGTCGATGCTGTAGGGCGGGTAGACCGCAATCGAGTCACCGCTGTGAATGCCTGCGCGCTCGATATGCTCCATGATACCCGGAATCAGCACGTCCTCGCCGTCCGAAATGACGTCGACCTCAAGCTCGGTGCCGGGCATATACTTGTCGACCAGCACGGGGTTTTCGATGCCCTGCGTAAGAATGCGGCGCATATAGTGACGCACCTCGTCCTCGTCGTGGACGATACGCATATTCTGCCCGCCGATGACATAGGACGGGCGCAGCAGGACGGGATAGCCGAGCGTTTTTGCCGCCGAAAGCGCTTCGCTTTCGGTGACGACGCCCATGCCGCGCGGTCGGCGAATGCCGAAGCGTTCGAGCAGCTTGTCAAAGCGCTCTCTGTCCTCCGCCGTGTCGATGCCCTCGGCGGACGTGCCGAGAATGCGCACGCCCGCGCGGTCGAGAAAGGCGGTCAGTTTGATCGCGGTCTGCCCGCCGAACGCAACGACGACGCCGACCGGGTTTTCGACGCGAATGACGTTCATCACGTCCTCCTCGGTCAGCGGCTCGAAATAGAGCCTGTCCGCCGTGTCGTAGTCGGTCGAAACCGTCTCGGGGTTGTTGTTGACAATGACGACCTCATAGCCGAGCGCTTTCAGTGCCCAGACGCAGTGTACCGAGGAATAGTCGAACTCGATGCCCTGCCCGATGCGAATCGGTCCCGAGCCTAAGACGACGATAACGGGTCTGCCCGAGCGGACAAAGGAACGCGCCTCGCACTCGCCCCCGCTTACCGAATAGAAATAGGGCGTCTCGGCGTCAAATTCCGCGCCGCAGGTGTCGACCATCTTATAGGAAAAGGGCGCGTGCGGCAGGTTTTCCGTCCCCGACAGGCGCGAGAGCGCCGCATCGGTGTAGCCGAGTGCCTTGCCGTGCGCATAAACCTCGTCCGTAAGGATACCGCCCGCAATCGAAGCCTCGAAGTCGGCGAGCTTTTTGAATTTTTCGAGGAAGAAATTGTCGATGCGCGTGACGGCGTGGATTTCGTCGACCGTCATGCCGCTTTTCAGCGCCTCAAACACCGTGAAAATGCGGCGGTCGTCGACGACCTTCAGCCGCTCCGCAAGCGGCGCGTCGCAGAGGGGCTTTGCGTTCAGCGTGTCCAGCCCGATTTCCGCGCCGCGCACCGCCTTGAGCAGTGCCGCCTCAAACGAGGGGGCGATTGCCATGACCTCGCCGGTCGCCTTCATCTGCGTGCCGAGCTTCCGCGACGCGCCCGCGAACTTGTCGAACGGCCACTTCGGGAACTTGACGACGACGTAGTCAAGCGTCGGCTCAAAGCAGGCGCAGGTTTTGCCCGTGATGTCGTTGCCGATTTCATCGAGCGACAGCCCGAGCGCGATTTTTGTCGTGATTTTGGCAATCGGATAGCCGGTTGCCTTGGACGCGAGCGCCGAGGAGCGCGAAACGCGCGGGTTGACCTCGATGACCGCGTATTCAAAGCTGTCGGGATTCAGCGCGAACTGGCAGTTACAGCCGCCGACGATGCCGAGCGCGGTGATGATGTTGAGCGACGCGCTGCGCAGCATCTGATATTCCTTATCCGAGAGCGTGAGCGCGGGCGCGACGACGACCGAGTCGCCGGTGTGCACGCCGACGGGGTCGACGTTTTCCATCGAGCAGACCGCAATCACGTTGCCCCGCGCGTCGCGCATGGTCTCAAATTCGATTTCCTTCCAGCCGTAGATGTATTTTTCAACGAGAATCTGCGTAATCGGCGAAGCGTCAAGACCGCCGCGCGCGACGGCTTGCAGTTCGTCCGCCGTGTAGGCGACGCCGCCGCCCGCGCCGCCGAGCGTAAACGCGGGGCGGACAATCACGGGATAGCCGATGCGCTTAGCGATTGCAAGCGCGGTTTCGACGTCGGAGGCAATGTCTGAGGCAATCACCGGCTCGCCGATTTTCTCCATGGTTTCCTTAAAGAGCTGTCTGTCCTCCGCGCGGTCGATGGCGTCGACATTTGTGCCGATGAGACGGACGCCGTGCGCGTCGAGAAAGCCGGATTTATAGAGCTGCATCGAGAGCGTCAGTCCGGTCTGCCCGCCGAGTCCCGCAAGCAGGCTGTCGGGCTTTTCCTTTTCGATGACGCGCTCGAGCGTGCGCTCGGTCAGCGGCTCAAGGTAGATTTCGTCGGCGAGCGCGCGGTCGGTCATAATCGTGGCGGGGTTGGAGTTGACGAGGACGACGTTCACCCCCGCCTCCTTCAGAACGCGGCACGCCTGTGCGCCCGCGTAGTCAAATTCCGCCGCCTGCCCGATGACAATGGGACCCGAGCCGATAACGAGAACTTTTTTGATACTTTTGTCAATCGGCATCGGTCATCTCTCCTTTCATCAAATCGCAGAAGCGGTCGAACAGGAATGCGGTATCGTGCGGTCCGGCGCACGCCTCGGGGTGGAACTGCACCGAAAAGGCGTTTTGCGCGGGGTAATCGACGCCCTCAACCGTGCCGTCGTTTGCGTTGACAAAGCGCACGCTGCCGACCGGCAGGCTGTCGCCGACGACCGCGTAGCCGTGGTTTTGACTGGTGATATAGGTGCGCCCCGTGACAAGGTCACGCGCGGGCTGATTGACGCCGCGATGCCCGTATTTGAGTTTGACGGTCTTGCCGCCCGCCGCCAGTGCCATCAGCTGATGCCCGAGGCAGATGCCGAACATCGGCACGCGCCCGAGCAGCTTGGCAATCTCGCTGATGAGCGCCGTGTTTTCTGCGGGGTCGCCCGGTCCGTTCGACAGCATCACGCCGTCGGGGGACGCGGCGAGGATTTCTGCAGCCGTCGCCGTCGCGGGGAAAACCGTCACCTCGCAGCCGCGCTCGAGCAGCGAGCGCAGAATATTGCGCTTTGCCCCGCAGTCGACAAGCGCGACACGGAATTTCACGTCCCCGCTCGGCGAAAGCGTCTGCTTTTCACCGCAGGTGACCGCCGCAACCGCGCCCGTGACCGCGTATCGCTTCACCGCGTCGATATTTTCGGGGATTTCGTCGCAGAGGAGCGCGTTCATCACGCCCTCCTCGCGCAGGCGGCGGGTCAGCGCGCGTGTGTCGATGCCGCAGATGCCCGGCACGCCGTTTTCTTTCAGAAAGTCGTCAAGTTTGCCGCCAGAGCGGAAGTTGGAGGGGGTGTCGCACCATTCGCGCACGACATAGCCGCGCACGGCGCACTTGCCCTCAGCGTCGTCGCCTATCATGCCGTAGTTGCCGATGAGCGGAAAGGTTTGCAGCACGATTTGCCCGTAGTAGCTCGGGTCGGTCAGCGTCTCGATATAGCCGCACATACCCGTGGCGAACACCAGCTCGCCGACGCCGCTTACCGCCGCGCCGAAGCCCTCGCCGACATAGGTCGTGCCGTCCTCTAATATCAGATAGCGTTTCATTGCAGGTTCTCCAGGGTCGAAAGCATGACCGCCTTGATCGAGTGCATCCGATTTTCCGCCTCGTCAAAGACGATAGACTGCGCACTCTCGAACACCTCGTCGGTGACTTCCATCGCCTCTCTGCCGAATTTCTCGCCCATTTCCTTGCCGACCTGCGTTTTTAAGTCGTGGTAGGCGGGCAGACAGTGCATAAAGACGGTCTCGTCCTTGCCGGTTTTGCGCATCAGCGCGGCGTTGACCTGATAGGGCGCAAGGTCGTTGATGCGCTCCTCCCAGACCTCGACCGGCTCGCCCATCGAGACCCAAACGTCGGTGTAGATGACGTCCGCGCCCTTGACGGCGGCGGCGGGGTCGGTCTCAAAGCGGAGCGTTGCCCCGCTCTCCTTGGCAAAGCCCTCGCACGCGGCGATGAGTTTTGCATCGGGGAAATATTTTTCGGGGCAGCAGGCCGTGAAATTGACACCGACCTTCGCGCAGCCGACCATGAGCGAATTGCCCATGTTGTAGCGCGCGTCGCCCATGTAGACGAAGTTCAAGCCCCGAAGATGCCCGAAATGCTCGCGCATGGTGAGCAGGTCGGCGATGATCTGCGTGGGGTGCGCCTCGCTCGTCAGCCCGTTCCAGACCGGGACGGCGGCGTAGTGCGCCAGTTCCTCGACGATTTCCTGCCCGTAGCCGCGGTATTCGATGCCCTCAAACATCGAGGACAGCACCCGTGCGGTGTCGGCGATGCTCTCCTTTTTGCCGATTTGCGAACCCTGCGGGTCGAGGTAGGTCACGCCCATGCCGAGGTCGCGCGCCGCGACCTCAAAGCTGCACCGCGTGCGCGTACTGGTCTTTTCAAAAATCAGCGCGATATTCTTGCCCTCGCAATAGCGGTGCGGTACGCCCGCCTTTTTCATGGCTTTCAGTTCGGCGGAGAGGCTGACCAGCCCCTCGATTTCCGCACCCGTAAAGTCGAGCAGCTTGAGAAAGTCCCTGCCCTGTAAATTCAGTTTCGTATTCATTCGATTCCCTCCGCGCACACTTCTTTGATGATGTTGACCGCCTTTTCAAGCAGGTCGTCGGGTATATTCAGCGCGGGCAGCAGCCGCACCTTGTCCTTGGCGGTCAGCGCCAGCACGCCGCGTTCAATGCAGCGCGAAACCACTTCTTTTGCGGGCTTTACCGGCTTGACGCCGAGCATCAGCCCGAGTCCCGCGACGCTCTCGATGCCCTTTGCATTTTCAAGCGCGTCAAAGACAAATTCCGACTTTCTGCGCACAGAAGCAAGCAAGTCCTCGTCGATACGCGAAAGAATGTTCAAAGCACCCGCCGAGGCGACCGGGTTGCCGCCGAAGGTCGAGCCGTTCATGCCCGGGGTGAAGATGTCCGCGACCTTGTCGCCGAGCAGCGTCGCGCCGAGCGGCAGTCCGCCGCCGAGCCCCTTCGCCGTGGTGACGATGTCGGGTGTAAAGCCGTAGTGCATATAGGCGTAGAGTTTGCCGCTGCGCCCGTTGCCGCACTGCACCTCGTCGCAGATGAGCAGAATATCGCGCTTCTTTGCCTCGCGCACGAGCGCGTCGACAAAGGCGGGTTCAAGCGGCAGCACGCCACCCTCTCCGCGCACGATTTCAACCATGACCGCCGCGACCTTGTGCGTGTCGAGCGCGGCAAGGAGCGCGTCTTCGGTCGGGTCGATGTGGACGAAGCCCTCTGTCAGCGGTCTGAACTGCGCGTGGAACACCTCCTGCCCCGTCGCGGCAAGCGTGGTCAGCGTTCTGCCGTGAAAGCTGTTGTTCAGCGTGACGATGGTGTAAGTGTCCTCGCCCTTTGTCTTTGCCCCGTAGGCGCGCGCCGCCTTGATGGCGCACTCGTTTGCCTCCGCGCCCGAGTTGGAGAAAAAGACCTTCTGAAGCCCCGTGCGCTTGCAGAGCGCTTCCGCAAGGCGGGCGCAGGGCTCGGCGTAATAGAGGTTTGACGTGTGCTGAAATTTGCCGAGCTGTTCGGTCACCGCCGAAATCCATGCGTCGTCGCAGACGCCGAAGGTGTTGACCGCGATGCCGCTGCCGAGGTCGATGTATGCTTTGCCGTCGCGGTCATAGAGGAGCGACCCCTTGCCGCCGACAATCTCGACGGGAAAACGCGCGTAGGTATGCGCGACGTATTTTGCGTCGGTTTCAAACGTATTCATGCTTAGCCCTCCTCAAACATCGTGCCGATGCCCTCGTCGGTCAGCGTCTCAATCAGAATCGAGTGCGGCACTCTGCCGTCGATGATAAAGACGCGGCGAACGCCGTCCTTGACCGCATCGGTGCAGCATTCGACCTTCGGCAGCATACCGCCCGCGATGACACCGTCGGCAATCAGCTTGTCCGCGTCGGACAGCGTAACGCGCGGAATCAGGGTCGACGGGTCGTTTTTGTCACGCAGAATCCCCGCCGTATCGGTCAGCGAAATCAGGCTTTCCGCCTTGAGCGCCCCCGCGATTTTCGCGGCAGCGGTGTCGGCGTTGACGTTGTAGACATTGCCCTTGCCGTCACAGCCGAGCGTCGAGACGACCGGGATATACCCCTTTTCGAGCAAATCGAGAATCGGGCGCGGGTCAATTTTCACAATCCTGCCGACGAAGCCGAGTGTCTCGTCCTTCTGCTCGGCGCAAATCAAATGCCCGTCCATGCCGCAGAGTCCGACGGCGCTGCCGCCGCTGCACTCAATCAGGTTGACGAGGCTTTTGTTGACCTTGCCCGCCAGCACCATCTGCGCGACCTCGACGGTCTCGCGGTCGGTGACGCGCAGACCGCCGACAAACTCGGTCTTTTTGCCGAGGCGTTCGAGCATTTCGGTGATTTCGGGTCCGCCGCCGTGTACCAGCACGACCTGGACGCCGATGAGCCGCAGCAGAATCACGTCGCGGACAACCGAATTTTTGAGTTCTTCACTCTGCATGGCACTGCCGCCGTACTTGATGACGACGACCTTGCCGGTATATTTTTTGATGTAGGGCAGCGCGTGGACGAGAATCCGTGCGCGGTCTGCGTTGGAAATGGTCATACTGTTCTCTCTTTCTCCGTATCAGGTGCGGTAGTCGCCGTTGATTTTGACATAGTCGTAGGTGAGGTCGCAGCCCCACGCGACGGCTTCGCCGTCGCCGTCGCCGAGCGTCAGCTCGATGCCGATTTCATGCTCGGAGAGAATCTTTTTGGCTTCTTCCTCCGAAAAAGGCACGCCCGCGCCGTCCTTGCAGACCTCGATGCTGCCCGCCGCCGAGGAAAAGGTCACGCCGATTTTCGTCACGTCAACCTCGGCGCCGCTGTAACCGATGGCGCAGAGCACGCGCCCCCAGTTGGCGTCCGCGCCGAACATCGCCGCCTTGAGCAGCGAGGAGCAGATGACCGACTTTGCGACGATCTTTGCCGTCGCCTTGTCCTTCGCGCCCTGCACGCTGCATTCGAGACGCTTGGTCGCGCCCTCGCCGTCCCCCGCGATTTTCTTGCAGAGGTCGACGGTCACCGAATTGAGCGCCTGCATAAAGGCAGCGAAGTCGTCGCCCTCTTCGGTAATCTCCTTGTTGCCCGCCATGCCGTTTGCCAGCACGGTGACCATGTCGTTGGTCGAGGTGTCGCCGTCGACGCTGACCATGTTAAAGGTGCTCTGTACGTCGGTCGAGAGCGCCTTTTGAAGCAGTGCGGGGCTGATGGCGCAGTCGGTGGTGATAAAGACCAGCATCGTCGCCATGTTGGGGTGAATCATGCCCGAGCCCTTCGCAATGCCGCCGATGGTGCAGGTCACGCCGCCCGCCGTAAAGGTGACGGCGACCTCCTTTTTCACGGTATCGGTCGTCATGATGCCCTCGGCGGCAAGATCGCCAAAGTCCCCGAGTCCCTTTGCAAGCGCGTCCATGCCGTTTGCAATCGGCGTGATGTCGAGCGGCTGTCCGATGACGCCGGTCGAGGCGACGACGATGTCGTCCGCCGCGATGCCGAGCGCCTTTGCGGCGAGTGCGCAGGTTTCCTCGGCAATCTCGATGCCGTTTGCATTGCAGGTGTTGGCGTTGCCGCTGTTGCAGATAATCGCCTGCGCATAGCCGTCCGCCAAATGCGCCTTTGTCACCGTGAGCGGCGCACCCTTGACGAGATTGGTCGTATAGACCGCCGCGGCGGCGGCACGCTTTTCGCTGAAAATCAGCGAAAGGTCGCGCTTGGTCTTGTTCTTGCGAATGCCGCAGTGTACGCCGTTTGCCGTAAAGCCCTTTGCGGCGCAAACGCCGCCTTTTACTGTCTGTATCATTGTTTTTCTCCTGAATTATAAGACCAGCCCGGTCGTCGGCTCGACGCCGAGCGCATAGTTCATACATTCGACGGCGGCGCCCGACGCGCCCTTGCCGAGGTTGTCATAACGTGCGGTGAGCAGAATGCGCTCCCCGTTTCCGAATACCGCGATTTCCATTTTGTCACTGCCCGACAGTGCCGCCGCCGAGAGAAAGCCGTCTGCGTCGGCAGCGTCGGTATAGCGCACGATCGCCCTGCCGTATTTGGCGCGGTAGAGCGCCTTGACGTCCTCGACCGTCGCCCCCTGCAAATCCTCAAAAAAGAGCGGGACCGTGACGACCATGCCGCTGTAAAAATCGGCGACGACCGGACAAAAGACCGGCGGCGACGACAGCGCACAGATTGCCTGCATTTCGCGCAGATGCTTGTGCGTCTGCGTCAGCCCGTACTGGCGCGGCGCGTCGAGCAGCGGGCTTCGCCCCGCCGCCTCGTATTCGGCAATCATTTTCTTGCCGCCGCCGCTGTAGCCGGTGACCGAATGGCAGAAAAGATGCTGCGCGGTCGACAGCATTCCGCTTTCGACAAGCGGGCGCACCAGCGCGATAAACCCGCTTGCGTGACAGCCCGGCACGGCAATCCGCTTCGACGAAGCGACCGCCGCCGCGAGGTCGTCCGACAGCTCGGGAAAGCCGTAGACAAAGCGCGAGTCGGTGCGGTGTGCGGTCGAAGTGTCCAGCACGACGGTCTTCTCGTTTTCGACCATGGCAACCGCCTCGACCGCCGCTGCGTCGGGCAGGCAGAGGAACGCGATGTCCGCCGTATTCAGCATTTCGCGCCGCGCGTCCGCGTCCTTGCGCTTCTCCTCGGGCAGCGTCAACAGCACAAGGTCGTCCCGCGCCGCCAGCCGCTCGCGGATACGCAGTCCCGTCGTCCCCGCTTCCCCGTCGATAAAGACTTTTTTCATCTCTCAGCCCCCGTTTTTACCCCTGATTTTATATTTATGCACAAATTGTAGCATATCACGAATAAATATTCAATAGAAAACAAGAAAAAAACAGAATTTCTCTGTTCAAATCAAGGTTTAATGCGCAGTGATTCTTTTTTTGTGCAGTTTCACACAGGAAAGCCTTCGTTTTGAATAAATATACGAATAAAGCCGAAAAAAAGCCCGTCGAAGCGGGCTTTTTTTGAATTTCGGCTTTTCTTACTTGACGGTCTGGCTCTTTTCCTTCTGAATGACGTCGTGCGCACCGCCCTCGACGATGCTGGTCGCCGAGACGAGCGTGATTTTCGCCTTTTCCTGAAGTTCCTTGATGGTGAGTGCGCCGCAGTTGCACATGGTCGACTTGACCTTGCTCAGCGAAAGCGCGACGTTGTCCTTGAGACTGCCCGCGTAAGGAACGTAGGAGTCGACGCCCTCCTCAAACGAGAGTTTCTTGTCGCCGCCGAGGTCATAACGCTGCCAGTTGCGCGCGCGCGCCGAGCCCTCGCCCCAGTATTCCTTGAAATAGTTGCCGCCGATGCTGACCTTGTTGGTCGGGCTTTCGTCAAAGCGGGCGAAGTATCTGCCGAGCATGACAAAGTCCGCGCCCATCGCAAGGGCGAGCGTGATGTGGTGGTCGTAAACGATGCCGCCGTCCGAGCAGACGGGGACATAGATGCCGGTCTCGGCGAAGTATTCGTCGCGGGCGCGGCAGACCTCAATCAGCGCGGTTGCCTGTCCTCTGCCGATGCCCTTGGTCTCGCGGGTAATGCAAATCGAGCCGCCGCCGATGCCGACCTTGACAAAGTCCGCGCCGCAGTCGGCGAGGAAGCGGAAGCCGTCCGCGTCGACGACGTTGCCCGCGCCAACCTTGACGTCCTCGCCATAGCGCTCGCGAATCCAGTCAATCGTGCGCTTCTGCCACTCGGAGAAGCCCTCGGAGGAGTCGATGCAGAGCACGTCTGCGCCCGCCTCAATCAGTGCGGGAACGCGCTCGGCGTAGTCGCGCGTGTTGATGCCCGCGCCGACGACGTAGCGCTTGTGCGCATCCAGCAGCTCATTCGGATTCTGCTTGTGCGTGTCGTAGTCCTTGCGGAAAACGAAATAGCAGAGCTTCTGCTCATCGTTGATAATCGGCAGCGAATTGAGCTTGTGATCCCAGATGATGTCGTTCGCCTCTTTCAGCGTCGTGCCCTCTTTGGCCCAAATCAACTTTTCAAACGGGGTCATGAACGTCTTGACCTTGGTCGCGGGGTCCATGCGGCTGACGCGGTAGTCTCTGCCGGTGACGATACCGAGCAATTTGCCCTCCGCCGTGCCGTCCTCGGTGACGGCAACCGTCGAATGCCCCGTGCGCTCCTTGAGTGCGACGACGTCCGCCATGGTCGCCTCTGGCGACACGTTCGAGTCGCTCGTGACGAAGCCCGCCTTGTGATTCTTGGCGCGGGCGACCATCGCCGCCTCGTCCTCAACCGACTGCGAGCCGTAGATGAAGGACACGCCGCCCTCGGTTGCCAGCGCAATCGCCATGCGGTCGCCCGAAACCGACTGCATGATTGCCGACACCATCGGAATGTTCATCGTGATGGCAGGCTCTTCGCCGCGTCTGTAGCGGACGAGCGGGGTCTTCAGGCTGACGTTTGCCGGAATGCACTCGGCAGACGAATAGCCCGGAATCAGCAGGTATTCGTTAAAGGTATGCGCGGGTTCATTGATGAAAATAGCCATAGTCTCTCCTCTGTCTTACCTATCTGTAATCTTATTTTTCCGATCAGAACAGTCCGACGATTCTGCCGTCGTCGGTGACGTCGATTTTCTCCGCGGCGGGAACGCGCGGCAGTCCCGGCATGGTCATGATGTCGCCGGTCAGCACGACGATGAAGCCCGCGCCTGCGCTGACCTTGACGTTTTTAACCGTCACCGTGAAATCCTCGGGTGCGCCGAGCTTCGTCGGGTCGTCCGAGAAGCTGTACTGCGTCTTGGCGATGCAGACCGGCAGGTTGCCGTAGCCCAGTTCGGTCAGTCGCGCAATCTGCTTGGCGGCGGCGGGCAGTACGGCAATGTCCCTGCCGCCGTAAATCTTCTGCACGACGGCGCGGATCTTGTCCTCAATCCCGCAATCGAGCGAATAGCTGAAGCGGAAGTCGCCCTTCTCCTCCTCGCAGAGGCGGACAACCTCGCGTGCGAGTGCTTCGCCGCCGCGTCCGCCGTCCGCCCAGACCGTGGACAGCACGACGTTGACGCCGAGTGCGCGGCACTTTTCGATGATGAGGTCAATCTCACGGTCGGTGTCGGTCGGGAAACGGTTGACCGCGACGACCGAGGGAAGCCCGTAGACGTTTTTGATGTTGGAAACGTGGCGGAGCAGGTTGGGAATGCCCTTTTCGAGCGCGTCGAGATTCTCGTCGGCGAGCGCGGTCTTGGGCAGTCCGCCGTGCATCTTCAGTGCGCGGACGGTGGCGACAATAACGACCGCGTCGGGCGTAAGACCCGCCGCGCGGCACTTGATGTCAAGGAACTTTTCCGCGCCGAGGTCTGCGCCGAAGCCCGCCTCGGTGACGGCGTAATCGGCGGTCGACATTGCCATGCGCGTGGCAAGCACCGAATTACAGCCGTGCGCGATGTTGGCAAACGGTCCGCCGTGGACGAACGCAGGCGTTCCCTCAAGCGTCTGCACGAGATTCGGCTTCAAGGCGTCCTTGAGGAGCGCCGCCATGGCGCCGACTGCCTTGAGGTCGCCCGCAGTCACGGGCTTGTCGTCATAGGTGTAGCCGACGACGATTCGCGAAAGCCGCGCCTTGAGGTCGGCAATCGAGGAGGACAGGCAGAACACCGCCATGATTTCGGACGCGACCGTGATGTCAAAGCCGTCCTCGCGCGGCGTGCCGTTTGCCTTGCCGCCGAGACCGTCGACGACAAAGCGAAGCTGACGGTCGTTCATGTCGACGCAGCGCTTCCAGGTGATTTTACGCGGGTCGATGCCGAGCGCATTGCCCTGCTGAATGTGGTTGTCGAGCATGGCGGCGAGCAGATTGTTCGCCGCGCCGATGGCGTGAAAGTCGCCGGTGAAATGCAGATTGATGTCCTCCATCGGGACGACCTGCGCATATCCGCCGCCCGCGGCGCCGCCCTTGATGCCGAAGACCGGTCCGAGCGACGGCTCACGCAGCGCGGCGGCGACGTTTTTGCCGATGCGGCGAAGCCCGTCGGCAAGCCCTATCGTCGTGGTGGTCTTGCCCTCGCCCGCCGGGGTTGGGGTAATCGCGGTGACCAAAACCAGCTTGCCCTTCTTCGTCGCCTTGTCGAGCAAGTTGTAGTCGACCTTCGCCTTGTACTTGCCGTAAGGCTCAAGGTAGTCTTCGTCGATGTGCGCCGTCTGCGCGATTTTTGCAATCGGCTGCATTTCGCACTGCTGTGCTATCTCAATGTCGGATAAATACGCCATAGTCCCTCCGTCTGCGCGTGCCGCCTGCGGCGGCTTGTTTTTATACTTAATATTATACCGATTGCGGCGGCAAAGTCAACACAATCTTGCGGCAAAACGCTACGAAATATGCGGGGTACGGACCGTAAATGTCCGTACCCCGCATACGCAGGCTCATTTTATTTCGTTCGGAATCCACTTTGCGATAATTGTCGTGTTTTTACGAATCGGGTCGGTGAAATCAAACTC
>SFNW01000140.1 GCA_004554105.1 Clostridiales bacterium | reverse complement strand
AATAAAATGCCACAGAAAAATAAATATTGTCAAATCCGCACGAATTTGGTATACTGGTGGTATCAAACGAACGGAGGACACCACCTTGTTTCGACACAAACTGCGTAAAGGCATCTCCTCGCTCGCCGGTCTGACCGAGATTCTCGTTGCCGGCATCATTCTGCTTGCCGTACTGCTCTCCGCCGTACTGCTCATTTTCGATTTGGTCGGCTTCGGCTCGGGGCTGTTCGGCAAAATCGGCGTCCCGACCTATAACGACATTTTTTCGACGGCAATCTACATTGTCATCGGCATCGAAATGATAAAGATGATTGTCAAGCATACGCCCGACAGCGTGCTGGAGGTCGTCCTGTTTGTCGTTGCCAAACGCATTGTCGCCGACACCGAATTCGGCAGTCTTGACCTGCTGCTCTGCGTCATTGCGATTGCCGCGATTTTCGCTATCCGCAAATTTCTGCATTTTGACGCCGCAAAGGCAAAGGACGGCACAACCTTCGCCGCCGAGACCCGCGTCTGCGACGTGGAAGACCTGCTGCACGTCGATCTGCCGAACAACATCGGCGACACGGTCGGCGAAGTGGCGGCGGGCGAATTTCACCGTTTGGAACGCCGTGTCGCCGAGGGCGAAGAATTGCAGGTCGGCGAAGCACTTTTCCGCATTCACAGCATGGAAAACGGTGAAATCAAAAAGGTCGAGGTCGTTCCGCTCAAGCGGAAGTGAGTTTGCCGCCTTGTTTCGCGGGTTGACTCTCTCTTATATTCGTGCTATAATAAAGAGCAACGCGTGATGCGTTGCTTTTTATGATTTGTTGATTGTGAGGTTTTAGATTGTTTCGCGGTATCCTCCGTGACGTGAAGCCGGCAAACTGCCTGATTGCCTTTTTCAGCAGTGCGTTTCTCGCGTTCGGTCTCTGTCACGTCCATTCCATGTCGGGCGTCACCGAGGGCGGCGTTCTCGGTCTGACACTGCTGCTTGAACACTGGTTTGACATTTCCCCGTCCGTGTCGGGAATGATTCTCAACTTTTTCTGCTATGCGCTCGGCTGGCGAACGCTCGGCAGGAGTTTTATCGTCTATTCGGTGGCAGCGACCTTCGGCTTCTCGGCGTCCTACAAGCTTTGGGAGCAGTTTGACCCGTTTTGGCCCGAGCTTGCCGAAATGCCGTTTGTCGCTGCCGTCGTCGGCGCAATTTTTGTCGGCATTGGCGCAGGGCTTTGCGTGCGGGCAGGCGGCGCAACGGGCGGAGACGACGCGCTTGCCATGAGTCTCGCAAAGCTGACGCATCGGAACATCGAATGGATTTACTTGTTCTCCGACATCACCGTCCTTGCCCTGTCTGTCAGTTATATCCCGCTCGGACGCATCGGCTATTCGCTGCTCACGGTTATTCTGTCGGGGCAGATTATCGGTCTGATACAAAAAATCAAACTGCCCAAACGGCATTCAAACAAACAATAGTGCAAAAACGCCTTTCCGAATCGGTCGGAAAGGCGTTTCTCTTTTCGTTTACTTTTTCAGTTGTTCTCTTGCCGCCGCAAGCGTGTTTTTCAGCAGCATGGTAATCGTCATCGGACCGACGCCGCCCGGGACAGGCGTAATGTAGGACGCCTTCGGCTCTACGGCATCAAAGTCCACGTCGCCGCACAGCTTGCCCTCCGCCGTGCGGTTGATACCGACGTCGACAACGACCGCGCCGTCCTTAACCATCTCGGCGGTGACAAACTTCGGTCTGCCGACGGCGGCAACCACGATGTCCGCACCGCGCACAATGTCGGCAAGCCCGACGGTGCGCGAATGGCAAACCGTGACGGTCGCGTTTTCCTTCAGCATCAGCATCGCCTGCGGCTTGCCGACGATGTTACTTCTGCCGATGATAACGCAATGCTTGCCGCAGACGTCGATTCCGTAATGGTGCAGAAGCTCCATGACGCCCGCCGGCGTGCAGGGCGCAAACGTGAAATCCCCAATCATGATTTTGCCGACATTGACCGGGTGAAACGCGTCGACGTCCTTCTTCGGATCAATGGCGAGAATGACTTTCTTTTCGTCAAGATGCTTCGGCAGCGGAAGCTGCACGAGAATCCCGTTAATCTTTTCATCGGCATTCAGCCGCGCAATCAGCGACAGCAGCGTTTCCTCGTCGGTGTCGGCGGGCAGCTCGTGTACCTCGGAATACATACCGACCTCGGCACACGCCTTGTGCTTGTTGCGCACATAGACCTGCGACGCAGGGTCTTCGCCGACGATAACGACGGCAAGCCCGGGACGCTTGCCCGTCTCGGCGGCAAACGCCTCAACCTCGCTGTGAATTTTTTCGCGCACGGCTTTCGCCGTTTCTTTTCCGTCAATGAGAATTGCCATAGATTACTCCTCAACTTTACTGTCTTTTTCCCGATTGTCCGCAAGCAGCGGCTTTCTTCCTCTGTATTTAATGCCGAAAAAGATAAGCAGCGCCGCGCAGACCGCAAACGAAATCGCGCCGAGCAGCTGCGACACGCGAATCACATTCGGAATCAGCCACAGGCTGTCGGTGCGCAGCCCCTCGATAAACATTCTGCCGAAGCCGTACCACGCAAGATACATCAAGAAAATCTGCCCGTTGTACTTCTTCTTTTTGTAGAAGTACCACAGGAGGAAGAAGCCCGCAAAATTCCAAACCGATTCGTAGAAAAAGGTCGGATGCACATAGATCGTCGTCCCGCTCTCGACAATACCCATACGCCACGGGAGTGTCGTTTCGTAGCCATACGCCTCGGCGTTCATGAAGTTGCCCCAGCGGCCGATTGCCTGCCCGAGCGGAATCGAGGCAGCGCCGATGTCAAGCAGAACGAGCGGACTGCGCTTTTTGATTTTTGCCATGACCACAAGCGTAATCGCGCCCGCGATAACCGCGCCGTAAATGGCAAGCCCGCCGTTCCAAATGGCAATCACGTCGTAAAAGGTCTTATAATTGCCGTAAAAAATCACATAATAGAGCCGTGCGCCGAGGACGCTGAAAATCACCGAAGCCAAAATCACGTCGAGCATATCGTCCGTGCCGATGCCCTCGAGCTTGGCGCGCGACAGCCCGTAGATGGCGGCAAGCAGAATGCCGCAGGTGATAATGACGCCGTACCAGGCAATCTCCCTGCCGAATACGGTAAAGGCGACACTGTCAATCGTAAACTCACCGATGCCGAGCCCGGGAAACGAAAGGGTCGACACCTTTAAAAACAGATCAAACACGGCGCGCCTCCTGACCTATGGGGCTGACGACCGACAGAGCGTAAAAGTCTTCTTTGAAGCAGTCGTGCAGCAGTTTTTCGACGTATTTTTCGTCGATTTCGTCAATCAGGCGAATGTTGTCGAACAAATCGACGTCGAGCAGCGCATTGAAAATCAACTCGCTCGCGATGTCCTCGGTGCTGTCGAACAGGCGGACAAAATCGGCGTAAACCGTTCGCTTTGCACGCAGAAAAGCGTCGGGGTCGACAGGCTTTCCCTGCATTTCGACGATATAGTATTTAAAAATATCAAAAAACGCGTCGGGGTCATCGGTCTCGCCCGTGTAGTAATTGTAGGCAAAGGTGTGCGCGCTGTCATACTCGCAGGAAAACTTTGCATTGAGAATCCCGCGCTCGTACATCTCGTTGTAAAATGCGGTCGAAGTGCCGAACAGCAGCTCGTTTAAAATCTTCATGCCGAAATCCCGCTTTGCAAATTCCTGCGGGTCTTTCGGAATGCCGCTGTCCTTGACACCGATAGCAAACTGCGGACGCGCAACCTGCATTTGAATCTCGGTGCGGGGCTTGAACACAGCAGCCCCGTCCTCGGGATACCGGCGGATAATCTCCTGCTCCGGCGCGGGGCGAAGCACCTTGTTCAGCACCCGAACGACGCGCTCGGTCTCGACGTCGCCGCATACGCAGAGAATCATGTTGTGCAGATTGTAGAAGGTATTGTAGCATTTATAGAGCAGCTCCGCCGTAATCTGCGAAATCGACTCGACCGTGCCGGCGATTTCGGTATGCACCTCGTTTTTCTCGTACATGGCGCGCAGCAGCTCATAGTAGAGACGGGTGTCGGGATTGTCCTCATACATTCGTATTTCCTGGGCAATGATTCCCTGCTCTTTTTGCACGGTCTCGGGGGTAAAGTAGGGGTGCGTGACAAAGTCGAGCAGAATTTCAAGCGAGGGATAGAAATTGTCGGTCGAGGAAAACAGATACGCAGTCTTGTCAAACGAGGTAAAAGCGTTTGCATTTGCGCCGGTCTTGCCGAAACGCTCAAAGGTGTCCACACCGTCCTCGTTTTCAAACATCTTGTGTTCGA
>SFNW01000139.1 GCA_004554105.1 Clostridiales bacterium | reverse complement strand
AAATCGGTGAATAATCGCGTGGCGGTGTAAGAGATAACGCCCCGTTTCCTGCCCTTTCGCCGCAACGCGGATATAACCGTATTTTTCAAAGCGAATATACCCTTTCTCATCGAGCAGCGCCGCCATTTTTGACGCGGAGGAGGGGCGGACGTGCAATTTTTCGGCAAGTATGCTGATGCGAACGATCTCGCCTTTTCCCCCAAGGCGGCAAATCATTTCGAGATAGTCCTGCATCGCGGGCGTCAGCTCGTCGCTCTCGATGAGTTGATAGCCCTTCAGTGTATAAAAACCGTCGGTTTTTGTCATGTGGTCATCTCCGTCACAATATTTTCCTCAGTGTAATACAATGGGAGTAGGAAAGAAAGTTTCCTTACACTAACAGTATTACGAGGTCATATAAAAAATGTATTGTCTGAATGATATTGCGCTCGGCGAAAGGGCGCGTGTTCTTTCCCAGCGTACATCGGGCGGAATCCGCCGCCGTCTGCTTGACATGGGGCTTGTCGAGGGGACGGAAGTCGAATGCGTCGGCCAAAGTCCGTGCGGCGACCCACGTGCCTACCTGATTCGCGGTGCAGTCATTGCCCTGCGCGCAGAGGACTGCGGCAAAATTGCCGTTAAGCGGGAGGAAGCCGTATGGGGCTGACGAGCAGCTCGGTCGGGCGCGGCGCGGTGGACGGCGGGTTGGTGCTCGCCAAGCGGTCGGAGAGCGACCGCGTCGTCGCCCTCGCGGGCAACCCGAACGTCGGGAAAAGCACGATTTTCAACGCGCTGACGGGAATGAATCAGCACACGGGCAACTGGCCCGGGAAAACCGTCTCAAACGCGCAGGGGTACTGTAAAACGGCAGAGCGCGGCTATGTTCTCGTCGATATTCCCGGCACCTATTCGCTCGCGGCGAAATCTGCCGAAGAAGAGGTTGCACGAAACTTTATCTGCTTCGGTAATCCCGATGCGGTCATCGTCGTCTGCGACGCGACCTGCCTTGAGCGCAATCTGATTCTCGTTTTGCAGGTGCTGGAGGTTACGAACAACGTCATTGTCTGCATCAACATGATGGACGAAGCCAAAAGCAAGGGAATCTCGATTGATTTTGAGCGGCTTTCTTCGCTGCTCGGCGTTCCCGTCGTCGGCACGTCGGCAAGAAAAAAGAAAAGCCTCGCCGCGCTGACCGCCGCGCTCGACAAGCTGACCGACAACCCTATCGCGCCCGCAGAGCCGCTCATCACCTACGGCGAAGCAATCGAGCGCGCCGTCGAGCGAATGCTTCCCGCAGCGCAGGCGGCTTCAACACGGCTGAACCCGCGCTGGCTTGCTCTGCGGCTGCTTGATGCAGACGAAGCGTTCCTGCACGAGCTCAACCTCTTCTGCGGCAAAAATCTGCTCACGGACGACGGAATCAGCGACGCCCTGCGCGACGCACAAGCCGTTTTAAGTGAAAACGGTCTGACAGACGAAGCCTTGAAGGACGCCGTAGTCTCCGCTGCGGTCAAAACCGCCGAACGCATCGCAGGAGAAGTGGTTTGCTGTACGGGAGAGCCGTATCGCACACGCGACCGAAAAATCGACCGTATTCTGACCGGGCGCGCGGTCGGTTATCCCGTCATGCTGCTTTTGCTCGTCTTTATCTTCTGGCTCACCATCTCGGGCGCAAATCTGCCGTCGGCGTGGCTCTCTGCGGGATTTACTTATTTGGAGAGCGGTCTTTCCGCTCTGCTTATTCTTCTGCATGCGCCGCTCTGGCTTCGGAATCTGCTTGTGCTCGGTGTGTTCCGCGTGCTGTCTTCGGTCGTCTCGGTCATGCTGCCGCCGATGGCAATTTTCTTTCCGCTGTTCACGCTGCTCGAGGACTCGGGGTATCTCCCCCGCATCGCCTACAACCTCGACCGTCCGTTCAAGCGATGCAGTGCCTGCGGCAAGCAGGCGCTCACCATGTGCATGGGCTTCGGCTGCAACGCGGCGGGTGTCGTCGGCTGCCGCATCATCGACTCACCGCGCGAGCGGCTGATTGCAATTCTGACCAACAATTTTGTTCCCTGCAACGGCCGCTTTCCGGCGATGATTTCGCTGATTTGCATCTTCTTTGTCGGGATTTCGTGCGGCTTTGCCGCTTCGATCGGGTCAGCTCTGATTTTAACCGCCGTTATATTGCTCGGTATCGGCATGACCTTTTTTGCCTCATGGCTGCTCTCCAAAACCGTTCTGCGCGGCGTTCCGTCCTCCTTTGCGCTTGAGCTGCCCCCCTACCGCTGCCCGCAAATCGGCAAGGTCATTGTGCGCTCTGTTTTCGACCGAACGCTCTATGTCCTCGGTCGTGCCGCCGCCGTGGCGGCACCCGCCGGTGCGGTTTTATGGGTGCTGGCAAACGTCACGGTGGGCGATGTCAGTCTGCTTGCGCACTGTGCGGCGTTTCTCGACCCGCTCGGACGGCTGCTCGGCATGGACGGCGTAATTCTCACCGCGTTTATTCTCGGCTTTCCCGCAAACGAAATCGTCATTCCGATTGCAGTCATGGCGTATACGATGGGCGGCACGCTCGCCGATATTGACAGCCTTTCCGCCATGCGCGAAATCCTGCTTTCAAACGGCTGGACGCCGCTCACTGCCATCTGCACCATTCTCTTTTCGCTGATGCATTGGCCCTGCTCGACAACCGTCATGACGATAAAAAAAGAAACCGGCAGCATCAAATGGACGCTTGCCGCCGTCGCACTGCCCACACTCTGCGGCGCGGTGGTCTGTCTGATAGTCGCCTCAGCCGCGCGGCTGTTTATATAGTCTAAAAGAGAGAACCGCCAAACGGCGGTTCTCTCTTTTAGAAACTCGACTGTTTCCGAATGAACAGTTCTTCATGCCCGAGGCGAATCAGCGCCAAAGCCAAGGTCAGCAACAGCGGCAGGCAGGCGTCGGGGCTGTCGGTATCCACGCCGAAGTCCTCACGAATTTTGCGGATGCGGTACTGCACGGTATTTCGGTGCGTGAACAACCGCTCGCAGGTCTCCTGCAAGGAATGACGGCAGCAAAGATAGGTGTAAAGCGTCAGACAAAGTTCGCTGCCGTTTTCCGTATCGTAGCGATAAAGCGCGCCGATTGGCTCGCCGAGGCAGTCCGAACGCTTTTCCATATTAACAAGGTGCATCAGCAGCGCATAGTCGCGGCTTTCGTATACGGCGGGAGCGCAGTGCTTTCCCTGCAGATAGTGCAAAACTTCCCACGCCGTCCGATAAGCGTCCCGCAGATCGTAGAGCCGCTCCAGCCGTTCGGAAATCACGGCGCAAAGCCGCTGCTCGCACAGAAACTGCGAAAGCAGGCTTGTATCGTGGTCCTCATGCAGAAAAACAATCATATTTCCGTCATACAAAAAGGGATGCGAAGCGCGAAAACTGCAGGCAAGTTCGTGCGAAAGCCCCGCTTCGTCCGTATGCCTGACCTCGGCTGGGGAAAGTCCGATCAGCACAAACCGAGACGGGCGAAAACTTGCGAGGAACGTGCCCGCCGCCTGCAAGCGAAAGACCTCTTCGTCCGAAAACTTCCCGTCGAGCAGCTCGGTCAGAATCTCCTCCGCCGTATCGGTCACGATGCCACCCGAGCGCCGCTCGGCATTAAACTGCTTGGCAACCAGCCGTTCGGCAAACAGGCAGTCGTTCTCGTTCGGTATTTTTCCGCTGTCCAAGACATAGAGCATATAGCCGAGACGCACTTCCCCGCATTTCAATTCGCCGACGCAGTAGCGGTGCGTGTCGCTCTCGCCGAGCAGGCGCTCGCCGCGGTGTGCGGAGATTGCCTCACAGACTGTAAGCGGCAATTCGCTATGCGCAACGGCGCGGCGATACTCCTCATCGCTGAAACCCGTAGCCGCAAACGCAGATACAATGTGAAATGCGCTGTCCGTAACGATGACGGGGCAGCCGAATGAAGCGCTGACCGCCTCAACAAGCAGGTTCAGCGAATCATTGCGCAGGAAAACATTCAGTAATAGTTCTTTATTCATTTCGTTCTCCATTTTGTGCTTACAGCACAACAAATCCTGCAATCATTATATCATGAGATTATTGTATGTGCAAGCATTCGTGCTATAATAAAGGCGTAAATAAAAAAGAGTCCGCAAAGGACAAATCAATCGGAGATGGTTCCCATGTGTTTGAACAAGCAGGATCGGTAATTCGACCGACCGATCGCGTTCAAAAGACAAAGGTCGAAATAAAATACAATCTTCAAAATTATCGGAGGCATTGATTATGTTTGAACTCAGACCTTATGTTAAAAAGAATACACGGGCGCGCTTGAGGAATTCAAGACCGATATTAAGGACGAAGGCGACCACTACGAGTTGGAAGCCGATATGCCCGGCTTTGACAAGAAAGATATTCATCTCGATGTGAGCGGCGATGTGCTGACCATTCGCGCCGAGCGTCATTCCGAGCATGAAGAGAACGACAAGAAGAACAAATATGTACGCTGCGAGCGCTCCTACGGCGCATATACCCGTGAGTTTGACCTCTCGGGCGTTCAGGCGGACGAAATCAAGGCAAAGTACGAAAACGGTGTCTTGAAACTCATGTTGCCGAAGAAGACCGAGACTCTGCCGAAGAGCCAGCACCTCGAAATCGAATAATTTCGGGTATCCGCATCAAACCGTAAAAGCGCAAAGAGCCGCCCTCCCACACGGGAGGGCGGCTCTTTGCGCTTTCTCAAAACTATACATTAAACCGGAACAAGACAATGTCGCCGTCGGCAATCACATAGTCCTTGCCCTCGCTGCGGACAAGACCTTTTTCCTTTGCGGCAGCCATGCTCCCCTCTTTGATGAGGTCGTCATAGGCGATAATCTCGGCGCGGATAAAGCCGCGCTCAAAATCGCTGTGAATCTTCCCTGCCGCCTGCGGCGCTTTCGTTCCTTTCGTAATCGTCCATGCGCGGACTTCCTTCGGTCCGGCGGTAAGATAACTGATCAGCCCGAGCAGCTTATAGCTTGCGGCAATCAGGCGGTCAAGACCGCTCTCTTCGATGCCGAGGTCGGCAAGAAAGGCTTTCTTTTCCTCGCCGTCCAGTTCCGCAATTTCGGCTTCGATTTCTGCGCAGACTGCGATAATTTCCGAATGCTCGCTGTCGGCAAACTCTTTCAGCTTCATATAGCGGGGATTGTTCGCAAGATCGCTTCCGACGTCCTCCTCCGCGATATTCGCGACGTAAATCACCGGCTTCATGGTGAGCAGCGGCGTGTCGGCAAGCAGCTCGCGCTCCTCATCGGTCATTTCAACCGTGCGCGCACATTTTCCGGCTTCGAGCGCCGCTTTCAGTCTTTCGAGCAGCTCGACCTCCGCCGCGAGCGACTTGTCGCCCTTCATCGCCTTCTTCGTGCGGTCAATGCGGCGGTCGATCATCTCAAGGTCAGAGAAGATCAATTCCAAATTGATGGTTTCCACGTCGCGCAGCGGGTCAATGTTACCGTCAACATGAATGATATTGTCGTCCTCAAAGCAACGAACGACGTGTACGATTGCATCGACCTCGCGAATGTGCGAGAGAAATTTGTTGCCGAGTCCCTCCCCCTTGGAGGCACCGCGAACAAGACCGGCGATGTCGACAAATTCGATAACGGCAGGCGTGTATTTCTCAGGGTTATACATTTCCGCGAGAACGTCCAGACGCTTGTCCGGCACCGTAACAACGCCGACGTTCGGGTCGATGGTGCAGAACGGATAGTTGGCAGACTGCGCGCCCGCGTTGGTCAAAGCGTTAAACAGCGTACTCTTGCCGACGTTCGGCAAACCGACGATACCAAGTTTCATTGATTCAAAGTCCCTTCAAAAATCATTCTTAACTATTATAGTACGGCTTTTCGTAAATTTCAAGTCTAATCTTATGCAGCTGCCATTTTGCAGACCAGAATCACATCGCGCAGTGAAAGAAAGCCGTCGCCGTCAACGTCTGCCAGTTCGGCACCGACCGAGCCGTCGGCATTGAGCAGCGCGCGCAAAAGCAGAAGCGCGTCGCGCACGGTAAACAGTCCGTCGCGGTCGGCGTCCCCGGGCGTTTTCATGAGCGCGCGGACACAGCGGCCAAGGTCCAGAAGCCCATAGCCGTATGATGTATCGTAGCCAGCGTCGCCGAGATCCTCCGCATAGGTTTTTAAGAGAGAGGCCATCTCGGCACTTTCAAGTGTATCGTCAAAGCCGAGCAGCGCCGCCGCCGCGGCGGAAGCGAGCGGCGCTGCAAACGAGGTTCCGCTCCATGCCGCATATCCGCCGTTATTGTATGTACTGACGACCTTTTCCCCGGGGGCAACAAGCATCACGCTCCCGTTCCGCTGCGAAAATGCAGATACCTCCTTTGTGCTGTCCACAGAGCCGACGCCGATAACGCCGTCGTATGCCGCAGGATAGTTCAGTACGGCGTTTCCGTCGTTTCCGACAGCGGCAATAAGAATACAGCCCTTACCGAGTGCATAGTTTACCGCTTCCTCAAGCAGTTCGGAATTTGTGGTTGTCCCTAAGCTCATGTTGATGATTTTGCAGCCGTAGACGTCGACGGCGTCGCGAATCGCTGAGACAAGATAACTGAGTTTGCCGGACTTTTCTTCAAAGCATTTGAGCGGAACGATTTTTGCCTGCGGTGCCGCGCCGACGGTGCCGATACCGTTGAGTCCGGCGGCAATCATTCCGGCGGCAAAGGTTCCGTGCCCGTAGTTGTCGGTAACCTCGCCGGTCGTATCGGTATAGCAGGCGCCCGGGAGCATATTCTCCTGCAAGCCCGGGTGATCGACCATTACGCCCGAGTCGATGACGGCAATCTTTATGCCTTCGCCAGTATACCCGGCTTTCCACGCCGTCTCCGCGCCAATCATATTCAAATCCCATTTTTGGGAATAGAAAGGATCGCTGTATTCGCCGA
>SFNW01000138.1 GCA_004554105.1 Clostridiales bacterium | reverse complement strand
GTGGTATAGGGCGAGGTTGCCGAAGCTGCCGCCGGTGATCTTCATGGTCAATGCGCCGGAGAAGACCGCAGTTTTGCCGGTTTGATTGTTGCCGAGTCCGTGCAGACCGACAACATTGCCCTTGAAGCTGCCGCCGTTGATTTCCATATAGATTTCACCCTCACAGCTGTTCATGCCGCTTGCGGCGTTTGCACTGCCGCCCGTATAGACAAAGCTGCCGCCGTTGATCATAACCGAAACCTTTGCGCCGCGGTCAACCGTGCCGATGACCGAGTAGGGATTCAAGCGTAAGTTGCCGCCGCGTACCAGCGCCCATGTGCCGCTGTTGATTGTAATCGTGCAATCTGCGTGGCAGGAAACTGCGGCAGGGTCAATGGTGCCGGAGTCAACGCGCGTGCCCGCGTTGATACTCATGGGCAGAATGTTCGCGCCCGATGCCGACCAGCTGATGCCCTCGCCTACGGTCAGGTTGTGATAGCGGCAGTTGATATTCGGTGCGCTGACCGTGCTGTACAGCGCGAGATTTTCAAGGACGAGGTCGCTCGAAAGCTGCAGATTTCCCGAGATCGTCAACTTTGCCCCCGCTGCGGTGCGGTAGTCGGTGCCGCCGTAAACGCTCGTTACGGTGACGGGCGCGGCACAGGCGACAAGATAGGTTTCTTTCAGCGTGAGCGGACCGCAGACGACGACCGTACCGCCGGTTTCGCGAAGCATGGCGACCGCCGTGCCGAGTTTGTCGACCGCGTCGGCAGGCGATGTGCCGCCGTTTGACAGTTTGCCCGCGCCCGAGACATAAACCACGCCGCCCAGTGCTTCGGGCAGCTCGGGAAGTACCTCATGGCGACCGAATATGCTGTTGCAGAAATGGATCGCGAGTGCGGGATAGGTGGCGTCGGTGGGGTGTACCATGTCGTTGTAGGGCAGCATGACACGATAGTAGTCACCGAGTGCCTCGCCGGTCTCGATGACGGGCAGATTCAGGTCTTTGCCGATAGAGCGAATCAGGGCGGGAATCGAAGCCGTTGTCCCCTGCTCGACCATAAACCCGCTTATGGCGGGAATCATGGTCGAAAGGTAGATTTCGGGTTTGGATTCGAGTTTTTGAATATCCGCAATCAGGGCTTTGTACGCCTTGACAAAGTCGTTTTCGGCTTCGGGGGCGGTCATGCTGCGCGCGTCGTTCGTGCCGAGCATGACGACGACGATGTCGGCGTTCGAGCGCATCAGCTTCTTGTATTCCGCTGTGTTCGGATACCAGAGCTCGGGCTTGTCGGCGCGGGCATTGTAGGTTGATTCGGGCGACATCACATAGGAGGCGGACTTTCCGCAGTTGACAACCTTATAGCCCTTGCCGAGCATTTTTTGCAGCTGCGCAGGGTAGCTGAATCTGCTTTTGTCGGACGAGGAATGCCCCTCCGTGATACTGTCGCCCACGCAGGCGACCACGATACACTCGCCGCCTGCGATGCGCTTCGCGTAGCCGAGGGCGCTTGCCGTGACGACGCCCGCCGCCGTCAGGGCTTCGCCGAGCGTTTTGCCGCTCTTACCCGCAGAAAACAGGGCGTTTTTGCAGATTACAAAGGCGTCGCCCCGCGTAAAGCTGTCCGCCGCCGCCGTGCGGTCGGTCAGACCCGTGCGGTTGGCGAGTGCAAAGGGGTCGTTCCACACGAAGTCGCCGTCCTTGTCGCTGTACCCCATGGCGCGCAGCATGAGCGTGAGAAACTGTGCTTCGTCCACGGTTCCGTTCGGGTCGAATTTTGTTGCACTGCGCCCGCTGACAATGCCGTTTTCGCAGGCATAGCCGACATAGGGTGCCGCCCACGCGGGCACGTCGTTGAAGGGAATGGGCGTCGCGTTTTCCAGTGCTTTGCGCTCGGCACCGAGAAAGCGCACGATTTGGACGACCGCTTCCGCGCGCGTCAGCCCTTGCTCGGGGCGAAAGTCGCTGCCGCTGTCGTCGTAGCCTTTGAGCAGTCCCAGCGCGTACAGCGCATTGGCGGCGTCGGTCTCGCCTGCCGCAGACGCCGCAAAGCCCAGCGTAAGCGCGAGCAGAACACAGAACAAAACTATGCGTATTTTTTTCATAAAATCCACCTCGTTGTAGGGATAAACTTATCATACTCTGTCATACAGGAACAGACAAGGTATATCTCAACTTGTTTTTTGTATTTTTCGGTAAATCCGCGGTGAACGGCGGGTGAAACTTTTCAAAAGCGTATTGATAAATGCTGCCTTTTCGTGTAAAATAGAAATATCAATGTAAAGGAGAACGCCATGTTCGGGTATGTGCGGGCAAGGCGCGCCGATCTGCTCGTGCGGCAGGACGCGCTTTATCGGGGAATTTATTGCGGGCTCTGCCGCGAAATGGGCAGATGTACAGGGCAATGCTCCCGCCTGACGCTTTCCTACGACATGGTTTTTCTTTATCTTATCCGTGCGTCTCTGCAAAATCTCACGCCGCGCGTGCGGCAGGGACGCTGCGCCCTGCACCCGTTCCGCCGTCGACCGATGGTCGAGAGCGACGCGGAGCTTCGCTACGCGGCGCGGGTCAGCGCCCTGCTTGTCTACGGCAAGGTATGCGACGACCTTGCGGACGAGCGCGGCGTCAAGCGGCTGCTCAAGCGGTTTGCCCGTCCCTTTGCGGCGCACGCGAAGAAGCGCGCCGACCTCGACGCGCTTTACCGCGAAATCGAGGCGCGGCAGACCGAACTTGCGGAACTCGAAGCGGAAAAACTGCCGAGCGTGGACGCGCCCGCCGACTGCTTCGGCAGGCTCTTGTCGGCGGTGTTTGCCTACGGGCTTGAGGGCGACGCGAAAATGGTTGCCTCGGCGGTCGGCTTTCGCACGGGACGCTGGATTTACGCGGTCGACGCGGCGGACGATTTGAACGATGATGCGAAAAACGGGGCATATAATCCGTTTATCCGATTATACGGCGATTCTGTCGACGAAAAGCAGCGCGAACTGATTGCAAGCGCGATGCGCATTGACCTGAATGAAATTTCAAACGCGCTGTTGCTTGCCGACGAGAGCGAGCTTATTGCTATAGCGCGGAATATTGCGGAGTGCGGAATGGCAGACGCGACCGATAAAGCCGTACTGCATTCCGAAACGACAACAGGAGGACAGCGTGAACAAAAACCCGTATGAGGTACTCGGCGTCAGCCAAAGCGCGACCGACGAAGAAATCAAGGAGGCGTACCGCGCACTGGCGCGCAAGTACCACCCCGATAAATATACCGACGAAGGCCTCAAGGAAATGGCAACTGCCAAGATGCAGGAGATCAACGAGGCTTACGACGAAATCAAGAATATCCGCGCGGGCAAGAGCAGTGCCGGCAACTACGGCGGCTACGGCAATGCGGGCGGCTACGGCGGCAACTACGGCGGCGGCTACAGCTCGTCTGCCGGCGGCGAATTTGCCGAGGTGCGCCGTCTCATCAACGCGGGCGCGTATATGCAGGCGGAGCGCATTCTCGACGCGATGCCGCAGGAAAAGCGCGGCGCGGAGTGGAATTTCCTGCGCGGCTGCATTCTGCTTCGGCGCGGCTGGTATCATGACGCGGCGAAATACTTCGACACCGCCTGCCGCATGGACCCGCAGAATGCCGAGTACCGCGCGGCGCGGCTGAACATCGAGAACATGGCGCAAGCCGGCGGGAGCGGCAGTCATACGACGCTCTGCGCCGACGACGGCTGCGGCTGCTGCACGAATCTTATCATCGCGGACTGCTGCTGTGAATGTATGGGCGGCGACCTGATCCCCTGCTGCTGAAGGGAGCGCACGATGAAAAATACAAAAAAACTCGCGTTTTCCGCAATTATTTCCTCGCTTGCCGTGGTTTTCCTCTATATCGGCGCACTCTTTGACGTGCTGGATTTGTCGGTGGCGGCGCTCGCCTCGCTCTGCGTGCTTTGGGTGATGGTCGAGTTCGGCACGCGATGGGCGCTCAGCGTCTACGCCGTTACCTCGGTGCTTGCATTGCTGCTGCTCCCCGTCAAGCTGCCCGCCGTGCTGTTTGCCGGATTTTTCGGCTACTACCCGGCGGCAAAGGCGTTCTTTGAGCGCAAGCTGCACGGCGTTTTGCAATGGCTTGCCAAGCTGCTCTTGCTGAATCTGAGCGTCGGCTTGATGATTCTTATCATGCGCTATGTCATGACCGAGGCTCTGTGGTTTGAAATTCTGCTGCTCGTCCTCTGCAACATCGTGTTTTTGGTCTACGACTTCGCGCTCACTCGCCTGCTTGTCGCCTATGTCCGCGTCTGGCGGAAGAAACTGAGGATAAAATTCTGAGATTTATATGTTTATAAAAATGCGTATATACGCAGTATACTATATCTAACAAAAATGCGTATATACGCAATTTATTTTT
>SFNW01000137.1 GCA_004554105.1 Clostridiales bacterium | reverse complement strand
ATGCGCGTCTGCCGCCTTGATTCCCCGACGAAAATGGCGACGAAGCAGATCGTCATTTCCACGCCCGAATACAGCTGGGAGGCGGGCATCATGGAAGGTCCTTTCCCCTTCTACGGAAAAGACGGCACGCTCTACCTGATTTTTGCGGGCGGACATACGCGCACCGACGAATACTGCACCGGCATCATGCGCTTTAACGGCTCGGCGACCGACAGCCTGACCGAGGTCAGCCTGTGGGAAAAGTTTGCAGCCCCGCTTCAGTTCACCGACTATTCGACCGGCGTTTACTCGCCCGGCGCGATGATCGTCACGACCTCGCCCGACGGCAAAACGCTCTACGGCGTTTACCACGCGAAGGAATACCACTATTCCGCCTACACCATGCGCCGTATGTATATGCAGGAAATCACCTTTGACGAAAAGGGCTTCCCGACGATGACCGCGGCGCAGCCGACCTCGACGGTCTACACCATGGCGCTGAACCCGCTCCCGCTTGCAAAGCGCATTTCGGGCTTTGACACAAGCGAAACGAGCGTAGTCTCGCGCTTTGAGGCATCCCGCACCTACGAGAATCAGTTCACCGACGTGACCGAGAAGCACTGGTTCTACCCCTACGTCAAGGCGGCATACGAGTATACACTTGCAAACGGCACGTCGACGACCAAGTTCTCGCCCGACGGCAAGTTTACGGTTGCGCAGGCATTGACTGCGGCGGTCAATATTCACAAGGCGTACTACGGTAAAACAGTTCGCACTGCGGCGGCGGGCGAAGCGTGGTATGCGCCCTACGTCGAATACTGTATTGCAAACGGCATCATCAAGAACGGGCAGTTCACCAACCTGAACGCCGACATCTCGCGCGGCGATATGGCTGTCGTCTTTGCGAATATCCTGCCCGACAGCGAGTACACGGCAGTCCGCGATGGCTCGAATCCCGACGTGACCGATTCGATGCCCTGCGCGGCGGCGGTCCGGAAGCTCTACCGCGCCGGCATCGTCGGCGGCGACGCCGGAAGCGGCAACTACCGCCCAAGCGACGCAATCGCGCGCAGCGAAGCCTGCGTCATTTTCACCCGCATCGCGGCGGCAGAATACAGACAAAAGTAAATCACCCTTCCCGCAAATCTTCCGTGCGGCACGGCAATGCCGTGCCGCACGGTTTTTTCAGGAGACTGCATGAAGGCACCGAAATTCTTCTTCATCTTTGGATTGATCATGACACTTTGTACACTTTCCTTTGCCGCTGCGGCGGCAGACATCTTCTATGTCGGCGACGCGGGCAGCGACGAAAACGCCGGCACGTCCGCGTCCGCGCCCTTTGCGACGCTCGACAAGGCTTTTTCCGCGCTCGGCGGCGCGGACGGTCAGATTATCGTCTGTGGCAACTTGACGCTGGCGGCAGACGCGGAACTCTTCTCGGCGGGCGGCAGTGTCCGCATTTCGGGTGAGAGCGGCGCGCGCATGATCTGCGACGGCAACCTCTATCTCGACGCCGACCTTGTGTTTGAAAACATCGAATTCTACTTCAAGAAGAGCGCACCCGCAATCTTCTGTCAGGGGCATAACGTCACCTTCGGACAGGGGATTGTCTGCACCTATGTGAATACCGCGCCCGCCGTCTGGGGCGGCTCGTTTGCCGGCAAGAGCGGCGTAACGGCGGCTTCGCTGACCTACCGCGGCTATACACTGCGCATTGAGAGCGGCACATGGTATTATGTGCGCGGCGGCTCGCTGCGAAATGCCGAGGGACAGCCGGTCGGTACGGTCGGCGATTTTTCGCTTGAAATCACGGGCGGCAGCTTCATTTCCACCGCTTCCGACGCATCGACAAATGCGGTCATTGCGCTCACAGGCTTTGACGCGCTCGACGGCGACGCCTCGCTGACAGTAAGCGGCGGCGACTTTGCCTGCGGCATCTTCGGCATCGGGCGTCCCGGCTTCAATTCGAGCGTGTCAAACAACCAGTACACGCGCGGCAATGTCTCGATTTCGATAAGCGGCGGCAGCTTTGCAAAAGGAAAGATTGCCGCCGTGCAGGACACGGTCGCCAGCCGTATCACCGACAACTTCACGCTCGGCGTCACGGGCGGCGTCTTTTCGGGCAATTTTGCCGGATTTGACGGCAGTGCGGTTGACGGCGTCTCGCTCGCCGACATCGCGCACGAATACTACGAAGCGGGACTCTCGGCAACCGGCTTTGACGACCTGCTCTATGTCTCGGCAAACGGCAGCGGCGACGGACTTTCGGCGGCAACGCCGACATCGTCCGTCACAACGCGCGGCGGCAAAATCGTGCTCTGCGGCAGAGTGGACGCCGCGCAGCTTGACTTGACGAAAGCGGACAAGCCGATTACGCTGACCGGCGGCGAGCTTGCGCTCGACGGCAGGCTGACTGCCGCCGCGCCGCTGACGCTGACCGACACGGTGCTTTCGGGCACGGGTGTCATCGACGCCTGCGGCAACGACCTGACAGTGGATGTCGGCGTCACGGGCGGGGAGGGCATCGCCCTCGACGGCGGCGGCACGGCGCAGAGCGGCACGCACCGCGTGACGCTGCGCGCGGGCTGCTTTGCATCGGTCACGGGCGGGCTTTGCGCGCCCGAAAAAACGGTTGCCGTTCTCCTTGAGGGCGGAAAAGTCCTCGGCGACGTCATCGGCGGCGAGGGCGCGAACGCCTCGATTCTCATCACGGGCGGCGAGGTGCTCGGCAATGTGTACGCCTTTGCAAAAGGCGGCAAGGACGGCGGCATCGCCCTTGTCGGCGGCAGTATCGGCGGCAAAGCCGCGGCGGCGAAATCGCCCGAAGGCTATTCGGTCGGCGCGTTCGGCGCTTACGGCGTTGCCGACGTCGACACGACCGGCGCGGTCAAGCGCTATGCCGACGACGGCGCGGTCTTTGTTGCGGACGGCGGCAGCGGCGACGGCTCTTCCCCGCTCGCCCCGCTCGGCGACCTCGCCGCGGCAATTCAAGCGGCGGACGGCGGCAGCGTGGTCCTCTGCGGCACGCTGACGCTCAAGGGGCAGTACACGCTCCCCGCCACGGGCAAAAAGACGATCATCACCTCGCTGTGGCAGGGCGTCGACTTTGCCGAAACGCACGGCGCAAAGCTCGTCCTTTCCGGCGGCGGCATTTTCTGCGCGGGCGAAACGCTGTTTCACGACCTGCACATCGAAGCCTTTACAAACTCGACCTACATCTCCGCCGAGGGCAACCGACTCACGCTCGGCGGCGGCATCGAATGCACGCTGTTTCCGGGCAAGCGCGTCGAGCGCTATCCCTCGGTCTGCGGCGGCTCGTACACGCGCATAAAGGCGCTGAACCGCTCGACAAACCTCACGATAAAGAGCGGCACATGGGAAATCGTCTCGGCGGGCAGCTATCACCCGAGCGCCGCGCCCGGCTCGTACAAAATCACAGGCGACCTTGCGCTGACCCTGCTCGGCGGCACGGTGAAGGGTAAACTGTACGCCGCGGGATACAACTCGCTCGTCGGCAATGCCGTCGCAAACCTTGCGGGCGGCGTCTGCGACTGCGCGGTCTTCGCACTGCCGAGCGGCAACGCCGTCGTCGGCGGTGACATCACAATCAATGTCTCGGGCGGTGCTTTGCGCGGCGACTTCGGATACGCGCAGGGCGACGGCGCGACGCACAACGGCAGCTTCACGCTGAATCTCGCGGGCGGCGACTTCTCGCGGCTCGGCAGTGTCGGCACCCGCGACATAGGCGGCACGAACACCGCGCGGCTGAATCTTTCAAGCAACATTGACCTTACCGCCGAAATCACGGGCACGGCGACCTATCAAAACCCCATTGCGGGCTATGCCGACCCCTCGGTCGTCTACGCGGACGGCTGGTACTACTACACCTTCGCCAAGTCCTACGGCGGCAAACCCGGGCTGTACATGGCAAAGGCGGCAAACCTCTTTGACATCGGCAAGGTCGAGCCTGTGCTGATCTGGAGTCAGGCACTCACGGGACAGGCGGCGGATATGGAGGCGCTCTGGGCGCCCCAGCTCTATAAACTGAACGGCAAGTGGTACATCTACGCGGCGTGCCAGTTCCCGAGCGACACGGACGACGATCCCGACCTGAAGCGTCGATACCCCTATGTGTGGATTGCCGACACCGACGACCCGATTGGCAGCTACACCTTCTTCGGCTGCATGGAAAACCTCGATACCGAGGCGTATTCCTACCTCTCGCCGCGACTGATTGAGCATGACGGCAACCTCTATATGTTCTGCAGCGGCTTCTACCGCGCCGAGGACGGGCTGGGCGGCACGCACATTCAGCGGATGCGCGTCTGCCGCCTTGATTCCCCGACGAAAATGGCGACGAAGCAGATCGTCATTTCCACGCCCGAATACAGCTGGGAGGCGGGCATCATGGAAGGT
>SFNW01000136.1 GCA_004554105.1 Clostridiales bacterium | reverse complement strand
CACCGCTTTTGCTTTTCACTGCGGGCGGATATGGAATCCGCCCCTGCCGGGGGAAAGGGGGACGCGGGGAATTTGCGCGACAGACTGCCGCGCCCGAAAGGGCGCGTGTTCTTTGAGATTCGTGTATTGCCCTACTGATTTATGCGCATAAACCGGCGTAGGGCGGGGGCTTGCTCCCGCCGCTTGCGGGTAATTGGTGAATGATCCTATAGGCGGCGCGGGGAATTTGTGCGACAGGCTTCGGATACCGTCCCTCACGGGCAGAGGGTGTGTCTATTCTGGTATAACCGCCGCTTCTATATCATACAATGCAGTAGAAAACTACACAGACAGATAAAGGAGACCGACATGAGACCTGAAACGAGCGAAAAAAAGGAATTTGCCCTGCCCGCCGAGCAGATTTTGCAAACGGCGAGCGGCGGCGGGAACATTCTCTTTGAGAGCGGCGGCGAGTTTGTTCTGCCCGATTACCTGCCGAAGGTGCAGAAGGTGCTGCGGCTGGAGGCAAACGTGCTGCCGCCGGCAAAGTACATGAGCGGCAGCGAGGCGCAGATGAGCGGCAGCGTGCTGCATTCGCTGATTTACCTCGGCGAGGACGGCGAGACGAGCGCGACGGTGCTGCCCTCGAAGTATGAGTTTTCGATTCCGACGGCGGGACTTGCCTCGCCTGAGGTCGAGGCGTCGGTGATGGTCGATTCGCTGACCTACCGACTGAGCGCGCCGCGCAAGATCAACATTCGCACGCGGCTGTGCGCAAAGCCGCAGGTCTTTGCCGCAGAGGACATCGCGCCGAAGCAGAGCCCCGAAAAAATCGCCGGTCTGCATACGCTCGGCGGGGAGGTTGACGGCGTGTTTACGCGCTTGGTCAAACTGCCCGATACCGAGGTTGCCGACACGATTGACGCAGGCGGTGCGGAGCTGCGCCCGATTTGGTGCGGCGCAACGGCGGCAGTGACCGACGTTCGCCCCACGCAGGACGGCGCGACGCTACGCGGCGACGTCTACGCCAAGGTGCTGGTGATTGACGGCGAAACGCCGAAAATGCTGCAAAAGAAAATTCCGTTTGAGGAGCGGGTCGACTGCGAGCTGCAAAAGGGCGCATCGGTGACCGCGCGTGCCGACGTGATTTCGACCGAGGCGGGCAGGGAACAGGACGGCGGCAATCTCTATGTCGAAACGGTCGTCGGGCTGACCTGCCGCATCGACGAGGCACGGCGGATTCCCGCGACGCTCGATGCGTTTTCCGAGACAGCCGACGGCGAGGTCTCGCTCCGCACCGTGCAAACCGAAAAGCCGGTCTTTGCCCGCTGCGGCGTATACGGCGCTGGCGGCAGCGTGCCGCGCGCCGGCGCAGGCGCGGCGGAGGCGACCGGCGTACTCGACACCTCGGGCGCGGTCAGCGTGGACGACGTGCGTGCCGAGGACGGCAAAATCACGGTGAGCGGACGCTGCACGCTGAACTCGATTTACACGACCGCCGACGGCGAGAGCGCGGGCGACTGCACCTTCCCCTTTAAGATTACGCTCGACGCCGAGACGCCCGACGGCACGACGGCGACGGCGTTTGCGCGGCTTGCCGCCGCCCGCGCGCGCCTTGACGGCGACAGTCTCGTCTGCGACGCGGATATTTTCCTCTGCGTGCGCGCTTCGCTTCGCGGCGAACGCGAAATCGTTTCGGCAATCGACTTTACGGCGGCAAAGCCGCATGAAAAGAGCGCCTATCCGCTCTCGGTTGTCTACCCGCGCGGCGACAGCCTTTGGGCGGTCGCCAAGGCAAACCGCGTTTCTCCCGCGCGCCTTGCCGAAATCAATCATCTGACCGCAGACGCCGCCGCATGGCGGAACGCCGATTTGCTTGCGGGAAAAAACGCGCTGATGATTGAATTTTGAAAGGAAAAAATTCCCTAATTATACATTGCCTTTTTGGGTACAATATAAACGAGTTCAAGGCTCGCTCAAAATTTTGAGATGCAAAGAGGTAATGGTATGGTAATCGACAGAATCGCGCTTATCCTCGTGATTATCGGCGCCCTCAACTGGGGCTCGATCGGTCTGTTCAGCTTCGACTGCGTCGCATGGCTGTGCGGTGGGCAGGCGGCGGTTGTCAGCCGAATCGTCTACACATTGGTCGCGCTTGCGGGCATTTGGTGCATTTCGCTTTTGTTCCGCCCGCGCGAAGACGAAGTCAGAGAATAAGAAGGGGCTGCGCATTTAGCGCAGACCGAAAACAAAAAGGAAAAAAGCGGGCTGCACAGGGACTTGAAACCCTGTGCGGTTTGCTTTTTTAGGAAGAAAAACGGATACTCCGTTTTTTTGTTTTCTGTTTTCTTCCGCCGAAATCCGCCCTTGACGTATATCAATACGCCTTACGGGCGGATTTCGGCTAAATGCACAGCCCCTTATGCCGCGCCTCACATCGGCGGCTGGGCGGCGCGGCGGATTTCGCGCGGGGTGACGCCGCGCGCGTCGCGGAGAATGCGGCGGAAATACGCGGGCGAGGAGAAGCCGAGACGAAAGCTGATTTCCTCGACCGAGAGGTCGGTCGTGGTCAGCAGCAGCACCGCCTTTTCAACCTGAATGCGGTGCTTTTCCTCGACCGGCGTGTGTCCCGTCACTTCCTTGAATGCGGCGTACAGCCCCGATTCGCTGATTTTGCAGTGCGCGGCGAGGTCGCGCATCGCAAAGCGCGGGTGCGCGTATATATACGCCCGTGCGCGGTCGATGACCGCGCTTTTCGGGTGGCGGTTTTCCACCGTCTCCATGCGCGGCAGGACATCGCCGAGAAAGGCGTACAGCAGTCCCACCGTGCCGCAGTCGACCGCTTTGCTCTCGCCGAGACGCCGCAGAAGCGCGCGCGCCTCGGGCGACGGGTCGAGCTTTTGCAGCGTATAGGACACCGCCTGCCGCATGGGCAGATAGGTAAAGGCGTAGGCGTCGTAGACAATGCTGTCACTGCCGTGCCAGTAGGAGTGATAGCGGCAGCCGGGCGGCGTGTAGAATGCGTCGCCCTCGGTAAAGGTATAGGTGCGTCCCTCGGTGACAAATTCGGCGCGCCCCGCGCGGACATAGCCGATATGGTGGCAGACCGTCCCACCTGAAGCGTCGGTGTGGTGATACCGCGAGAAACTGAATTTGCGGAAGGCAAACGATTTGAAGAACATTATATCATTTATGGCAAATCACCTCGAATTGCGGATAAATTTTAGAGGATTTTATACTGTTTTTTATAGTATAGCCTGTGGAATCGCGCCTGTCAAGCGGGTATGCTGAAGACAGGATTCCGAAAGGGAGGTTTTGACATGAACGAAAAGCAAAAAAGAATTCTGGTGCTCGGCGGAACGGGCGCCATGGGCGTCTATTTGGTTCCCGCCCTTCTCAATATGGGTTATGCGGTCGATGTTGTCTCGCTTGACGATGTGCAGTCGACAAATCCGGCACTGACCTACACGGTCGGCAACGCAAAAGACGAGGCGTTTATCCGTCCGATTCTCGAGCGCGGCTACGACGGCATCGTCGACTTCATGCTCTACTCCACCGAGCTGTTCAAGACGCGCTATGAGCTGCTGCTGAAAAACACCGCGCATTACATCTATCTTTCCTCCTACCGCGTGTACGCCGACGAGCAGCACCCGATTACCGAGGAGGCGCCGCGCCTGCTCGAAGCGTCCGACGATGCGGAAATGCTCGCGACCGACACCTACGCGCTGGCAAAGGCAAAGCAGGAGGACATTCTTACGCAGTCGAATTTCCGCAACTGGACGATTATCCGTCCCGCCATCACCTTTTCCAAATTCCGCTATCAGCTTGTAACCATGGAGGCAAACGCCATTGTCCGCCGCGCCCGCGACGGCAAAAAACTGCTGCTGCCCGAGCCCGCGCGGTATGCGCAGGCGACCATGACCTGGGCGGGCGACGTCGCCAAGATGATTTCGCGGCTTCTGTTCAACCCGCAGGCATACGGCGAGCGCTTCACGGTATCGACGGCGGAACACAACACCTGGGAGACGGTCGCTTCCTATTATCGGGAGTTGATCGGACTGGAGGTTGTTTGGATTGACGAGGGCGACTTTCTGCGTATCGTCAGTCCCGATCACCCGATGCGGGACGCGCGCTGGCAGCTGGAATACGACCGTATGTACGACCGTATCGTCGACAACTCCAAGGTCCTGCGCGTCTGCGGTCTGAAGCAGAGCGACTTTACGACGCTGCGTGACGGACTTGCGCGCGAACTTGCGGCACTGCCTGCGGACGCCGTTTTTCCGAGTGACCGCGGTCTGAACAGCCGTATGGACGCCTATATCGAGGAGAAAAAGATTTGATTTTGCGCGTGACGCCGAAAAAGGCGTCACGCGCTTTCGCTTTTTGAATAAAATACAAAGAAAAAAGCGTTTTTTTGCAGG
>SFNW01000023.1 GCA_004554105.1 Clostridiales bacterium | reverse complement strand
AGCCGTATATCATACGGCAAGCCGCTTTCGAGGAGCTGCGACGCAACGCGAAGCTTTTACACGCGCCTATTTCCCTTTTACGCCGCCGAGACGGATCCCCGACAATACATTACTCTCAAACGAATAGGTCAGCCCCGCACGCTCGCGGTGACGCTTCATCGCAAGCGCAATCATGCGGTCGAGCAGCTCGGTGTAGGACACGCCGATCGGCTCCCACAGATAAAACGACAGCGACCCGGGAATCGTGTTGATTTCGTTTAAGTAAACCTTGTTTTCGTCGCAGTCGATCATAAAGTCGATGCGTGCGACGCCCGAGCAGCCGAGGGCGCGGAACGCCTTGACCGCAGTTGCGCGAATCTCCTCGCGCAGCTCGGGCGAAAGCTCGGCGGGAATCTTGCGCTTGACGCTTGCCATGCCGCTCGATTTGCCGCCCTTAGCGTTGTCGATGTATTTGTTCTCAAAGGACAAAATCTCATCAGCTGCGACCGGCTCCTCGCACTCGGACGCCTCCGCGCCGAAGCGGTCGCCCAGCACCGCGCAGTTGATTTCGCGCAAGTGGGTAATCGCGCGTTCGACCAGCACGACCTGCGCAAAGGAAAACGCCGTATCCAGCGCCTTTTCGAGCGCGGCGCGGTCGGCGGCGACGCTGATGCCGATGCTTGAGCCGAGGTTTACCGGCTTGACGATGACGGGGTAGGCAAACGCCGCCTCGATTTCACGCACGGTGCGTTCGGGGTCGGCGTAGTCCGCGCTCGTATACAGCTTGCAGTCGAGCACGGGAATGCCGTTGTCCTTAAAGACCGCCTTCATCGCGTATTTGTCCATGCCGAGTGCGCTCGACGCTACGTCACAGCCGACGTAAGGGAGATTCAGCATCTCGATATAGCCCGCGAGGACGCCGTCCTCGGCGTTCGTACCGTGAACAATCGGAAACGCGACGTCAATCTGCCCGATGCGGTTTTTGCCGAGCGGCTTCGGCGGAAACCGATAGACGCCCGCAACGTCGCCCTCTCCGACAAGCGTCACGCGCTCGCACTTTCCGAGCAGTGCGGGAATGTCTTTGTAGTTTTCGATGTCAAGGAGCGCACTCCCCGTGAAAAAGCGGTTATCCTTGGTGATGTAGAGCGGCACGACGTCGTACTTCTCGCGGTCGAGCGCGAGCATTGCCTGTACCGCCGAAATGATGGAAATTTCGTGTTCGGTCGACTTTCCGCCGAAGAGCACGCCGAGTTGAATCTTCATATCGTTTTCCTTTCGGGAAGAGATTTTTCATTTTGTCACCGCAATCGTTCCTCTGCCTCCCTCCGAGAGGGAGGTGGCACGCGAAGCGTGACGGAAGGAGTCAGACAGACCGGCAAACTCCTTCAGTCGGCTCTGCCGACAGCTCCCTCAAAGAGGGAGCCATAATAGATTCTTACAAGAACTTTTTCTTAGTAATTATCGGGCAAATCGTTTTCGAGCAAAACGACCTTTTTTCTGCCCTTTGCGTCAAACGCGCGCACAAGCTGCATCGCCTCGTCAAAGGTCTTGGCGACGCACAGCTTTTCCTTGTCCGCGCCGGCTTCCTTCGCCCCGCGTAAAATCGGCTTTGCCTGCTTTTCGCCGACGGCGACAATCAAATCGCAGACACCCGCCGCCTTTGCGCCGAGCGCGGCGTTGAGCGCGTCCGAGCGGTCGCCCAGTTCAATCATGCCCGGGGTGACGATGATTTTCACGGCGTCGAAACGCCCGAGCGTTTCGAGTGCCGCCGCTGCGCCCGCGGGATTGGAGTTGAACGCGTCGTCAATGATCGCCATATCGCCGCGGTCGAGCAGCTCCATGCGGTGCGGTACGCAGCGTAGCGTCCGCACGGCGGGAACCAGCTCGGCAAGCGGAATGCCGTATCCGCATGCCGCCGCTATCGCGCCGACGATGTTGACGACATTCGCCTCGCCGATGAGCTTTGTCGAGAAGCGCTGCTTCTCGTCGCCGTGGACGAGCGTAAAGCGCGTGCCGCCCGTGTCAACCTCGATATCGGTCGCGTAAAAGTCGGCGTCGGGACGCAAACCGTAGGTTACGGCAGCGCGGGGCGGCGGATTTTTTGCAATCGTCTCGCTTGAGAGATTGACATAGAGCGTGCCGTCTTCGGGCAGCGCGTCCGCCAGCTCGTACTTGGTCTTGATGATGTTCTCGACGCTGCCGAAGCTCTCGAGATGCTGTTCGCCGATCGAAGTGACGATGCCGCGCTGCGGGTGAACGATGTCGCACAGCTCCTTGATGTCGCCGACATACTTCGCGCCCATTTCGCAGACGAAGATTTCATGCGTCGCACGCAAGGATGTGCGAATCGTCTTGACCACGCCCATCGGCGTGTTGTAGCTTTCGGGCGTCATCAGCGTGTTGTAGCGCACCTCGAGCAGGTGGGTGAGGTAATACTTGACCGAGGTCTTGCCGAACGAGCCGGTGATGCCGATGATTTTGAGATTTTTGCAGGACGCGAGCAGTTTTTTCGCGTCGCGGATATAATAATTGCGTACCGCACGCTCTAATGGCGAATTGATTTTGTTTGCAAGCGGAATGAGAAACGGCAGAGCCGGCGCGGTCAGTCCGAGCAGCACAAATTCGCCCGTGCCGCCGAGCAGAACGGCGAGGACGAGCAAAAGCGCGGCAAGCAGCGAAAGCGTGACGAGCAGGCGTTTCAGCCGCGCGGTGTAAACCAGCGGCTTTTTCGCCTTTTTCGGCAGGCAACAGACCGCAAGCGCAAGGCAGACAAGCGCAAACAGCCCGTAGCCGTAAGCGCCGCCGTGCGGGCGGATAAACGCGCAGGCAATCGCCGCGACAAGCGCAATGCACTGCGGAATCAGGCGGCGCTTATTTTCGCGCATCCAGTTCCACTGCACCTTTGCGGTGTAGGAATTGAGCTGGAACATATGCAGAAAATAACGCGCCGTGAAAAACAGAAACACAAGCAGCGACGCGACCGAAATCGCGTGCAGCGACAGGGTAAAAGCATCGAATCTATCCATTGCAAACCTCGTTTTTCAGCATTCAAAGAAGGAGGCGAGAACGCGGAAATAGAGCGCGGGGTCGTCGTTAAACGAGAAGTGGCTGCCGCCCTTTACGACGACCAGTCCCGCGTCGGGAATCTCCTTTTCCATGATTTTCGCGTCGGAGAGCGGCGTCGCGTCGTCCTTTTCGCCCCAGAACAGCAGCGTCGGCGCGGTCACCTTGCGAAGCAGCGGGCGCAAATCCTCGTTGACGGCGAGGACAAGCGTTTTTTTCATGATTTCGCTCGCGCGGTTGTAGTCGTCCGAGCCGCGTTTTCTGCGCCATGCGTCGACCGCGTTCGGGAAGAGTTTTTGCATCGGCGGCAGCGAAAGCAGCCGCCGCCCCGCCTTATAGGCATACAGCGAAATCAGCATTGCAGGCGTCTTTTTCGGCTTGATGCCCGCCGCGTCGAGCAGCATGACGCGCCGAATTTCAAACGGCAGTCCGCCGCGCACCGCCTGCGCCTCGAAAATTTTGAAAATCACGCGCCCGCCGTAGGAATGCCCGATAAACGAAACGCGCGCAAAGCCGAGCGCCGCGATCAGGTTGATGAACAAATCGGCGTAGTCGCCGGGCGACATCGGCGCGGGCGGCTCGGGACTTGCGCCGAAGCCGCAGAGGTCGGGGACAATCACCGTATAGTTGCCTTTCAATGCCTCGGCGGTCTTTGCAAAGACCTCGCCCGAGCAGCCCCAACCGTGAAAAATGACGACCGCGTCCGCGCCGTCGCCGAAGCGTTTGTATGCCACGGTGCGTCCGTTTGAAGTATAGGTCACGGTTTTTCCCCTCTTTCCGAAAAGAATCAAAGCATCAGTCACGGGCAAATACGGAATCCGCCCATACGGCACAGCGCATCGGACAGACGCAGGGACCGGCGTCCCCGACGGTCCGAAACGCATTTTCACAAAATGCAGAAAACCGCTCCGCGGTTTTCAACCGCATCTCTTCACTTTTCACTTTTCTCTTTTCACTTTTTTTAGTATACCATGCCGCAAACGGCTTTGCCACTCTTTTTTGAAAAATCATACAATTTTTCAGGCAAAAATTTATTCTTTCATTTTTCCGAAAGCCTTTACATCACATTTTATTTTATGCTATAATATAAAATACTATAATTATCCCCTTAAGCGATTATCCCCTTGGGCGGAATCGGAGGTGCGGCCTTGCAGACCATTCTGAATTATCTGACCGACGCGTTCGGCAAAATCGGCGCACAGTTCATGTCTATTTCGTTTTCGGACGTCATCGACATCGCGATGCTCGCCGTCGTGCTGTACTACATCTACCGCTTTGTCCGTGAGCGGCGTGCGGGGAAACTCGCGCTCGGTCTCGGCATTCTCGTCGCGCTCTACGCCCTGACGGCACTGCTCGACATGAACGCGATGGAATTTCTCTTGCAAAACGTCTTCCAGGTCGGCCTGCTTGCCCTGATTATCCTCTTTCAGCCCGAGCTGCGCGCCGCGCTTGAAAAGGTGGGCGGCGACCCGCTGCGCTCGATTCGCAATCTGACCGAGCCGAAGGAGCTTGCCGAAATGACGCGGGCAATCGACAACGTCTGCATCGCGGCAAGCGACATGGCACGCGACCGCACCGGCGCGCTGATTGTCATTGAGCGCACCACCAAACTCGGCGACATCATGAAGACCGGCGTGCAGATCGACGCGATGATTTCGCAGAGCCTCATCAAAAACATCTTTTTCAACAAAGCCGCGCTGCATGACGGCGCTATGATTATCCGCGGCAGCCGCATCGCCGCGGCGGGCTGCTTTCTGCCGCTGACGCAGAATACGCAAATCAGCAAGGATAAGGGCACGCGCCACCGTGCGGGCGTCGGCGTCAGCGAGGTCAGCGACGCCGTCGTCATCATCGTCTCGGAGGAGACCGGCGAAATCTCGCTTGCCGTCGGCGGCTCGCTCTTTGGCGGGCAGAATTACACCACGCTGCGCCAGCAGTTGACCGCCATGCTCTTCGGCGACACGCGCACCCGCCGCAGAAAGGGCAAAAAGAGCAAAAAAGGCAGGGTCGAAGCCCCCGCCGAGAGCGAAGCGGCGGAAGCCGAAGCCAAAACCGATGCAAAGGAGGAAGCCGAGCATGGCGGAAACGAACAATAAACCGACCGACAAGCCCACCGAGGGCGAGGCGGTCCGCGAGCGGCTGAAAACCTCGGACCTCATTCCGCGGCTGCTCTGCGTCCTGATTGCGGTGGTCATCTGGCTCTACGTCATGTCCAATGAAAGCCCCGACTACGAGCGCACCTTTTCGGGCGTTACGGTGGCAATCGAAAACACCGCTCTCCTGTCGAGCGAATACGATTTGTCGGTCATCAGCGGCTACGGCGAACGCGCCGACATCACCGTGACCGGCAAAAAGAGCGATCTCATCTCCTACTCGCTCGAGGACATTATCCCGAGTGTCGATGTCAGCGGCATCACCGAGCCGGGCAAACATCAACTCTCGATTTCGGTCACGACGCCCGACGGCTGCGCGACAAACAGCGTCAGCCCGACCTCGATTGAGATCTATGTCGACCGCATCGCGACCAAGACCGTACCGGTCAAGGTCAACATTGTTTCGGTGCAGCACGACCAGTCGATTACGCTCGGCGTGACGACGCCCGACGTCTCCGCCGTCACGGTCAGCGGTCCCGCCACAGTCATCGACGCGGCGGAAGCCGCAGTCGTCGACCTGGAGCTCGGCGAGCTGACCACCGGCGTGACCGCGCGCGGCGCACTGCGCGTCGTCACCGAGGAAGGCGCGACGATAGACAATCCCTATCTCACACTTTCGCAAAACTCGGTCGGCGTCAACGTCCCGGTCTACATCGAAAAGGAAATCCCCATCATGGTGGGAACGAAATACGGCTACTTCAACGAGTCGAACGCGGTCATTTCCGTAACGCCGAAGAAGCTCACCGTCCGTGCCGACCCCGCGCTGCTCGCGGGCGTCGAATCCTTTGAGATTGCGACGATTGACGAGAAGCAAATCAACTCCAACGAAACGCAGATTGTCTCCATCAATCTGCCCGACGGCGTGGAAAACCTGAGCGGCGTCTCCTCGGCGTCGATTTCGGTCACGCACAAGAATACGGTCAAGAAGAGCATCGTCGTCGACGATGTCTCGATTCGCAACCCGAACAACCTGAAGTACACGCTGCTCACCGACAGCGTCAATGTCGTGCTCCGCGCACCGACCGACATCGCCGACAAGCTGACGAGCGCGGACGTCCGTCTCGCCGCCGAGCTGAACTACAGCGGCATTACCGGCGTCGTGCAGGTTCCCGTCACGGTCACGGTCAGCAGCGAATACACGGGGACGGTCTACGAGCTCGGCGAATACGCCGTATCGGTCATGATTGAAAAATGACGAACTATATCTTAGGCGGCGTCTCTGTGCCGCCCGGTACCGAAAAGGACGAAGTGCTTGCCGCCGCGGCGAAAAAGCTGCGGCGCGCGGGCATCGCGGCAGAGAAGCTCTCGATTTTTCGCCGCAGCGTGGACGCGCGAAAGAAAACCGACGTCCGCCTGGTCTATTCGATCCTCTTCGAGACGAAAAATACACTGAAAAAAGAAACGATTGAGAAGAACGCACTGCGCCCGCACGCCGACGGCGAACTCGTGATCCGCCGCGGCACGGCAAGGGCGGCGGCGCGTCCCGTCGTTGTCGGCATGGGTCCTTGCGGTATGTTTGCCGCGCTCTTACTCGCCGAAAACGGCTACCGCCCGCTGCTGCTGGAGCGCGGCGGCGATATTCCCGACCGCGTCCGCGCGGTCGATTCCTTTTACACGGGCGGCGCGCTCGACCCCGACTGCTCGATTCAGTTCGGCGCGGGCGGCGCGGGTACGTTTTCGGACGGCAAGCTCGTGACCCGCATCGGCGACCCGCACTGCGCCTATGTTCTTTCGCGCTTTGCGGCGTTCGGCGCACCCGCCGAAATTCTGACAAACGCCAAGCCGCACATCGGCACCGACCTGCTTCGCGGCATTGTTTCCGATATTGCGGACGAAATCGTCCGCCTCGGCGGCGAAATTCTCTACCGCACGACCTTTCTCGGCTACGACGAGCAAAAGGGCGGCGTCCGCCGCATTCATACCACGCGCGGCGACTTTGAGACCTCCGCGCTCGTCCTCGCGGTCGGACACAGCGCGCGCGACACCTACAAAATGCTGCTCGACCGCGGCTGTGCCGTCGAGGCAAAGGACTTCTCTGTCGGTCTGCGCATCGAGCATAAAAAGGACGACATCGACCGTGCGCTCTACGGCGATTTTGCCGGCTCGCCCGACCTGCCCTACGCCGAATACAACCTTTCGGCAAACACCAAGACGCGCGGCGTCTACACCTTTTGTATGTGCCCGGGCGGCGAGGTCGTCTGCGGCGCGTCCGAGCCGGGCGGACTCTGCGTCAACGGCATGAGCCGCTATGCGCGAAACGGCGAAAACTCCAACAGTGCCGTCTGCGTCTCGGTCTTCAAAAACGATTACGGCGCAACGCCAGACCGCGCGATTGCCTTTCAGCGGTCGCTCGAGGCGGCGGCGTTCCGCGCGGGCGGCGGCACTTATGCGGCGCCTGTCTGCACGGTGAGAGATTTTCTCGAAAAACGGCGTGCGACCGCCCTCGGCGGCGTCCGCCCGACCTATATGAACGGCAGAGTCGAGCTTGCCGACCTCTCTGCGCTCTTCCCCGCTTCTCTCGGCGACACGCTCGCCCTCGGCATCACGGCTTTCGGCAAAAAACTGCCGGGCTTTGACCGCCCGGACGCCCTCTTGACAGGGCTTGAAACGCGCACCAGTGCGCCGCTGCGAATCCTGCGCGGCGAGTCGCTGACAATGCGCGGTACAGACGACATTTACCCCGGCGGCGAAGGTGCCGGCTACGCGGGCGGCATCACCTCCGCCGCGGCGGACGGCGTAAAAATCGCCCTCGCCATCATGGAGAAATTCGCGCCTGCGGAATAATGCGGAAAACCGCATCGTTCGGGCGACAGCCCGAACACTTCATGCGCCGCAGGCGCACTTCACGGCGCAGCCGCTTCACGTTTCCCCGAGGGAAACACTTCACTTCCCCTTGCGCCGGACCGTCGAGGACGCCGGTCCCTACGGTCAAAGGACGCCCTGAAACCCGTAGGGCGGATTCCATTGCGTGGTCTAACTGAGCCTCCCTCTTTGAGGGAGGTGTCGCCAAACGGCGACGGAAGGAGTATTTACGGGGGCAAAAAACTCCCTCAGTCGACTCCGCCGACAGCTCCCTCGGAGAGGGAGCCTTCCCCACCCTGTCGGGGCATTTTCCTATCCGCCCGTTTGCGCGGGCATATCACTTTGTTTATTATTAAAATTTGGAGATAGATGTTACATGCAGAAGAAATGGAATATCAAGGGCAGCCGCGGCGAGACTGCCGAACGCCTTGCCAAGGAACTCGGCGTCGGCAGCGTAACGGCGGGACTGCTCGTCGACCGCGGCTGCGGCGACAAAGAATCGGCACTGCGCTTTCTGCGCATGGAGGAGGAAATGCTCCATTCCCCCATGCTGCTGTGCGACATGGACAAAGCCGTCGCACGCATTGCGCAGGCACTTGACGGCAAAGAGCGAATCGTCATCTACGGCGACTATGACGTGGACGGCGTGACTTCGGTCAGCATTTTGTACCTCTACTTAACGGCGCTCGGCGCCGACGTCGGCTACTACATACCCAACCGCATGGGCGAGGGCTACGGCATGAGCGAAAGCTCGCTCGACAAGCTGATTGACGAGGGGGCAAAACTCATCGTCACGGTCGACACCGGCATCACGGCAAACGCCGAAGTCGACCACGCCCGCGCACGCGGCGTCGACGTTGTCGTCACCGACCACCACGAATGCCACGGCGAGCTGCCGAATGCCGCCGCCGTTGTCAATCCCCGCCGCCCCGACTGCACCTATCCCTTCAAGGATTTGGCGGGCGTCGGCGTCGTCTTCAAGCTGCTCTGCGCGTTTGAGACAAAGCGGGCGGGTATTTCCGAGCAGGACGCGGTGCGCCGCATCTGCGCCGACTACGCCGACCTTGTGGCAATCGGCACGATTGCCGACGTCATGCCCATTCGGGACGAAAACCGCCTGATTGTCGCGTTCGGACTCCGCCGCATCGAACGTTCCGAGCGAATCGGACTCTGTGCGCTGATCGACGCGGTTTCGCAGCGTCCCGACGGCAGTCGCAGCGCGCGCGCACCGAAAATCACCTCGGGCTTCATCGGCTACACACTCGCGCCGCGCATCAACGCCGCAGGCAGAATCAGCTCCGCCGCGCTCGCGGTCGAGCTGTTCCTCACCGACTCGCGCGAAAAGGCGGACGAACTGGCAAAGCGGCTCTGCGACATCAACCGCGAGCGGCAGACCGAGGAAAACCGCATTGCGCTCGAAGCCTATGAGCGCATCGACGCCTCCCACGACTTTGAAAACGACCCGGTCATCGTGCTTGCCGCCGACAACTGGCATCACGGCGTCATCGGCATCGTCGCGTCGCGCATTACCGAAAAATACGGGCTGCCCTCGATTCTCATTTCGTTCGACGGCGCACAGAGCGACGGCGACCTCGACGTCGGCAAGGGCAGCGGGCGCAGCGTCAAGGGACTGAACCTCGTCGACGCGCTGGTCTATTGCGACGACCTGCTTGAAAAATACGGCGGACACGAGCTTGCGGCGGGACTTTCGGTGCGCCGCGAGAACATCGACGCCTTCCGCGAGAAAATCAACGAATACGCTCGTGAACATTTCAAATCCGAGGACCGTACCCCGTCGCTCGACGCCGACTTTGAAATCGGCGTTGACGAGGTCACGCTTGAAAACGCGGAGGAAATCCGCCTGCTCGAGCCCTTCGGCGTATCGAATCCCGTCCCCTCCTTCGTCCTGCGGAACGTGCAGATTGCCGAGGTGCAATCCATCAGCTTCGGCAAGCACACAAAGCTGCTGCTCGACCGCGGCGACGGCCACCCGCTCACCGCGATGTACTTCTCGCATTCGCCGAAGGAAGCCGACGTCTACGCGGGCGACGAAATCGACTTGCTCGCGGGGCTCGACGTCAACGAATTCAACGGCAGGAAAAGCGCGCAGCTCATCGTGCGCGACCTGCGCCTGACCGAGGCGCGCGCCGCCGCGGAAGAAGCCTGTGGCGCCCGCTATGCGGCACTGCGCGCGGGGGCTGCGGCAGAGCCCGACGAGGACATTCTGCCGAGCCGCGACGATTTTGCCGCCGTCTACAACTTTATCCGTCGGCAGGTGCGCTTCGGTGAGGACAGCTTCACCGTGCGCGAAATGCTGTCCCGCGACACTGCGGTCGGCGCGGTCGGCTATATCAAGCTGCGCTTTATCATCGACGTTTTGCTCGAACTGAACATCGTCGGCGTCGAGAGCATCGGCAAGGACGCCTACCGCTTCAGCGTCAGCTATAAGCAAAAGCGTGCCGACCTTGACAAATCGGCGATTCTGCGCCGCCTGCGCTCTCAGCAGAAGCGCGGATAATCGGGCTTTGCAACCCGTTTCTCTCTCTGAAAGGAAAACCCTATGGACACCGAAACAGACCTCGTATTTCAGCCGCTTGAAGACGCGCTCGACCACAGCGAGCGAAACTACAACCGCGAAAAAATCCGCGCGGCATACGAATACGCCAAAGAACTGCACGCCGGACAGACGCGGCAGAGCGGCGAGCCCTATATCTCGCACCCCGTCGCCGTCGCCGAAATCGTCGTCGGTCTCGGGCTTGACACCGATTCGGTCTGCGCCGCCCTGCTGCACGACACGGTCGAGGACTGCGCCGACAAGACCAGTCTCGACCTCATCTCGGAAAAATTCGGGCAAAACGTCGCCATGCTGGTCGACGGGCTGACCAAGCTCGTCCAGATCAACGTCGAGGACAAGGAAGAAGCGAACATCGAGAATATCCGCAAGATGCTGCTCGCCATGTCGAAGGATATCCGCGTCATCTTCATCAAGCTCTGCGACCGCCTGCACAATATGCGCACGCTTGCGGCGAAGAAAGAGGACCGCCGCCGCGCCATCGCGCTCGAGACCATGTATATCTACGCGCCGCTCGCGCACCGTCTCGGTATCAACTCCATCAAGCAGGAGCTGGAAAATCTCAGCCTGTCCTACCTCGACCCCATCGGCTATAGCGAGGTCAAAAACCGCATCGAGGAGCGCTACGGACAGTCGCGCGACCTCATCAACGAAGCCAAGGCGAGCATCGAAAAACGCCTGACCGAAAGCGGCATTCACTTTGAACTGAACGGGCGCATCAAGTCGATTTACTCGCTGTACAATAAGATGTACAACCACAACAAGAGCTTCGACCAGATTTACGACTTCTACGCCCTGCGCATCATCGTCGACACCGAGCTGGAGTGCTACACCGCGCTCGGTATCATTCACGAGATGTTCCGCTCGATTCCCGGGCGCTTCAAGGACTATATCTCCAACCCCAAGCCGAATATGTACCGCTCGCTGCACACCAGCGTCATGAGCAGCAGCGGCATTCCCTTTGAGGTGCAGATTCGCACCTTCGAGATGCACCGCGTCGCCGAATACGGTATCGCTGCGCACTGGAAGTACAAGTCGGGCGAAACCGCGAGCGAGAGCATCGACGAAAAACTTCAGTGGGTCTCGCGCCTGTTTGAGATTGAGGACGACACGCAGGACCCCGAGGAGTTCATGGACGCGTTCAAAATCGACATCTTCCGCGACGAAATCTTCGTCTTTACGCCGAAGGGCGACGTCATTGTCCTGCCGCAAGGCTCGACGATGATTGACTTCGCCTACGCCATTCACTCGGGCGTCGGCAACAAGATGGTCGGCGCAAAGCTCAACGGCATGATTGTGCCGATTGACCGCGAGCCGCAGACCGGCGACATCGTCGAGATTCTCACCTCCTCTGCCTCCAAAGGACCGAGCCGCGACTGGCTGAACATCGTCAAGACCGGCGACGCGAAGAATAAAATCCGCCAGTGGTTCAAAAAAGAAAAGCGCACCGAGAACATCGCGCTCGGCAAGGCGGAAATCGAACGCGAGCTGCACCGCATGGGCAGACCCTACACCGAGGAGCAGCAAAACGAAATCGTCGCAAACGTCGCGCGCCGCGTCGGTATGCAGGACACCGAGGATATGTACAATATGCTCGGCTACGGCGGTATGCCGCTCTCAAAAATCGCCGCCAAGCTGCGCGACGAGTTTGACCGCGTGGTCAAAGAGCCGCAGACCGAGGTCACGGCGGACAAAGTCAAGTTGGCGTCTCCCCGCCGCGTCAAGGCGACCGGCGGCGTCATCGTCGACGGCGAGGACGGCTGCGTGACCAAATTCGCGCGCTGCTGCAACCCGCTGCCCGGCGACCCGATTATCGGCTTTATCACGCGCGGCTTCGGCGTTTCGATTCACAAAATCGACTGTCCCAACGTCCTTGCGGGGCAGGCGAATCCCGAGCAGCGCGACCGCTTTATCAACGCGCACTGGGAATACGGCGCGGCGGACAGCCCCGCCGACGTCTACGAGGCACTGATTACCGTCGTCGCCGAAAGCAGCATTTCGCTGCTTGCCGACATCACCTCGGCGCTGGCGGACATGAAGGTCTCGCTGCTCGGCATCAATACGCAGAAGAAAGGGCCGGACACGATGCTTGTCAACCTGACCGTCGGCTGCAAAAACATCGGGCATTACGACTCGATCGTCTCGCGGCTGCGCGGCATCAAGAGCGTTTTGTCGGTCACGAGAGGCTTCGGAAAATGAAAATCGTGATTCAAAGAGTGCTGCACGCGTCGGTGACGGCGGACGGCGTTCCCGCAGGCAAATGCGGGCACGGACTGCTTCTCCTTGTCGGCGTCGTGCAGGGCGATACCGAGCGTGATGCGGAGATTCTCGCCGCGAAAATTGCAAAAATGCGCATTTTCAACGATGATGCGGGCAAGATGAATCGCTCGCTGCCCGACGTCGGCGGCAGTGTGCTCGCCGTCTCGAACTTTACGCTTGCGGCGGACATTTCGCACGGCAACCGCCCCTCCTTTACCGACGCGGAAAAGCCCGATGCCGCCGACCGCCTGTACGAGTATTTCTGCGCGCGGCTTCGCGCCGAGGGCGTGCCGGTCGAGACCGGCGTGTTCGGCGCGGATATGCAAATTGACATGACCGCCGACGGTCCGATCACGATTCTCGCGGATTCTGAAATATGGAAGACTGAACGATGATACTCAACATTGAAGGAAATCTGAACAGATACTACGCGCAGACGCTCTGCCTTGTCTACTTCCCGGGCGCGAAGTTCGGCGAGGACGAGGTCGAGGGAGACGGCGTTCCGGTCGTCGGTATGTTTGTCGAGGACCGCGAAGACGGCATTTATTCGCGCGTCTCAATCCGCCTCGGCGAAAGAAAGAGCGAAGCCGACTGCTTTGTCGAATTTTCCGAGCTGTTTCCGCGCGAACGCGTGCGCAAAGTGGCGTCGGGACACGCCATGACGCTCGCCGCCAAGGACTTTTTCGGCTATATTTCCCCGTGGGGACTGCTCACCGGCGTCCGCCCCGCAAAGGTCGCCGCGCAGTATCTCGAAAGCGGCTACGGCGTGATGAAAACCCGCAAGCTGCTCGCCGGCGAATATCTGCTCAACCCCAAAAAGGCGTTTCTCGCCACCTCGGTCGCGCAGACCGAGCTGAAACTGACCCGCGGCAAGACCGACGACCTCTGCTCGGTCTATATCTCGATTCCCTTCTGTCCGACCCGCTGCGCCTACTGCTCGTTCATCTCGGCGTCGCACAAGATGCTCTCGATGCTCGGCGATTACCTTTCGCTGCTGCTCGACGACATCAGAAGCACCTTCAAGCTCATCAGACAGCTCGGCAAAACCGTCGCCACGGTCTACATCGGCGGCGGCACGCCGACCACACTCGACGCGCGTCAGCTTGAACGGCTGCTCAAAACGGTTGCGCACTGCACCGACGTTTCGGCGCTCGAAGAATTTACGCTCGAAGCGGGCAGACCCGACACCATCACGGCGGACAAGCTCCGCATCGCCCGCGAATACGGCGTGACGCGCGTCAGCGTCAACCCGCAGTCGCTCTCCGACGAGGTTCTGCAGCACATCGGCAGACGGCACACCGCGGCAGACTTCTTCGCCGCCTACGACCTCGCCGCCGCCTCGGGTATCCGCGACATCAACACCGACCTCATCGTCGGGCTGCCGGGCGACGACTTCAAGCGTTTTTCGCACACGCTTGATGAAATCATTTCGCTCTCGCCGAGCAACATCACGGTACATACCTTCTGCTTCAAGCGCGCCGCCGACATGAGCAAAAAGCAGGGCGTCGAATTTACGCCCGACGTGCCGAGTGCCGCAAAGTGCATTCAGTATTCCCAGCTTATGCTGCCGAGCGCACAGTACAAGCCCTACTATATGTACCGGCAGAAAAACGCGGTCGGCAATCTGGAGAACGTCGGCTATGCCAAGCCGGGCAGCGAGTGTATGTATAATATTTATATGATGGAAGAGCTGCATTCGATTTTCGGCGTCGGCGCGGGCGCGGTGACCAAGCTCGTCGACAACGCGGGCGGCACGCCGCGCATGAAACGCATATTTGCACCGAAATACCCATACGAATATGTAAGAGATATTGAAAAAATCCGCGCGGGCGTTCCCGAAGCGGGTATTCCCTCCTACGCGGATAAGGTCTTTGAATTTTTCGGCTTGCAGCCAAAGAATCCATCGAAGGAGAGTTCATGAAACAGGCAAAAACCGGCTTTCAAACCGAAGCGCAGATGAAAGCCTATATCGACGAATGCGAAGCCGACTTCACGGGCACGCTGCAAAAAGTCTGCCGTAAAGCGGCAAACGGCGGTAAGCGCATTCTCACACTGGCGGGACCGTCCTGCTCGGGCAAGACCACCACGGCGGAGATTCTGAAACAGGAATTTTACGCGCTCGGCAAGCATCTGCACACGATTTCGATTGACGATTTTTACTACGACCGCGATATTCTCGCCGCGCGCGCGGCGGCACGCGGCGGCGAAATCGACTACGATTCGCCCGAGACGATTGATATTCCCTTTTTCGCCAAGGCGGTGCGCGAAATCACCGAATGCCCCTACGCCACCCTGCCGCGCTTCAGCTTCAAGGAGGGGCGGCGCACCGGCAAGCGGCTGATTTCCTGCACGAAAAGCGACGCGTTCCTCTTCGAGGGCATTCAGGCGGTCTACCCCGAGCTGACGAAATATCTTGCAGACAGCCCGTATGAGGCACTGTTCATCTCGGCTGAGGAATCGCTAAAGGTCGGCGGCGTACTCTTTGCGCCCCGCGAACTGCGCTTCATGCGGCGGCTCGTGCGCGACTGGAAATTCCGTGCGAGCGACGCCGAAAACACCTTTACCGTCTGGCAGAGCGTCGTCGACAATGAGGAAACGCACATTTATCCCCATGTCGGAAAAGACGTCACCCGCCTCGACTCGCTCCTCGCCTACGAGGTGCAGGTCATCAAGCCCTTTGTGCTGGACGTGCTGCGCACCCTGCCCGCGGGCAGTGCCTTTGCGCCCCGCGCTGCGGAAATCGAGGAAAAGCTCGCAAGCATCGAGCCGATTCCCGCACGTCTCGTCCCCGCCGAATCGGTCTTCCGCGAATTTATCGGAAACTGAAGAATAGCTTTCAAACGATTCTATCAAAGGCTCCCTCTCCGAGGGAGCTGTCAACGAAGTTGACTGAAGGAGTCTTTGGCTTTGTATTACTCCTTCCGTCGCCATCCGGCGACACCTCCCTCAAAGAGGGAGGCAAAAAAGCAGTCATTTCGAAATTCTGAGCCTTCCCCCAAGGGGGAAGGCTAAATGAAACGACTTTGACCGGTTGAAGCCCCCTCTCCGAGGGAGGCAGATTATCTTACCTGAAAGGACAACACCTTGAACAACACGCAAAAAAGCGAGCCGAAGAAAAGCACGAAACTGTTTGTAAACGGCGTGCTGATTCTCACAATCTCCAATATTTTAGTCAAAACCGTCGGGCTGCTCTTCAAAATCCCGCTGCACGGCTACCTCGGCGACGAGGGTATGGGCTATTTCAACGCCGCCTATACCATCTACACCTGGTTTTACATGATTTCGACCGCCGGACTGCCGGTTGCCATGTCGGTCATGGTCTCCAAGAGCCGCGCCAAGGGCAACTTCAATCAGGTCAAAAAGATTCTGCGCCTGTCGCTGATTCTCTTTTTCATCATCGGCAGCGCGGGTATGCTGCTTCTCATTTTCGGCTCGGGTCTGTTTGCCTCGCTCATCAAGGTCGACAAGTCGAATCTCTGTATCGTCGCCATTGCGCCGACGCTGTTCTTCGTCTGCCTGACCAGTGCCTACCGCGGCTACTTCCAGGGGCATCAGATTATGTGGCCGACTGCGGTCTCTCAGCTCATTGAGTCGCTCGGCAAGCTCTTTCTCGGCATTCTCTTCGCCTCATGGTCGATTGCGCAGGGACACCCCTTGCACGTCACCGCCGCGTACACGATTTTCGGCATTACCATCGGCGTCTTCTGCGGCATGGTCTTTATTTGGCTGACCAAGCTGCTCTACAACACCGATAAGGTCAACGCCGAATACGCGATGCCCGACAGCTACACGCGCCCGACCGAGCGCACAAGGACACTGCTCAAAGAACTGGTCGTCATCGCGATTCCGGTCACGCTCTCCTCGTCGGTCATGTCGCTTGCCAACCTCATCGACCTTGCGGTCGTCTCCCGCCGTCTGCAGGACAGCGGACTGCTTGAGGAAGCGGCGGCTGCGCTCTACGGCAACTACACGACGCTGGCGGTGCCGCTCTTCAATCTGCCGCCGGTTTTGGTCTACCCCATCGGCTATTCACTTGTTCCGATGCTCAGCTCGCTGCTTGTACAGAAGGACGAGGCGCGGCTGCAGCGGGTCATGAACTCCTCGCTCAAGGTCGCGGCGATTCTCTCGATTCCCTGCTCGGTCGGCATGGCGGCGCTCGCCGAGCCGATTCTCTTGATGATTTTCGGCAACAAGAACGGCAGTGCCGCGACCGCCGCGCCGCTGCTCGCAACACTCGCAATTTCGTCCTTCCTCGTCAGTATGCTTGCCATCACCAACGCGGTCTTGCAGGCGCATAAAAAGGAATCGCTGCCGCTCGTCTCGATGATTTGCGGCGCGACGGCGAAAATCTTCATCAGTTATATTCTCATCGGCAATCCGCACATTCGTATGTTCGGCGCGCCGATTTCGACCGACATCTGCTACATCATCGTCACGCTGATGAACTTCTACTTCTGTGCGCGCTATGCCAACCTGCGTCCGAATCTCGTGCGCGTCTTTGTCAAGCCGCTTGTCGCGGCGGGACTCTGCGGCGGGGCTGCCATCGGCGTCTACGCGCTCGCCGAACGTCTGCTTGCGCATCAGCGGCTCGACACCCTGCTCGCCATTGCGGCGGCGGTCGTTGTCTACTTCGCCGCAATTCTGCTCCTCGGCTGCCTGGACGAAGAGGACTTTGAGCTGATTCCAAAGGGAAGAAGCATTTACGCGCTGCTGCATAAAATCAAGCTGGTCAGATAAAGAAAAGAGAAAGAGAAAATGAACAAAACGGCAAAGGACTTTCCGATCAAGGACAAATACAACTTCGACGACCTGTGTGCCGTCATGAAAATTCTCCGCGGCGAGGGCGGCTGCCCGTGGGACCGCGAGCAGACGCACGAAAGCATTCGCAAAAACTTCATCGAGGAAACCTACGAGGTCGCCGAGGCGATTGACACAAAGGACAAAAAGCTCCTCTGCGAGGAGTTGGGCGACGTGCTGCTTCAGGTCGTGTTCCATACCGAGATGGAAACCGAGGTCGGCAGCTTCGACATCGGGGACGTCACGACCGGCATCGTCAAAAAACTGATCTACCGCCACCCGCACATCTTCGGCGACGTCTCGGCAGAGACGACCGACAAGGTGCTTGAAAACTGGGACGCGCTCAAGGCAAAGGAAAAGCACCGCGAGACCGTGACCGATTCGATGCGCAGCGTCGCGCGTCCGCTTCCCGCGCTGATGCGCGCCGAAAAGGTCGGCAAGCGTGCCGCCAAGGTCGGCTTTGACTTTGCCACCGCCGCCGACGCGGCAAAGAAGATTGCCGAGGAGACCGAAGAGGCGCTCGCCGCCGACGAAGCGACCCGCGCCGAGGAGGTCGGCGACCTGCTGTTCGCCGCCGTCAACGTGGCACGCAAGCTCGGCGTCGACCCCGAAAAAGCCCTCTCCGACGCGACCGACAAATTCATCGACCGCTTCGCCGGCGTCGAAGAAGCGGTGCTTGCCGACGGAAAACACATGGAAGAACTGCCGCTGTCGGTACTTGATACCTACTGGGACGCGCAAAAACGCGCAAAACATGGTGAAAATATCTAAAAATCCTTGATTTTTCAGCCTTTTTTTGAAAAAAATACTTGAAATGCGGCGCATAACATGGTAAAATATGAGCAACACGGAAAGATGTGTAAAACAAACGACTTTATTTTTTTCTGAAAGGATAAAAAACCATGAACAAGACAGAACTGATTGAAGCAATCGCAAAAGAAACCGGTCTGAAGAAGAAGGACGCAGAGGCGGCAGTCGGCGCATTCATCGGCGCAGTCGAGACCGCACTTGCTAAGGGCGAAAAGGTTCAGCTCGTCGGCTTCGGCACGTTCGAGACCAAGACCCGCGCAGCTCGCGAGGGCAGAAACCCCAGAACCGGCAAGACCATCAAGATCGCCGCTTCCAAGTATCCTGCATTCTCTGCAGGCAAGGCGTTCAAGGACAGCGTCAACAAGTAATTCGGACTTTATTGTAAGACCATGGGCGTGGGGAGAGAAAAACGGGACACACCGTTTTTTCTCCCCCGCTTTTTGTCGAAAACCGATTTTTCGGTTATTTTTCGGAGGAAACCATGCGTATTGATAAATTTTTAAAGGTCTCGCGCCTCATCAAGCGGCGCACCGTGGCAAACGACGCCTGCGACGCGGCGCATATCAGCGTAAACGGCAAGGTCGTCAAGGCGTCCTACGACGTCAAGGTCGGCGACGTCATCGAAATCGCCTTCGGCGAAAAGACGCTGCGCGTGCGCGTCACCGACGTGCGCGACAGCACCAAAAAAGCCGACGCCGCCGAAATGTACGAGGTCGTCGACTGAAGACCGGCGTTCCGCCGCAAGGTGGCGCAATGCGGGGCGCCGCCCCGCCCCCGCATAAGGTGCTTTTTGAAAAAAGCACTTTATGAATCCGTAAAAACTTTGTAAACAAGGTTTGCCAACCAAAAAAGCCGTCCGAAAGGACGGCTTTTTTCGACTGATTTGCCTTACGCTTCGACGATGTCTGCGTCGGGCGCGTTCTTCTTGACCGATGCAATGCCGTTTTCGCAGCTTGCCATTGCCTTGTAGCCCTCGCTGACTGCGATAACCTGACCGTTGGTCGCCTTCAGACGGAAACGGAACTCGCCCGCCTTGTCGGTGTAAACCTCAAACTTGGGGTTCTTCTTGGTCTCAACGGTTGCGGCGGTCTGGTCCTCGATTTCAGCAACCGGCGCGTTCTTCTTCACGCTGGCGATGCCGTTGCGGCAAGCGTCCTCGGACGAATAAACCTCCGACGTAGCGATAACCTCGCCGTTGCCTGCCTTCAAATCAAACTTAATGCCCGTGTTGGTCTTGTGAATCACGAATTTGCCCATGTGTCAATCCTCCCATGCAGTAGAAATGTTAACAACAGTATACTATATTTTTCGACCGATTTCAATACATTCCGACAAAATCAATAAAATTTTATCAAAGTCAGGGGAAACTGCGCAGAAAGTGAAATAAAATCCACCCTTCGCCGAAGCGATTTCATACGCCGTAGGCGTATTTCATGCCGCGAAGCGGTATTTCACCCACCCGTTAGGGTGGATTTCATTGAAAAAAGGAATTGCGTTTA
>SFNW01000135.1 GCA_004554105.1 Clostridiales bacterium | reverse complement strand
TACGCAAATCGTCGATTTGTATTGGCAGCGCGACGAAAACGCCATCCATGAGACCGCCTGCAAATACGGTGCTTATTGTATGAAGATCTCGATGAATATTCTGTCGGATCCGTCGGACAGCGCGGAAAATGTCAACGACACCTATCTCGGCGCATGGAACGCCATGCCGCCGCACCGTCCCGCTGTTTTGTCCTCGTTTCTCGGCAGAATCGCACGCAATCTGGCACTGAACAAATACAAGGCGCGGCACGCCGAAAAGCGTTCTGCGGACGAATTTACCCTTTCGCTTGACGAACTCGACATTTGCACGCCGTCCGGCGTGTCGGTCGAGGATGAGGTCGGACTTTCCGCCCTCTCCACGCACATCAGCGCATTTTTACGCGAGCTTCCCGCGGATATGCGGCGCGTGTTTGTCTGCCGCTACTTTTACGCGGACAGCGTCGGCGATATCGCAGCGCGCTTCGGCTTCGGACAAAGCAAGGTGAAATCCATGCTGCTGCGCACGCGCCTTCGACTGAAAGACTATCTTGAGAAGGAGGGCTACGCTCTTTGAAAAACGAAGTTATGGCACGCGCACTGACCGACATCGACGACGACCTGATCGCCGACGCGCGTACTTCGGCACGCAAGCCGAAGCGGCATTCCCTGTATCGGTTCGGCGCGGCGGCGGCAGCCTGCCTGATCCTTACGTTCGGCATTCTGTTCTATACAAATCTGCCGGGCGGCGGAGAAATCACGGTCGCCGGCACGCTTCTCGCAGACGAGCCTGTGGCAATCGGCGCAATAAGCCCCGCGGCGTTCTCGGTCAACCCGATGCAGCGGAGCGACGATACGCTGACCGTTTCGCTCGAACTCGTCCCCGACGGCAAAGCGCGCATACGGACCGAAGACGGCAGTTTTGCCATAGTCCCCGCAGGTGCGGACACTTCGGTCTACACGGGAATTGACTATACCGCAGACGAATCGGTCACGGTCAAATGGGCAATTCCATCTCCCGACACAAGCCGCACCTACCGGCTGACCGTCGGCAGGAAGCAACTTATGCTGTATTATGATGCTTCCGTAAGCAACTGGCTCATCGCCAAACAGTAATGAAAATAAAAAATATAAATTTCGGAGGAACTGAAAAATGAAAAGAATCCTGACAATCGCCGTTACGCTCGCCCTGATGCTGAGTTTTGCAGCCTGCGGCAAAAAAGACAAGAATCCCGACACGACGGGCGATACGTCGACGGCGGAAAGCACCGTCCAGACCACGCCCGAAACGACCACCGAGGACACTTCGGTCGAAACCGAAGAAAGCACGACCGAAGCAACCGAGGAGTCGACCGCCGGCACAACCGAAACGACCAAGCCTGCGGACACAACCGCGCCCGAAGCCGGCACCGCTGACCCCGAGGCAGTGCTTGACGCCATTTGGAACGCCTATGCAGACGATCAGAAGTTCCCTGCCGTAGGCGGAGACTCGACCGAAGAGCTTGTTGAGGAGCCCGGCAGCGTGGCACTTGACGCAGACGCACTCGACAATGTATACGGCTTCCCGAAGGCGTCCATTGACAAAATCGACGCCGCCGCATCCCTGATGCACATGATGAACGCGAACACCTTCACCTGCGGCGCATACAGCGTCAAGGACGGCGAGGATGTCGAAGCACTCGCCAAGGAGATTCGCGAAAATATTCTTGCACGCCAGTGGATGTGCGGCTTCCCGGACACGCTTGTCATCATGACGGTTGACAACACGATTATCTCGGTATTCGGCAAGTCGTTTGCCGTCGAGCCCTTCCGCGACATGGCAAAGTCGGTTCATGCAAATCTCACGGTCGTCTACGACGAGCCGATTGAATAAGCCCGTACATTCGGACAAATAAAACGCCATGCTGTTTTCAAGTATCCCGTTTCTGTACTATTTTCTTCCCTGCGTGATGCTGCTCTACTTCCTCGCGCCGCGAAAGCTGAAAAACAGCGTTCTGCTGCTCTCCAGCCTGTTTTTCTACGGCTGGGGAGAGCCGAAGTATCTCGTTTTGATGCTGGTTTCGATTACGCAGGGGTATGTGTTCGGTATTTTAATTGAAAAGTTCCGTGAAAAAAAGCTGTCGAAGCTCTTTTTGATTCTCTCGATTCTCTTCAGCTTCGCCATGCTCGGCTACTGCAAATACGCCGATTTCTTCATTTCGAGCTTCAACGCGCTGACCGGACTTTCGATTCCGCTCCTCAAAATCGCACTGCCCATCGGCATCAGTTTCTACACCTTTCAGACGGTCAGCTATGTCATCGACGTCTATCGGCGCGACGTCAAGGCGCAGCGGAATTATATCAATCTCGCCGCCTACATTTCGATGTTCCCGCAGCTTATCGCAGGACCGATCGTCCGCTATTCGGACATTGCCGCGCAGCTTGAGAATCGGACGCACAGTCTTTCCGACGCCGCGCTCGGCGTTCGCCGCTTTGTCATCGGACTTTCCAAAAAGATTCTGATTGCCAATGTCCTCGGCGAGCTGGTCGATATTTTCAAAAACTCGAACGAAAAGTCGGTGCTGTTCTGCTGGATTTACGCGATTGCGTATACCCTGCACATCTATTTCGACTTTTCGGGCTACAGCGATATGGCAATCGGACTCGGACACGTGTTCGGCTTCCGTTTCCTCGAAAACTTCAACTATCCCTTTATTTCGCGCAGCATCACCGAGTTTTGGCGCAGATGGCACATGTCGCTCGGAAGCTGGTTCCGCGACTATCTCTATATCCCGCTCGGGGGCAACCGTGTGCCGCTCGGCCGCTGGATATTCAATATTGCCGTCGTTTGGGCGGCTACGGGGCTGTGGCACGGCGCGGCGTGGAATTTTGTCCTGTGGGGCGTTTATTTCGCGATTCTGCTGGTTGCGGAAAAGCTGTGGCTCTCCAAATTCCTGGAGAAGTCGCACGCGCTCGGGCACGCTTATGTCATGCTGCTCGTCGTCATCAGCTTTGTGCTCTTTGACGCGTCCTCGCTGTCCGGCGCGGTTTCGACCGTCGGTGCAATGTTCGGCGCGGGCGGACTGCCGGCTTCAAGCTTTGAAGCACTCTATTATCTGCGCAGCTATGCCGTCGTACTGATTCTTGCCGCCGTCGGCTCGACCCCGCTGCCGAAGCGCATTATCGAGCGCGTTCGCGGCACAAAGAGCGGCGCGGCTCTACTGAATGCCGCCGAGCCGATTCTGCTCGTCGCTTTGCTCGCGGTCTGCACCGCGTTCTTAATCGACGGCTCGTTCAACCCGTTCTTGTATTTCCGTTTCTGAGGAGGTAAGTGATGTCTGAAAAACTGAAAAACATCTTCACCGTCCTTCTCGTCGCTCTGTTTTTATTCGGCTTCTTTGTCTGGAGCCTTCTGCTCCCCGATGCGGAAACCTCGACAAGCGAGCGCAGGCATCTTGCCCTGTTCCCTGCTTTGAGCAAGGATTCGGTGGCTTCGGGCGATTTTATGACCGACTTTGAAAAGTGGTCGCTCGACCAGTTCCCGCTGCGCGACGATTTTCGTACGCTGAAAGCGATTACGGCATTCTATCTGCTCGGGCAGAAAGACAACAACGATGTTTACATCGTCGACGGGCAGGCGGCAAAACTCGAATACCCCTTAAACGAGGATTCGATTGCATACGCCGCAGAGCGTTTTGCTTGGATTTACGACCACTACCTCAAAGACGCGGACACAAAGGTGTATCTGTCGGTCGTGCCGGATAAGAACTATTTCCTCGCCGAGGAAAACGGTTATCCCGCGCTTGACTACACGAAGTTTATCGAGTCACTGCGCGACAAAATGCCCTATGCGGATTATATCGACATTTTCGGGACACTGTCGGCGGACGACTACTACAGCACCGACACGCACTGGCGGCAGGAAAAACTCACGGAAGCCGCCGAAATGCTGGCGCAGTCGCTCGGTGTGACGCTCGACAAACAGTATACCGAAACGCAGATCGACGTCCCGTTCTTCGGCGTGTATTACGGGCAATCCGCGCTTCCGCTCCCCGCAGATGCGCTGAACTGTCTGACCAATGCGACGCTTGAAGGAATGCGCGTATTCGACTACGAGACGAACGAATATATTTCGCTCTACGACATGGAGAAAGCCTACGGGAAAGACCCCTATGAGCTCTTCCTGTCCGGCTCAAAGTCGCTCTTGACCATCGAGAACCCGGCGGCGGACAATGACCGCGAGCTGATTCTCTTCCGCGACTCATTCGGCAGCAGCATAGCACCGCTGCTCGCGACCGGCTACGCCAAGGTCACGCTGGTCGACGTTCGCTATCTGTCGCCGAATCTGCTCGGTCATTTCGTCGACTTTACCGGCAAGGACGTGCTCTTCCTCTACAGCACCTTGGTGCTGAACAACAGCGAAATGATTAAATAATCCGTCTAACACGCAATATGAAAATCCGGCAGAAAA